>JAZQHQ010000057.1:0-1691 GCA_045540675.1 Alistipes sp. | reverse complement strand
CCTAAGACCGCTTGGCCTCCGACTTCCCAGAATGGTTGCGCCTTGATAAGCGACAGAGTTCGGAAAACCAAGAAAAGAAAACAAAAAAAACTTAAATAGTATGCTGACACTACTTTTTGCACTTTACATCCTTGTGGAACTGACCTTTTGGTTTGTCGTGTCGTGGATTGTGCTTGCAGTTTGCTACCCCTTCGACAAGGCTCGTAAGGCGGTACATTGGTGCTCGAAGATGATTTGCATGTTCTTCTGGAAGGTGCCACCAACTTGGAAACAGAGGGTTGAGGGCTTGGAGCATATCGACCCGAACAAGTCGTATGTCATCACGCTCAACCACCAGAGCATGGCGGATATTATCTCGCTCTACTTCCTGCCTTTGAACTTCCGTTGGGTGTCGAAGGAGGAGGTTTTCCGTATCCCTTATATCGGTCCGTTGTTGATTGCGCACGGCGATATTCCTATCCAGCGTGGTCGTGCTGCGGAGGCTATGGCGAAGGTTGTGAACGATGGCAAGATGTGGATATCGCGTGGTGCTTCGATTGCGATATTCCCTGAGGGTACTCGCTCGAAAGATGGCGAGATACACCGCTTCAAGCAGGGTGCATTTGCCTTGGCAAAGGAGGCAGGCGTGGAGATTTTGCCTGTGGTGCTTGACGGCACACGCAACATATTCAAACCGAAGAGTTATTGGTTCAATTGGAAGCATCAACTTACGGTGAAGGTGTTACCTCCAATCTCGACAGAGCGTGTTGCAGCGACCGAGCCTGCGGAGATGGCAAAGGAGGTGCAGGAGATGATGACAAGTGCTTTGGCGGAAATCCGCAAAGCGAATTGACAATTGACAATTGAAAATTGTGGTAAAACAATAAATCGTTTTGTTGTATTTTTTTTGATTATCAGTTAATTGTCAATAAGAGTAAAAAAAATAAAGATATAAAATAAAATTCCTTTAATTGTCAATTATCAATTGTCAATTATCAATTTTATCTAAAAGATAATGGCAGATTTACTAAAAAACCCGATGACCTACGATGAGGACTCGATAAAGACGCTCACACCTCGTGAGCATGTCCGCTTGCGTCCCGGTATGTACATCGGAAAACTCGGTGACGGCACGATGTCCGATGACGGTATCTATGTGCTTATCAAGGAGGTCACCGACAACTCGATAGACGAGTTTATGAATGGATTTGGTAGTCGTGTGGAGATTACCATCGAGGATAATGTTGTATCGGTGCGTGACTATGGTCGTGGTATTCCGCTCGGAGCGTTGGCTGCTGCGGTGTCGGTGATGAACACGGGTAGCAACTACGAGGAGGACGGCAAGAAGACCGTAGGTCTGAATGGCGTGGGTGTGAAGGCTGTGAACTACCTTTCAAGTGAGTTTATGGCTCGCTCGGTGCGTGACGGCAAGGCACACTCGGTAACCTTTGCGCAGGGCATACAGACAGGCGAAGAGTGGGAGGATAATGTCAAGGAGAAAGACGGCACCTTCATCCGCTTCCGTGTCGATGAGGAGGTCTTTGGCAAGTACAACTACAACTTGGAGTTCGTGGAGCAGCTCTTGCGCAACTACACCTACCTCAACAAGGGGTTGGTTATCTCGCTCAACGGCACGCAGTATGTGTCGAAGAACGGACTGCTCGATTTGGTGAACGATAATTTGAGCGAAGAGCCTTGCTATCCGCCTATCC
>JAZQHQ010000056.1:0-8193 GCA_045540675.1 Alistipes sp. | reverse complement strand
CAACAACGAATCCAAACCTCCGAGTGCCGAAGTCTTGATTGGCACACCGATAACCGGTACGGTAGTCATCGCTGCCGTAACACCTGCTACATGCGCTGCACCACCTGCACCTGCGATGATTGCACCAAAACCTCGCTCGCGTGCCGACTTGGCAAATTCATACATCAAATCGGGAGTACGGTGTGCGCTGATAACACGCTTCTCGTACTCGATACCCAACTCTTCAAGAGTTTCACAAGCTGCCTTCATAATGTCCCAGTCGCTTGTCGAACCCATTACCACTGCTACCTTCATAATGTAAATTTTTATTGTTTTGTTATTTGTTACTCCGTATATTGTTGCTCTTTGCGTTCCCACCCTCATTATGAAGGTAGGGTAGGCGCCACCACCTAACAACCTAAATAAAAAAGGTCGCTACACACCTGTGTAATGACCCTCTTTATCTGCGCACGCTCGCCCCCGACATCTGCTGCTGCGACTTTCGCTGACGCTGCTGCACACAAGAGGCGATATGTACACTCTGCAAAAACATAGCGCAAAGATACTCTTTTTTTATTACATAAAAAAGCCCTTGCAGCAGATTTTTCAACATTTTATTGAAAAATATACACCCTTGTAATAGTCGAAATCATTTCACAATGTCGAGAGATTTTTTTTGATAAATTTTACACTTTGCATTTTGCATTTTGCATTTTTTGTTCTATCTTTGCCAAAAGTTTGAGCAAATGTACATTCTGCACAACATAATTGAGCGAATTACTCCGCAAATTCCGGAGTTTCAAAGAGTGGGAGCGTGTGCGGTGTGCGGTGCTGAAAGTTAAAGAGTTACGGGGCGGAGTGCGTATGCATTCCGCTTCTTGTTTTTGAAAACAAATTAATAATAATATAAATATAGGTAATTATGTTTCTTGACGAAAGAGTTTATCAGGAGGGCTTGACCTTTGATGATGTATTGCTTGTACCTGCATACTCAGAGGTTTTGCCACGCGAAGTTAGCACCAAAGGTCGCTTCTCGCGCAACATCACGCTCAACATTCCAATCGTATCGGCTGCAATGGATACCGTAACCGAGGCTCCTATGGCTATTGCCGTAGCACGAGAGGGTGGTATTGGTGTTATTCACAAGAATATGTCTATTGCCGAGCAAGCTGCGCATGTACGCCGTGTGAAGCGTGCCGAGAATGGAATGATTGACGACCCTGTAACCATCTCACGCGAAAATACCGTTGGCGATGCGTTGGCGATGATGCAGGAAAACAAGATTGGCGGTATTCCGGTAGTTGATGAAAATCGCTACCTCGTAGGTATCGTAACCAACCGTGACCTCCGCTTCCAGAAGGATATGTCGCGCAAGATTGACGAAGTTATGACCTCAAAGAATCTCGTTACTATCACCGAGGGCGACAAGAATACCGATGTAGCAGAGGTATTGCTCTCAAACAAGATTGAGAAGTTGCCCGTAGTGGATAACGAGGGACACCTCGTAGGACTTATCACCTACAAGGACTTAACCAAGGCGCAAGACCACCCAAATGCTTGTAAAGATGCAAAAGGTCGCCTTCGTGTAGCAGCAGGTATCGGCATTACGCCCGATGCAATGGAGCGTGTTGCTGCACTCGTTGCCGAGAGTGTTGATGCCGTAGTTCTCGACTCGGCACACGGACACACAAAGGGCGTTGTCGGCTTGTTGAAGAGAATTAAGGAGGTATATCCTAACCTTGATGTAGTGGTTGGTAACATTGCTACTGCCGAGGCAGCGAAATATCTTATCGAGAATGGCGCCGATGGTATCAAGGTAGGTATCGGTCCGGGCTCAATCTGTACAACCCGTATTATTGCAGGCGTGGGCGTTCCGCAGCTCACAGCTATCTTCGACTGTGCAAAGGCTGCGCAGGGTAGTGGCGTAGGTGTTATTGCCGATGGCGGTTTGCGCTACTCGGGCGATATCGTGAAGGCGTTGTCGGCAGGTGGTACTTGCGTGATGTGCGGCTCGATGTTTGCAGGCACGGAGGAGTCTCCGGGCGAAACCATTATCTACAACGGTCGTAAGTTCAAGACCTATCGTGGCATGGGCTCTATCGATGCGATGAAGGCAGGCTCGAAGGACCGCTACTTCCAAGACGGCGAGGCTAATGCTATGAAACTCGTTCCGGAAGGAATTGTAGGTCGTGTACCATTCAAAGGCTCATTAGCAGAGACTGTATATCAGTTGGTTGGCGGTATTCGTGCAGGTATGGGTTACTGTGGAGCACGCTCAATCGAGGAGTTACAGAAGGCTCGTTTCGTTCGCATCACATCAGCAGCCGTAGTGGAGAACCACCCACACGACATCACTATCACACGCGAAACACCAAACTATTCGCGCGGAGAGTAACAAATTTTAGAACACAGTTAATTAAAATTAATTATATGAAGCAAGATATGATTGTGGTTCTCGACTTGGGAAGTCATGAGAACACGGTGGTTGCCCGAGCAATTCGTGCATTGGGCGTATATAGCGAGATTTACCCACACGACATCACTGCAAAGGAGTTGCAGGCGTTGCCAAATGTTAAGGGTATAATCATCAACGGAGGTCCCAACTGCGTAATCGATGGGGTAGAGATTGATGTTCTGCCCGAGATTTACGAGGCAGGTTACCCTGTAATGGCAGCAGGCTGGGATAAGGCGTTGTGCGACAAGAAGTTGCCACAATTCACAGACAATCTCGAAGCCATCAAAGAGGCCGTAAAGGGCTTTGTATTCGACACTTGCAAGGCGGAGGCTAATTGGAATATGACCAACTTCGTAGCCGACCAAGTGGAGTTGATTCGTCAGCAGGTGGGTAACAAGAAGGTGTTGCTCGCATTGTCGGGTGGCGTTGATTCTTCGGTAGTTGCAGCGTTGCTGTTGAAGGCTATCGGTGACAACCTCGTTTGTGTGCATGTAAATCACGGTTTGATGCGTAAGGGTGAGTCGGAAGATGTTGTGGAGGTATTCCGCAACCAGCTCAGCGCAAACCTCGTATATGTTGATGCTACGGAGCGTTTCTTGACAAAGTTGGAAGGCGTAGAAGACCCTGAGAAGAAGCGTAAGATTATCGGTGGCGAGTTTATCCGCGTATTCGAGGAGGAGGCCCGCAAGTTGGAGGGTATCGACTTCCTCGGTCAAGGAACAATCTATCCGGATATCGTTGAGAGTGGTACCAAGACCGCAAAGATGGTTAAGTCACACCACAATGTAGGCGGTCTGCCAGAGGATTTGCAATTCGAATTGGTCGAGCCATTGAAGCAACTTTTCAAAGACGAAGTTCGCGCTTGCGGTGTTGAGTTAGGCTTGCCATACGAGATGGTATATCGTCAGCCATTCCCAGGACCGGGCTTGGGTGTTCGTTGTCTTGGTGCAATCACTCGCGACCGTTTGGAGGCAGTTCGTGAGTCGGACGCAATCTTGCGTGAGGAGTTCGCAAAGGCGGGCTTGGATAAGAGCGTATGGCAGTATTTCACCATCGTTCCTGACTTTAAGTCGGTAGGAGTACGCGACAATGCTCGTTCGTACGATTGGCCAGTAATCCTTCGTGCTGTGAATACCGTAGATGCGATGACCGCAACCATCGAGCATATCGATTGGGCTATTCTTGCGAAAATTACCGACCGCATCTTGAAGGAGGTACCAAATGTAAACCGCGTTTGCTACGACCTCTCTCCGAAACCAAATGCAACTATCGAGTGGGAGTAAAGAGCCGCTAATCAACAACAAAATAATAGAGCAACCATGAAAGGTTGCTCTATTATTTTTGTATATCAATCGTTATATTATTGGAGTCTAGGACCGATAGTGATAGTGCCGAGAGGCATAGTTTCACCCTCCATTTCACACTCCAAATCACACACGAAAGCCTCCTCTCCTACGCCAGGAATCATACTCTCATTCACGCAAATAACAAGGATATGCTTACCACGATCACCGCTTACGGAAGAGGTATAGTTGTACTGCGACTCATCGTAACCAATATAACCATTCTTACCTACACGGAACTGAATATACTGCTGTCCCTCGCCAAGGATACGAGCAGTCCACGCCTTATTACAATCGATGTAGTACCATAAACGCGATGTGTCACCCGGTGCTGGTTCTACGCGGAAGCCTGCCCAATGGGTACCGCTCTTCCAAGTATCATTAGCCGAGAATGTCCAGGTATACTGACCATTCTCATTTTCTGCATAGGTAGCATGCTTTGCGCGTGGGAACGCCTTCACAGGATTAATCTCCTTCGGCTTTGCACACGAAACAAATAGAGCTGATGCCACCAAAGCAACAAGGCTCAAAATAGATGTAAATCTTCTCATAATTTTGTAGTTTAGTTATTTGTTAGTTAATAATTATTTTTCGTTTTCATCTTTAACGCCACGCATATAACGGTCAATAGCCGTTGCAGCTTTTCGTCCTGCCCCCATAGCCAAGATTACCGTTGCAGCTCCCGTTACGGTATCGCCACCGGCGAAGACTCCCTCACGCGAGGTCTGTCCCCACTCATCAGCCACGATACAACCTCTGCGCGAAGTTTCGAGAGCCTCGGTAGTAGATGCGATAAGAGGATTTGGAGATGTTCCGAGTGCCATAATAACCACATCGCAATCAATCTCGAAATCAGAACCTTCAACCACCTGCGGAGAACGGCGACCACTCTCATCAGGCTCGCCTAACTCCATCTGCACACAATTTATAGCGCGTACCCAGCCCTTGTCATCGCCTAACACAGCTGTTGGATTTGTCAGCATCTTAAACTCGATGCCCTCCTCCTTGGCGTGATGAACCTCTTCAACTCGTGCAGGTAACTCCTTCTCGCTACGGCGATATACGATTGTAGCATCGGCTCCCAAACGCTTTGCGGTGCGCACAGCGTCCATCGCCACATTTCCGCCACCTACAACTACCACCTTACGACCTACATATATAGGTGTGTCGTACTCTGCATCATAGGCGTGCATAAGGTTTGCGCGTGTGAGGAACTCATTTGCCGATAGCACTCCGTTCAGGTTCTCGCCCTCAATACCCATAAATCGTGGCAGACCTGCGCCAGAGCCGATAAACACGGCATCGTAGCCCTCCTCATCAAGCAGAGCATCAACGGTAATGGTACGACCTACGACAACATCTGTCTCGATCGTAACACCGAGTGCCTTTACGCTCTCTATCTCCGCCTTTACTACACGCTCCTTCGGCAAACGGAACTCCGGAATACCATATACAAGAACGCCTCCTGCTTCGTGCAGAGCCTCGAATATAGTAACCTCATATCCCATCTTTGCAAGGTCGCTTGCGCAAGCCAAACCCGAAGGTCCGCTACCTACGACAGCCACCTTGTGACCATTCTTCTCTATATGCGACTTCGTGCGACCATTTTTCAACTGCCAATCGCCCACGAAACGCTCTAACTTACCTATTGCAACGGGCTCTCCCTTAATGCCAAGGATACACGAGCCTTCACATTGCGACTCCTGCGGACAAACGCGGCCACAGATACTTGGCAACGATGAGTCTGCCGAGATAATCTCCGAAGCCCCCTTCATATCGCCTTCACGCAGACGCTCAATAAATCTCGGTATCTGAATACCCACAGGGCAGGCTGCAACGCAACGCGGATTCTTGCAGTCGAGGCATCGTGTAGCCTCCAACATAGCCTCCTCCTTATTGTAGCCGTAGCACACCTCCTCGAAGTTGGTGGCTCGCACCTTTGGGTCTTGTTCGCGTACCGGAACGCGAGGTATCTTATTTGCCATAAAACTACTTATCCAAACCTATATTACACTTATGTCCCGCCTTGCGCTCCGCCTCAATAGCCAATGCGCGTTGCTCCTGCGTGCGGTACATACCCTGACGGCGCATAGCCTCATCGAAATCGACATCGTAGGCATTGAACTCGGGACCATCTACGCAGGTAAACTTTGTCTTACCCGCGATAGTCACGCGACATGCTCCACACATTCCCGTGCCATCAACCATCAAGGCGTTGAGCGACACGATGCACGGCAAGTCAAACTTCTTTGCCGTCAGCGTTACAAACTTCATCATAATCATCGGACCGATAGCTACACAGCAGTCATACTGCTTGCCATCTTCCGTCACCAACTTTTCGAGTAGGGTAGTCACCAAGCCGTGAAAGCCCTCCGAGCCATCGTCAGTAGCGATGTAGAGATTTGTTGCTACCTTGCGCATCTCCTCGGCATAGATAAGCAGATCCTTTGTCTTTGCTCCGACAATAACATCGACCTCCACACCGCGCTCCGTGAGCCACTTCACCTGCGGATATACTGGTGCAGCACCCACACCACCACCGATAAAGATAAACTTACGCTTACGCAACTCCTCCAACGACTCCTTTACAAAGTCTGATGGGCGACCAAGCGGACCTGCTACATCTGCAAGAAAATCACCCTCTCCTTTCGCCACAATCTTACGGGTCGAAACACCCAAAGCCTGTGTCACGAGAGTTACAGTTCCCTCCGCCTCATCATAATCGGCAATCGTGAGGGGAGTACGCTCACCATGCTCATCAGCTCGCACAATCACAAATTGCCCGGGTTGTGCCGAGTGAGCAATACGGGGAGCTTTAACGCGGGTTAAGTAGATATTATCCGCAAGTTCTCTCTTTTCTACTATTTCAAACATAGTTTGTTTCTTCACTTTTTTTGTTACTTCTCGACAATCGCCGAAACTCTAATCGTGTAAACAGGCATTTTCGGATCATTGCTGACAATACGCAACTTCTCCACCACTGCCCCAAATGGCAAACACGAAGGGTTTATCTCCACTGCAATTGCTTGACTTTCGCCCTGCGCGATAGTACCATCTCCCTCTAAATCAGCTACAAAACCCTCGCTTTCGAGTTCCAACTTACGAATTACGAGTGGCTCTGCTCCATTGTTTTTCACCATTAACCGGCGTGCTGATTTTGCAGAATTACACTTTACAGCGCCAAATTTAATAAAATTTTCTGAAAGAGCAATCATTTGCGCACGATTATTTGCATTTTTTTCGCGTGCATCAATTGCGAGTCCGTTTATTATAAACGGATATCGAGCCTTTTTGCCATTCAAAACGAGCGAAATCTCGTAGCCGAGCGAACCATATTTCGCGCTATTTTCAGGAAGCAAACAAGTGAAATTTATGGCAACTTTTTCGCCTGCTCCAATTCGCTCCGGAGCGTAGAATTCCAACTCCGAATATGGATTTTCGATAGCAAGCGACACACTTTGTCCTGAACTATTAAACACCTCAAAGGCAGACTGTTGCATCTTTCCGTGTTCGACATATCCGAACGAATGAGCATTCTCCCTGGCACGCACCCCCTCGCCCATAACAATAGGATACTGCTCCTCCACAGTTTTCGTGCGAGGAGTAACCTTTCCCGTAACGAGCAATCGCTCTTTCAAAGCTCCTTCCGAAGTTACAACCGTGATTTTGCGCGCAAACGCACCCGGGTAGTTCATCGGATTAAAGAGAACCTTTATAGTAGCCACGCTATCAGGCATCACAGGTTTTCGCGAAAATTCCGCCTTCGTGCAGCCACACGAACTATGTGTCGCAACTATAACAATAGGCTCTGTCGAGATATTGCGAAAACTGAAAGTATGCGCAACTTCTCCACCATCTTCGGCTATAACACCAAAGTCGTGAGAAAGTTCCGAAAATTTTATTTGAGCCTCTACAACACCATAAATCAGTGTAAATAAGGCTGTAACGACAAAGCATCGAAATCTTTTCATAGGCACAAAGATAATTTTTTTAATTTTTTTATGCAAAAGTTTTGCAGGAATAAAAAATTTGCCATATATTTGCACTCGCAAAACGGGAAATACCGCATTGCAAGGTTCTAAAACACGCCTGAATAGCTCAGTTGGTTAGAGCACATGACTGTTAATCATGGGGTCCTAGGTTCAAGTCCTTGTTCAGGCGCTATTGCGCGAGGGTTGCGAAAGAGATTCGATTACGACAAGATCTGCAACGAAAGTTGAAGGTTGGCGAGTAAAAGATATCGAAGTGGATAGCGATATACTTTGAAGATAGAGAGTCGGCAGTCCCAAGCCATTTTTGAAAAGGGAGTTTAGCTCAGCTGGTTTAGAGCATCTGCCTTACAAGCAGAGGGTCGGCGGTTCGAATCCGTCAACTCCCACAAGAACAAACGAAGCAATAAGATGTCGAAAGAAGTCG
>JAZQHQ010000055.1:0-2010 GCA_045540675.1 Alistipes sp. | reverse complement strand
TGGCGAGGTGATGGAAGAGTTTTACGCCATTTTACGGGAATTTACGGAGTTATACAAAAATATTGGTGAAATAAAGAGAAAAGAAATGAGTAGCAACATTGACATTAAGCGAATTTGTGCGTGGTGTAAGCAAGAATTCATCGCACACAAGACAACAACAACCTGCTGTTCG
Organism: Alistipes sp.; assembly: GCA_045540675.1. Taxonomy (GTDB): domain Bacteria; phylum Bacteroidota; class Bacteroidia; order Bacteroidales; family Rikenellaceae; genus Alistipes. Next base: position 1,838 of record JAZQHQ010000055.1, on the reverse strand, counting down.
CATCGTTGTGCTAACCTACTTTACAAACAAAGAAAGCGTGAAGCAGCCGTAAAAGCCAATAATCAGGTTGTCGAGAAAATTATCACAGAAAAGCCTATCGAGAAGATTAAGGAAAAACCATTCCTTACTATTACGGAGGCTGCGGTCTATCTTGGGGTAACTCGCCCTACACTCTATGGCTATCTAAGACGAGGAGAACTTAAAGCATCTCGTCTTGGGTATAAGTTCCTATTGCGAAAAGAAGATATTGATACGCTCTTTAATAATCCAGCAGAATTTAGAGTGCCGACAAGGGACAAACCTGCCATCACTGACTTCTACACCACAGCCGAGATTAAAGAGAAATATGGCGTTAAGGAGTCGTGGATTTATGAGATTGCGAAGGAGCATAATATACCTCGCACATTCAATCGTGGCAGAACCTATTGGAGCAAGAAGCATATCGACTCCTACTTTGCCAAGAAAGCACCAGATGCGAGCATTACCGAATGGTACAGCGTGGCGGAGCTGCAAGAGAAGTTCGGTATGACGCTATCGGCAATCTACACCTTTGTATATAAGAATGTAATTCCCAAACGCAAGGAGGGCAAGATGGTCTATTACTCGAAAAAACATTTCGATATTGCCAAAGGTATTGCCACACCCGAAGAGCCACAATACTACACCATACCCGAAGCGATGGAGAAATACAACCTCACGCGCGACCAGCTTTACCACTATGTGAAGTATCACAACATCACTCGCATCAAGGTTGGCAAATACACCAAGATTCTGCGCTCGGAACTCGACAAGTTCTTTGAGCCACCGAGGATTGAGTAAAGTTACTTGATGGTGATTGACACCACCATCAAAACACCAATTTAATTTGCAACAAAAAGTATAAACAATAAAATATAAAGACTATGACACTAACTTGTACAAATGTAACCTTGCGCCAAAAGGCGTTACGCAATGACCGTATTTCACTCTATCTGGATTACTACCCCGCAATCCGTAACCCCTACACAATGAAGATGAGCCGCCGAGAGTTCCTCGGCATCTATCTCTATGCCAAGCCACGTAACGAGCAGCAACGAATGTTCAACCAAGAGATGCTCAACAAGGCGGAGGCGATACGCTGTATTCGTGTGCAGTCGCTTATCAACGAGGAGTTCGGTTTTCTCGACAAGAACAAACAGAAGGTCGATTTCCTTGCCTACTTCCGAGCAAAGGCACGCGAGCGATACGAAAAGTGGGATTGCGTTTGCAACCACTTTGAGAAGTTCTGCGGTGGCAAATGCACCTTCGGGGATATTACAGTTGAGTTATGCGAAAAATTCCGAGACTATCTCTTGAAATGCAAGCAGATACATCACCCCAACTCATATATCAGTCGAAATTCGGCAGCGGGATATTACTCCACCTTCCGCGCCCTGTTGAAAATCGCTTATAAGGAGAAGATGTTGCGCGAAAACCTCAATGATTTCCTTGAAAAAATCGAGTGGAAAGAGGTCAAAAAGGAGTATCTGACACTTGATGAGGTAAAGCTACTTGCCGCCACACCCTGCCGTATCCCTGTATTGAAACAAGCATCTCTATTTGCCTGTATGACAGGACTTCGCATCAGCGATATACTCAAATTGCAGTGGAGCGACTTTGAGATGGGACCCGATCAAGGCTACTATATCCGCATCTGCACCGAGAAAACCGAAACCGAGGCAACACTCCCCATCAGCCACGAAGCGTTGGAACTATGCGGCGAATGGGGCAAAGGATTAGTATTCAAAGGTCTCACCCGCGCAATGACACACCACCCACTCAAACAGTGGATTGCCGAGGCCGGGATTAAGAAGAAGATA
>JAZQHQ010000054.1:0-32332 GCA_045540675.1 Alistipes sp. | reverse complement strand
GGGTGTACACTTCGACACTACCGAAGCAAACTTGGAGCCTATGATTAAAGATTTCGCTGCGCTGGGTGGCGAGATGTTCGTGGTTGATGATGGTTGGTTTGGTCCTAAATACCCTCGCAACGATGCAAAGTCTTCGCTTGGTGATTGGGGCGTTGCCACTTCGAAGTTGCCTAACGGTATTCGCCCACTCATCGACCTCACTCACAAGAACGGAATGAAGTTCGGTATTTGGATTGAGCCCGAAATGGTAAATGTTGAGAGTGAGCTATATAAGCAACACCCCGATTGGGTACTGCGCCACGCAGACTACACCCCTACTTATGGTCGTGGCGGAGGTCAGCTATTGCTCGATTTGACCAACCCGAAAGTACAAGATTATGTATTCAGCATTGTCGATGACTTGCTTACACAAAATCCGGACATCTACTACATCAAGTGGGATAACAATATGGGTATGTCCAACACTTCGTCGCTCTATTTGCCAAAGGCATTGCAGTCGAACTTGCAGGTTGATTTTGCCCTCGCACTCGAAAAGATTTTGAAGCGTATTCGCGCCAAGTACCCGAAGGTTGTAATCCAACTCTGTGCTTCGGGAGGTACTCGTTTGAACTACGGTTTTATGCCATATTTCCAGGAGATGTGGACCAGCGACCAGACCGATGCATACCACCGCATCCTCATTCAGTGGGGCTCGCTAAACTTCTTCCCATCGAATATGTTGGCAGCGCATGTTGGCTCGGCTTACAGCAAATACACGCAACGACTTATCCCTATCAAGTTCCGTTTTGATGTAGCCTCGATGTGCCGACTCGGAATGGAGATGGTGCCTGCAAAGTTGAACGACTCGGAGCGCGAGTATGCAAAGCGCGCAATTGCAGAATATAAGACTATTCGACCTATCGTTCAGCAGGGAGATTTATATCGTCTTATCTCGCCATACTACGGTGACAAGAGCTTCTCCTCATTGATGTATGTAAATGAGGCAAAAGACAAGGCTGTTGTATTTGCTTACCGTCACCTTATATGGCGTTCAATGGTAAGCCCTATCATTCGCTTGCAGGGATTGAAGCCTGATGCAAAGTATCGTATTCGCGAGGTTGCCCCAGAGGTTGAGGGCAAGCCTATCCGTCTCAACGGAAAGGTTGTAAGTGGCAAGATGTTGATGCAGGAGGGAGTCGTAATTCCTGAACTCACAAAGGCTCACAAGTCGAATGCTGCTCTAAGCGAACTTCGCCCTACAAACGATTGGAAGAGTGTAATTCTCGAACTCACAGAGGTAGAATAATTCGAGCCAATGATAACCAAGGCAGAGTTCAAATGCTCCTCGGAGCGTATTTCGCAAGTGCCGAAAGACTCGTTGAAGGATATAGCCTTCATCGGGCGAAGTAATGTGGGCAAGTCTTCGCTTATCAATATGCTCACTCGACATAAGGGGTTGGCAAAGGTATCGGCGACACCGGGCAAAACCAAGTTGATAAACCACTTCCTCATCAACAAGGAGTGGTACTTGGTCGATTTGCCGGGCTATGGTTACGCCCGCACCTCAAAGCGTGAGCGTGGAGCCTTTGCAAAGATTATTCTGGACTATGTTTTCAAGTGCGAGAAGATGCACTACCTCTTTGTATTGGTTGATTCCCGTTTGGAGCCGCAGAAGATAGATTTGGAGTTTATAGAGATGTTGGGCGAGGGGGGAATACCTTTTGCTCTTATATTCACCAAATGCGACAAGCAGTCCGCTACGCAGACTCAACGAGCTGTTACGGCTTACAAAAAACGCCTTTCCGAGCAGTGGGAGGAGTTGCCTCCGATGTTGCTCTCTTCGAGCGAAAACGGGCAGGGTCGCGAGGATATATTAACTTTTGTTAATAAAATTTTAGCAGAAAGCAGTGAATAAGCGCAAAAAATACTATTTTTGCGCTACCAATCAATTGATAATTGATAATTGACAATTGATAATTAAGGTAATTCTTAATTTTTAATTCTTAATTTTTAGTTTTCGGTTGATAGCTAAATTGACACTTACTTAAATAAAAATAGTATGGCTATCCACAAAATTAAGTTTTTCACAGGCAGGGCATCTCGTTACCTTGCAGAGAAAATCGTTGCTGCCTATGGCACCACTCTCGGAGAGTGCGAAGTCGTAGAGTTCAGTGACGGCGAATTCCAACCGCACTTCATCGAGTCGATTCGTGGTTGCACAGTATTCATTATTCAATCAACATTCCCTAAGTCGGACAATCTGATGGAGCTGTTGATGATGATTGATGCTGCAAAGCGTGCCTCGGCTTACAAAGTTGTAGCGGTAATCCCTTATTTCGGTTGGGCGCGTCAAGACCGTAAGGACCGTCCGCGTGTACCTATCACATCAGCTCTCGTAGCAAATATGCTTTCGGTTGCAGGTGCAGACCGTGTGATGACTCTCGACTTGCATGCCGACCAGATTCAGGGATTCTTCGATGTCCCTGTTGATGCTCTCTACGCAAGCGGCATCTTCATCCCTTACATCAAGAGCCTCGGCATTGAGGACCTTTCGATTGCTTCGCCTGATATGGGCGGTGCTAAGCGAGCAAGCACCTATGCAAAGTTACTCGAAACTCCTATTATCATCTCGCACAAGGAGCGTGCAAAAGCAAATGTTGTTGGCTCGATGACCGCTATTGGAGAAGTTGAAGGTCGCAACATCCTTATCGTAGATGATATGATTGACACGGCAGGTACTATCTGTATGGCTGCAAATATGTTGATGGAGCGTGGTGCGAAGAGTGTTCGTGCAGCAATTACCCACCCTGTATTGTCGGGTAAGGCATACGAGCGTATCAATGAGAGCGCATTGCAGGAGGTTATCGTAACCGACACTATTCCTCTCAACCCTGAGAAGGATTTGTCGAAGTTCACCGTACTCTCGTGTGCCGACATCATCGCCGAGTGCATCGAGCGCGTACACAACTATCAGTCGATTTCCTCTTTGTTCTACAAATAGAGATAGATAACAGATAAACAAACATATCTTACAACAGATAAAAACTAAAATTAAACAACTATGATTTATTCACACGAAGTGCAGCAGATGTGCTGCGTTAAGAAGGGTGCGAATCACGAGTCTGCTCCTATTCCGGAGGAGGGCAAGTGGGTGCGTGCCAAGGAGATAAAGGACATCTCCGGTCTTACTCACGGTATTGGCTGGTGCGCTCCACAGCAGGGTGCGTGCAAACTTACTCTCAATGTTAAGGAGGGTATCATTCAGGAGGCTTTGGTTGAGACTATCGGTTGCTCGGGTATGACTCACTCGGCAGCGATGGCTTCGGAGATTCTTCCGGGCAAGACCATCTTGGAGGCATTGAACACCGACCTCGTTTGCGATGCTATCAACACCGCTATGCGCGAGTTGTTCAAGCAGATCGTTTACGGTCGTACACAGTCGGCTTTCTCGGAGGGCGGTCTTGTTATCGGTGCTTCGCTCGAAGACCTCGGTAAGGGCTTGCGTTCGCAGGTAGGTACTATGTTCGGAACTTTGGCTAAGGGTACTCGCTACCTCGAAATGGCAGAGGGTTACTGCACCCGTATGGGACTCGATGCCAACGATGAGGTTATCGGCTACGAGTTCGTACACCTCGGCAAGTTCATGGACTTCGTAAAGAAGGGCGTAGAGCCTGTTGAGGCATTGGAGAAGGCGAAGGGTTCGTACGGTCGCTTCAAGGAGGCTGTTAAATATATTGACCCTCGTCACGAGTAGTAAACCATATTGTTAAACCTTAAAAAAATCAGAAAGATTATGGCATTATTTGAGAGCTATGAGCGCAGAATTGATAAGATTAACGCTGTGCTTGCACAATATGGTATTAAGAGCATCGAGGAGGCAAAGGCAATTTGCGATGAAAAGGGATTGGATCCATACAAGATGTGTGAGGAGACTCAGCCAATCTGCTTCGAGAACGCAAAGTGGGCTTATGTAGTAGGTGCTGCTATCGCAATTAAGAAGGGTTGCACCGCAGCTGCTGACGCTGCCGAGGCTATCGGTGAGGGCTTGCAGGCATTCTGCATCAACGGTTCGGTTGCAGAGGACCGCAAGGTTGGTATCGGTCACGGTAACTTGGCTGCTCGTCTGCTCCGCGAGGAGACTCAGTGCTTCGCATTCTTGGCTGGTCACGAGTCGTTCGCTGCTGCTGAGGGCGCAATCAAGATTGCAGAGATGGCAAACAAGGTTCGTAAGAACCCACTCCGCGTTATCTTGAATGGTTTGGGTAAGGACGCTGCGAAGATTATTTCGCGTATCAACGGCTTTACTTATGTTCAGACCGAGTTCGACTACTATACAGGCGAGGTACACGAGGTTTCGGCTACTCCATACTCTGACGGTCTTCGTTCGAAGGTTCGTTGCTATGGTGTAGACGATGTTCGCGAGGGCGTAGCAGTGATGTGGCGTGAGGATGTTGATGTATCGATTACCGGTAACTCAACAAACCCAACCCGTTTCCAGCACCCTGTTGCAGGAACATACAAGAAGGAGCGTGTATTGACAGGTAAGAAGTACTTCTCGGTAGCTTCGGGAGGTGGTACAGGTCGTACATTGCACCCGGATAACATGGGCGCAGGTCCTGCATCTTACGGTATGACCGATACCCTTGGTCGTATGCACTCTGACGCTCAGTTTGCAGGTTCTTCGTCAGTTCCTGCTCATGTTGAGATGATGGGATTCCTCGGTATGGGTAACAACCCAATGGTAGGTGCTACTGTTGCCGTTGCAGTTGCCGTAGAGCAGGCGATGAAATAGTCTGCAATAACTTCATTCAAGGCACAATCTTAATTGCAAGGTTGTGCCTTTTTTTATTGCCACGACAGACTATTTCATCGCCAATATCCTTCACCACATCCACAATCTCATTGCTTGTCGGAAGGTACAAGATGTAGTGCATTGCAAAAAGAATACTCCTCGGGATTGCACCTGCTCGTACAGCCCGAGGAGTATTCATTTTAGAGATATGCCACAGATTGGGGCTTATCACAAGAAATATACTCTACCCTACTATATACTTGCCAACCTTCGGTATCTTCTGCAATACAACTGCAATGATTGCCGAGCAGAGGAAGCCGAGAACAGCCGATACGACAATTTGCACGGGCGATGTCCAGATGCCAAGTTTGCCCTCTAAGCCCAAGCCCAGCCACTCACGGAAGAAGCCGCTGATTGGTACTAATATCAAAAGGTGCAGGAGATATATGCCATAGCTTGCCTTCGATATGGGTAGTAACACCTTCTGATAGATATTACCATTGTACTTTATCTTCTTAAAGAGAAGAATCCACGCCACAGTCATCAGAGCAACACCAACGGTGTCGTTACACCAAGTGGTTTCCCACCATACAGCCTTCTCAACCAAGCCCTCAACGGGGAATACGCCCTCTGTCATCTCGAAAACACGGCGCAAAAAGCCCCCAAAGACTACCACAAAACCTGCAAGGTAGCAAGGAATAGCGATTGCAAGACTCTTTTTCCAAGATAACTCACCCACAAAGCGGCGGAAGTATAAGCCGAGCAGAAGATAGCCGACAAAGCCACTGATATAGTAGAATGTGCCATAGGTGTTCCAGCTCGCCTCGCCCCACAACGGAGTAAGAGCAGGGCGTGGTAGTCCCGACACTCCATAGGTTATCTTCATACCCTCAAAGCCTCCTGCTACAACATCACGCAAGAGTGGAATAATGGTTGTAAAAGCCCAAATAGCGAGATAGACCTGCAACTCACGCTTGCTAACCCTCTCTGCCCAAGGCGAGAGCAACGGCATAAGCAGATATACACCAATGAGCATATAGACAAACCAGAGATGTCCTGCCGAGTAGTTGAAGTTGAAGAGCAAATTCTTAAAATTCTCCACCGGCTCACCCCACACCAAGGCATAGACCGTAGTCCAAAGCAGAAACGGCACAAGCACTCGTACTACTCGGCGGCGCAAAAACTCACCCGAGGAGTAGTGTAGAGGGAACTGCAAGTAGCTCGATGCTACGATAAACAAAGGTACGCACGCGCGCACGAGCGAGTCGAATAGAGAAGCCCAATAGGCATCAATCTCTGTCAAAATCAGAGAGCCTTGACCTCCGAGATAGAACGGCTCGGTAGCGTGAACTACAATCACCATAAAGCAGGCTACTACACGCATCCAATCTACCCACACAACGCGGTTTTCGTTTTTAAGTTGAGTCATAGTTGTAAATATAATTTTGAGCAAAGGTACAATTTTTTTGTAAAATTTAGCAAAAAATCACTATCTTTGTGCCCACGAGAGGAGAGATGCAGGAGTGGTTGAACTGGCCCGCCTGGAAAGCGAGTAAACCCCAAAAGGGTTTCGGGGGTTCGAATCCCCCTCTCTCCGCAAAGAATGGGATGTTGGTCAACATCCCATTCTTTTGCAATAGCCCATCTAATCTCGCAGTCGTAGCAAAGTTTTTGCCTGTTTGAAATCTTTGTCGCAAACCACCAATCGTGCCCTGATAACACCCGGATAGAGGGTTGCCATATACTCATTATCCACCCGCGCCTCTATACCGGCACACGCAAGAATACTCTTCGCCATCTCCGCCTCAACTGCCGAATTATACTCTGCCACCACTACCAACTCTTCAACCTGCATAAAATCGCCCCCCTGTCTTTTTGTAAAGTTATAACTTTTTTTGATAACATACAACAAAAACCACGCCCAAACGAACGGAAAACGGAGAACTGAAAACTGAAAACTAAAATAGGAAAAAGTTTTCCGCTTTTCCGCTTTTCGTTTTCCGTTTTATTGTCTATCTTTGTAGCTAGCAAAGAAGGACTATATTATGAGCGGTTTCGTACATCTTCATACACACACCCAATACTCTCTCCTCGATGGTCAGGCGAGTGTCGCAAAACTTGTCGATAAGGCTATCAAAGACGGTATGCCCGGTATAGCTATTACCGATCATGGCAACATGTTTGCTATCAAGGAGTTTTCAAATTATGTCGGCAAAGTAAATGGTGCGAAAGCGAAAAAGGAGAAGGAGCTGAAAGGGCTACTCAACAAGATGCTCACACTCCTTGAAGAGCACGAAAACCTCTCCACCCTACTCACGCAAAAGCGGGAGGAGGAGAAGGCATTGCAGATAGAGATAGATGCTGCACAGAAGGCAGACAAAGATTTCGAGCCAAGCGAGGAGCAGGCAAAGCAACTCTCCGAACTCGCAGCACTTATCGCTGACCTTCAAGCAATGGAGAAGGAGTTTGCATTCGATGCGGTAAAGGCACGCGAAATTGTGGTCGAGATGGAGAATACACCTCCATTTAAGCCTATTATCGGCTGTGAAGTCTATGTGGCCCGCCGTGGTGACCTCAATCTCAAAACCGAAAAGGTCGATAGAGGTGGTTATCACCTCATTCTCTTGGCAAAGAATTTCAAGGGATACAAAAACTTGCTTAAAATAGTATCGAAGGCTTGGACTGATGGTTTTTACGACCGACCTCGAACCGATAGGCACGAACTCGAAAAGTATCACGAAGGGCTTATCTGTTGTTCGGCATGTTTGGGTGGCGAAATACCGCGACTGATACAAGATGACCGTTTGCAAGAGGCTGAGGAGTCGGTTTTGTGGTACAAAAACCTCTTTGGCGAGGATTACTACCTTGAATTGCAGTTGCACAAGGCAACTGTCGAGCGTGCCAACCACGAAGCCTACCCTATGCAATTGAAGGTAAACGAAAAGTTGGTGGAGTTTTCGCGCAAGCACAATATCGGCTTGGTCTGCACCAACGATGTCCACTTCGTGGAGGAGAGTGATGCCGAGGCGCACGACCGCCTTATCTGTTTGAGTACAGGCAAAGACCTCGATGACCCGAAGCGTATGCTCTACTCGAAGCAGGAGTGGATGAAGACCACGCGCGAGATGTCGGAGATTTTCGCCGCATATCCCGAAGCGCTCGAAAATACGGTTGCAATATGCAACAAAGTGGAGCAATACTCTATTGACCACGCACCTATCATGCCTGTGTTCCCTATCCCTGCCGAGTTTGGCACAGAGGAGGAGTATCGCGCAAAATACACCGAAGAGGATTTATTCAACGAGTTCACCCGCAACGAGAATGGCGAGGTGGTGATGGACGAAGAGTCAGCAAAGAAGAAGATTGAAAAACTTGGAGGTTACGACAAGTTGTACCGTATAAAGTTCGAGGCGGATTACCTTGCAAAACTAACGATGGAGGGTGCTGCAAAGCGTTACGGCTCTCCACTCTCGGAGGAGGTGGAGGAGCGTTTGCGCTTCGAGCTGTACATCATGAAAACGATGGGTTTCCCCGGCTACTTCCTTATTGTGCAGGACTTTATTCGCGCAGCTCGCGAGGAGTTGGGTGTATGGGTAGGTCCCGGTCGTGGTTCGGCGGCAGGCTCGGCAGTGGCATATTGTTTGGGTATCACGCAGATAGACCCTATTAAGTATGACTTGCTGTTTGAGCGATTCTTGAACCCTGACCGTATCTCGTTGCCCGATATCGACATCGACTTTGATGACGAAGGTCGTGGTCGAGTACTTGATTGGGTAACGAAGAAGTACGGTAAGGAGAAGGTTGCTCACATCATAACATACGGCACAATGGCTACCAAGATGGCGTTGAAGGATGTGGCGCGAGTGCAGAAATTGCCGCTTGCCGACTCAAACCATCTTTGCGAACTTATCCCTGATCGTATCACCGATCCGAAGGATAAGGATAAGCTATTGAAGATAAACCTGAAAAATGCCATAAATGCCGTTCCGGAGTTGCAGCAAGCGGAGAGTTCCGATGATCCAATATTGCGCGACACCATAAAGTATGCGCGACAACTCGAAGGCAATGTTCGCGGTACGGGAGTTCATGCCTGTGGAACAATCATCTGTCGTGATGATATTACCGACTGGGTACCTGTATCGACAGCAGTTGATAAAGAGACGGGCGAGAAGATGCTCGTAACACAATACGAAGGCTCTGTCATCGAGGATACGGGACTTATCAAGATGGACTTCCTCGGCTTGAAAAACCTCTCCATCATGAAGGATGCGGTGGAGAATATCCGCCGTACGAAGGGCGTGGAGGTCGATATTGACAATATCCCGATTGACGATAAAAAGACCTACGACCTCTACTGCGAGGGACGCACACTCGGAACATTCCAGTTCGAGTCTGACGGAATGCAGAAGTATCTTCGCGAGTTGAAGCCTACGGTTTTCGAGGATTTGATTGCAATGAATGCGCTCTATCGTCCCGGACCGATGGATTATATTCCGGACTTTATCAACCGTAAGCATGGGCGCGCACCTATCGAATACGATATTCCTATCATGGAGAAGTATTTGAAGGACACCTACGGCATTACGGTATATCAGGAGCAGGTGATGTTGCTCTCACGACTCCTCGCCAACTTCACACGAGGCGAGGCAGATACGCTGCGTAAGGCGATGGGTAAGAAGATTCTTGCCAAGCTGATGGAGTTGAAGCCGAAGTTCTTGAAGGGCGGCAAGGCAAACGGGCACGACAAGAAGGTATTGGAGAAGATTTGGGAGGATTGGGTGAAGTTCGCATCCTACGCCTTCAACAAATCGCACGCCACTTGCTACTCGTGGGTGGCATATCAAACTGCCTACCTCAAAGCCAACTACCCTTCCGAGTACATGGCGGCTTTATTGAGCTCCAACCTCGGAAATATCGAGAAGTTGGAGTTGTATATGGGCGAGTGCAAGCGTATGGGTATCAGTGTTCTTTCTCCCGATATCAACGAGTCGCAGATGCGTTTCTCGGCAAATGAGAAGGGCGATATCCGCTTCGGTTTGGCAGCTATTAAGGGCGTAGGTGAAGCGGCCGTAAATTCGATTATTGCCGAGCGCGAGAAGAATGGTCCGTTCAAAAACATATTTGACTTTGCCGAGCGCATAAACTACGCAGCAGTCAATCGTAAATGTTTCGAGAACATCGCGATGTCGGGAGGTTTCGACTCCATCATCGACTTTTCGCGCGGAAAGTTCCTCGCAAGTGTAGATGATAAGGATACTCCTTTTGTTGATGCTTTGGTACGATATGGTTCTCGCATACAGATTGAGCGAAACAATGCCCAGCAGAGCCTCTTCGGTGGCGATAGTGGCATTATCGACATTCAAAAGCCTGCAATACCCGTGCGAGGTGATGCCGTGCAACTCGAACTACTGAATAAGGAGAAGGAGTTGATAGGAATGTACCTCTCGGCGCATCCGCTTGACGAATACAAACTTATTCTCAACTCGGTATGCGGATGCACACTTGCCGACCTTGCCAACCTCGAAAAGTATCGTGGCAAGGAGATTGCGGTGGCTGGTATCGTGACCGATACACGCGAATTCTACCTCAAAAACGGAACGGCAGCAGGCTCAATGGTCGTTGCTGATTACAACGGCTCACGCGAGTTCCGCTTCTTCCGCAAGGACTACGAAACATTCCGTACACGAATGTTCAAGGACTACTTCCTCTTGCTACAAGGTCGTGTACAGGTGCGACCATACTCCAATCCCGAAGAGTTGGAGTTTAAGATAACAAGCATCTCTCAACTATCCGATGTGCGCGATGCCGTACGCGACATAAAACTCTATGTTCCGACCGAGAACTTAACAAAAGAGTTTATTGACGAGTTAATCGAAGTTGCGAAGCAGTCGAGGGGTAAGACTCAACTGAAATTATCGCTACAAGATACAAAAGAGGATGTTTTCGTAGTTGTCTATTCGCGCAAATATCGCATTACGCTAACACCGGAGATAACTAAATTTATCGAGAAGTACAATTTACAATACACTATTACAATAAACCAATAAAAACAAAAAGTTATGGCATTAAACATTACAAACGAGAACTATGAGGCGTTGCTCTCGGACAGCAAGCCGTTGGTAATTGATTTCTGGGCAGAGTGGTGCGGTCCTTGCCGTGCGGTTGTTCCAATCGTTGAGGAGTTGGCAGAGGAGTATGCCGACAAGGTAAATATCGGCAAGTGCGATGTTGATTCGTGCGATGATATCACCGCTGCATATCGCGTGCGCAATATCCCTACCCTCGTGTTTATCAAGGGTGGCGAGGTAGTCGATAAGCATGTAGGCGCAATCAACAAAGCTGACCTCAAAGCAAAGATTGACGCATTACTTTAATAGGAAGAAGGGCGTGTCTGACAAACTTTTAGACACGCCCTTTTTTATGGATAACGAAATAGAACGGTTTTTATCTCATTCCACCGGTGACCTTGATTGTTTCACCTGTGATATACGATGACATCTCGCTTGCGAGAAATAGTGCCACATCTGCAATTTCATCAACAGAGCCCATACGACCGAGCGAAACAGAGGAGATAATAGCCTGCTTAGTGGCGTCATTCAATTTATCGGTCATATCTGTTTCGATAAAACCCGGAGCGATAGCGTTGCAACGAATACCGCGTACCCCCATCTCCTTTGCCATAGACATAGTAAGTCCGATAAGTCCCGCCTTCGATGCTGCATAGTTGGCTTGTCCTGCATTACCATTGGTTCCTACTACTGATGACATATTTATAATAGAACCTGCACGCTTGCGAGCCATAGCAGGGATTACGGCGTGAGTAAAGTTGAATGCAGATTTGAGGTTGGTATCGATAATCGAATCCCACTGCTCCTCGCTCATACGCAACATAAGCCCATCTTTGGTCTGCCCTGCATTATTCACAAGGATATCTATCTGTCCGAACTCGGCAATGACCTTCTCTACCACTTCGTGAGCACCGGCAAAGTCAGCTGCATTCGAAGCAAAGCCTACGGCACGAACGCCCAACTCCTCTATTTCTGCAACGAGCGACTCAGCTGCAGCCACTGACGAAAGGTATGTAAATGCAATATTTGCACCATGTTCAGCAAAGCGCAAAGCAATAGCGCGACCTATACCACGAGTAGCACCTGTGATGAGTGCAACCTTTCCTTCGAGTAGTTTCATACTATAATTTGTTTATAATTTTAGTGCAAATATAGTGTTTTTATTTGAAAAAACTTGTAATTTCGCAAAGCGAAAGTTTCAACGACTTCTGCATAATGAGCATAACGAACACAATAACAATAATATAGACAAGAAAATGAAGAGAGACGAACAGATTTTCGACCTTATCTCCGAGGAGCGTGCCCGCCAGATGCGCGGTATAGAGCTTATCGCTTCGGAGAACTTTGTGAGCGAGCAGGTGATGAACGCTATGGGCTCGGTTTTGACAAACAAATACGCCGAAGGCTACCCTGCGGCTCGCTATTATGGTGGTTGCGAGGTTGTCGATAAGATGGAGAGCCTTGCTATCGAGCGACTCTGCAAGATTTATGGTGCCGAGTATGCCAATGTACAGCCACACTCGGGCGCACAGGCTAATATGGCGGTATTCTTCGCAGTATTGAAGCCGGGCGATACATTCCTCGGTCTAAATCTCTCGCACGGAGGTCACCTCTCGCATGGTTCGGCAGTGAATATGTCGGGAACATACTTCAACGCCGTAAGTTACTCGGTACGCGAGGAGGACGGTCGTGTCGATTACGAGGAGATGGAGCAGAAAGCATTGGAGTGCAAGCCAAAACTTATCGTGGGTGGTGCTTCGGCATACTCCCGTGAGTGGGACTACAAGCGTATGCGCGAGATTGCAGACAAGGTTGGTGCTTTGTTGATGATTGATATGGCTCACACCGCAGGTCTTATCGCAGCAGGCTTGCTCGAAAACCCTGTTAAGTACGCACACATCGTAACCTCGACCACCCACAAGACTTTGCGTGGTCCTCGTGGCGGTATTATCTTGCTCGGCAAGGATTTTGATAATCCGTGGGGCTTGACCACTCCGAAGGGTGTAGTGAAGAAGATGTCGCAGATTCTCAACTCGGCTGTATTCCCAGGTATTCAGGGCGGACCACTCGAACATGTTATCGCAGCGAAGGCTGTGGCATTTGGCGAAGCTTTGACACCGGAGTATAAGGAGTATCAGCAGCAGGTTATTCGCAATGCGCAGGCACTGTCGGCAGCACTCACTGCTCGTGGATACAAGATTGTTTCGGGAGGTACGGACAACCACCTCATCTTGGTCGATTTGCGCACCAAGTTCCCTGAATTGACGGGTAAAGTTGCCGAGAAGGCTCTCGTAGCAGCAGATATCACCACCAACAAGAACATGGTGCCATTCGACACTCGTTCGGCATTCCAAACTTCGGGATTGCGCTTCGGTACTCCTGCCATCACCACTCGCGGTTTGAAGGAGGACAAGATGGAGTATATCGCAGAGTTGATTGACCGCGTATTGTCTGACGCCGAGAATGAGGAGAATATCGCAGCTGTTCGCAAGGATGTAAATGCACTTATGGAGCAGTACCCTCTCTTTGCGTGGTAGTCTATCTGCGCCACCATCTTCGGTGGGCAAGTTCATATTTATCAAGGGCGGCGGACATCAGTTCACGCCCTTTTTCTGTAATCTCCTTCGCCAAGGCGTAGTCCGAGATATCGCCATAAGCATCGAACGGCATCTGCACCAAAATATCGGGCTTGCACAACTCCACCATAAGGCGCGAATTGTGCTGATTCATAATCGAAAATGTGCGGTCGATAAGTCCATAGTAACTACTATCCCAATCGAGTTCAGGCAAGTTGTCGATATTGTTTTCACGGAAGGTGCGCACCTCCTTCATCGCCTCCCAGCCCATCGCTCCGAGAGCCTTCAATTTATCGAACATCGACACCTCGGCATTGCCATTTATAGTGGTCGCCAACGCCCTAACCTCCTCGCGCTTGGCAACCTGCAATTTCTCGTAGTCGGAGGTCTTTTGCTCGACATCGGCAATGGTCGAACGAATGGCCGCAACATCAAAATAGTTCAAGTCAAAACCTACCAGAATATCGCCTTTTGTGCGTTGTACACGATTGAGTGGCAGGCAGTTGGAAGAGTGACCATCAATCAACACCGTATTACCGTTTTGCACTGGCTTAAAGAGTGACGGGATAGACATCGAAGCACGAATTGCCGAGAACAAATCGCCCTTATCGAAGACCACCTCCTCACCCGTATAGAGGTTGGTTGCAACGGCAGAGAACGGCATCGGCATATCCTCGATTTTGATATCGGGAACGACCTGCTTCATCGCTTCGATAATCTTCTCGCCCTTGACGATATGGTTCATCGAAAAGGAGAGGTCCATCAGCGAAAAGACCTTCCATGTGTCGAGCGAAAAGAGCCACTCCTTGAACTCGGCAAGGTGTCCTGCGGCATAGACACCGCCCACCAACGCACCTATCGAGGTACCTGCGACAGCCGTCACCTCATAGCCTCGCTCCTGCAAGACCTCCAATGCTCCAATATATGCAAATCCTCGTGGTCCGCCACTCGACAGGGCAAGTGCCACTCGCTTTCTCTTTCGTTGTGCCATACTTTTCGATTTATCTTTTACAAAGATAACGATTATTTGGAATTATTTCACTATCTTTGTGCGATTATTACGCATATAACAAATAAACAACCAAATATGGCAGACGAAAAGATTATTTTCTCGATGGTAGGTGTCAGCAAGACCTTTCAAAATCAGAAGAAGGTCTTGAATAATATCTACTTATCGTTTTTCTATGGCGCGAAAATCGGTATTATCGGTTTGAACGGCTCGGGTAAATCTACCCTGATGAAGATTATTGCAGGTATTGACAAGAATTTTCAGGGCGAGGTGGTATTCTCGCCGGGCTACACAGTGGGTTACTTGGAGCAGGAGCCTCTGCTCGACAACAACAAGACCGTAAAGGAGGTTGTCGAGGAGGGTTGTGCCGAGACTGTGGCGTTGCTCAAAGAGTACGAGGATATCAATATGAAACTCTGCGAGCCTATGGACGATGACGAGATGAATCGTCTTATCGAGCGTCAGGGCGAGCTCTACGAGAAGATTGACCATGTAAACGGCTGGGAGTTGGACAGCGTATTGGAGCGTGCGATGGACGCACTCCGTTGCCCTGCACCCGATGAGAATGTGGCGCACCTTTCGGGAGGTGAGCGCCGCCGTGTGGCGTTGTGCCGTCTGCTGTTGCAGCAGCCCGATGTATTGTTGCTCGATGAGCCTACCAACCACCTTGACGCCGAGTCTATCGATTGGTTGGAGCAGCACTTACAGCAGTATAAGGGTACAGTAATCGCTGTAACCCACGACCGCTACTTCTTGGACAATGTAGCGGGTTGGATTCTCGAACTCGACCGTGGCGAGGGCATTCCTTGGAAGGGCAACTATTCGGGTTGGCTCGACCAAAAGACCAAGCGTATGGCTATGGAGGAGAAGCAGGAGTCGAAGCGCCGCAAGACCTTGGAGCGCGAGTTGGAGTGGGTGAATATGAACCCATCGGGACGCCGTGCCAAGAGCAAGGCTCGTCTGTCTGCTTACGACAAGATGCTCAACGAGGATACAAAGCAGAAGGAGGAGAAGCTCGAAATCTACATCCCGAACGGACCTCGCTTGGGCGATGTTGTTATCGAGGCAAATGGAGTGTCGAAGGCGTTTGGCGACCGCGTACTCTACGAGGGATTGGACTTCAAGTTGCCACCGGCAGGTATTGTGGGTGTGATTGGTCCTAATGGAACGGGTAAGACCACTCTTTTCCGTATGATTATGGGCTTGGAGGAGCCTACAAGCGGAACTTTCACCGTAGGTCAGACCGTAAAACTCGCCTATGTAGACCAACAGCACAAGTCTATTGACCCCGAAAAGACCGTCTACGAGGTAATATCACAAAATAGCGAGTGGGTGCAGTTGGGCAACCGTCAGGTGCCGGCTCGTGCCTATGTAGCACGCTTCAACTTTACGGGTGCAGACCAAGAGAAGAAGTGCGGTGTATTGTCGGGTGGTGAGCGTAACCGCTTGCACCTCGCCTTGGCATTGAAGGAGGAGGGCAATGTAATCCTGCTCGATGAGCCTACCAACGATATCGATGTGAACACCCTTCGTGCATTGGAGGAGGGCTTGGAACACTTCGCAGGTTGCGCGGTTGTTATCTCGCACGACCGTTGGTTCTTGGACCGTATCGCTACCCATATCCTCTCGTTCGAGGGCGATTCGAAGGTTGTATTCTACGAGGGTTCGTACTCGGAGTACGAGGAGTGGAAAAAGGCGCAGGGTATGGATACTACCCCACACCGAGTAAAGTACCGCAAGCTTGTTGAATAAATCAACAAAATTGACAATTGAAAATTGATAATTGACAATTTATGGTAAAAACTGCCGTTTTTATGTTATTTATTATTTCTCAAAAGTCAATCATAGATTAAAATATAAATTCCTTTAATTGTCAATTGTCAACTATCAATTATCAATTAAGATTATGGCACAGAAACCATCTATTCCGAAGGGAACACGCGATTTTTCGCCACTCGAAACGGCTCGCCGTTCCTATATATTCGACACTATCGCCGAGGTCTTCCGCAACTACGGCTTCGCATCTATCGAAACGCCTTCGATGGAGAATCTCTCTACCCTTATGGGTAAGTATGGCGAGGAGGGAGATAAACTTCTCTTCAAGATTCTCAATTCGGGCGATTTCGGAGCAAACCTCAACAATGAGGAGGTGCGTCAGGCACACCGCATCTGCGAGAAGGGTTTAAGATATGATTTGACCGTTCCGTTTGCTCGTTATGTTGTGCAGCACCAGAACGAAATTACCTTCCCGTTCAAGCGTTATCAGATTCAGCCCGTATGGCGCGCTGACCGCCCACAGAAAGGTCGCTATCGTGAGTTCTACCAGTGCGATGTCGATATTATCGGCTCGCGTTCGCTGCTGAACGAGGTGGAGTTGATTTCGATTGTGGAGCGCGTATTCGGCAAACTCGGAATAAATGTGGTATTGAAGTTGAACAACCGCAAAGTACTCTACGGCATCGCCGAGGTTATGGGACACGCCGACAAGATGATAGACATCACAGTAGCCATCGACAAACTCGAAAAGATTGGTCTTGACAATGTTAAGGCGGAGTTGGCAGAGCGCGGCATCGAGGCGGAGGCTGTGGCGAAGTTGGAGCCTATCCTCACTTTGAGTGGCTCGACAGCCGAGAAGTTGGCACAGCTCGAAACCATACTCGCTGCGAGCGAAACTGGCTTGAAGGGCGTGGAGGAGTTGCGCACCGTATTCTCTGCGGTGGAGGCACTCGGCATTAAGTTGGAGATTGAATTGGATCTCTCGTTGGCTCGTGGTTTGAACTACTACACCGGCGCGATATTCGAGGTTAAGGCGAAGGACTTTGCCATCGGCTCAATCTGTGGAGGTGGTCGTTACGACAACCTTACAGGTATCTTCGGTATGCCTGATGTATCGGGTGTCGGTATCTCGTTTGGTGCAGACCGCATCTACGATGTTATGGTTGGTTTGGACCTCTTCCCTGCCGATGTAACCTGCCTGACAAAGGTGTTGTTCATCAACTTGGGCGAAGCAGAGGGCTTGGCATCGTTGCGTTGCGCAAAGGCGTTGCGTGATGCCGGTATCTCGACCGAGGTATATCCCGACTCGGCAAAGATGAAGAAGCAGATGGAGTACGCCAACCGCCGTCAGATTCCGTATGTCGTAATTATCGGCAGCAACGAGTTGGCAGAGGGCAAGGCGACTGTTAAGAATATGACAACAGGCGAGCAAGTTTGTGTCCCATTTGAGGAGATTGCAAGCGTTATCAAATAGTTTTGGATATGGGATTGGATTCTGCGGAATTGGTACAATGGTACTTGGATAATATGAACTATGGAAGCATCACTCTGTTGATGGCGATTGAGAGTTCGTTTATTCCATTTCCGAGCGAGGTGGTTGTTCCGCCTGCGGCATATAAGGCTGCCGCAAGTGGCGAGCTGAATGTGTGGTTGGTGATATTTTTCGCTACACTTGGCGCGTTGATTGGCGCATTTATCAACTACTACCTCGCCGTATGGCTCGGCAGACCTATCGTCTATAAGTTCGCAAATAGCCGTATCGGTCACATGTGTCTGCTCGATGAGCAGAAGGTTGTAAAGGCGGAGGAGTTTTTTGTGCGCTATGGCATAGCGGCAACGCTCGTTGGTCGTCTTGTGCCTGCGGTGCGTCAGCTTATCTCCATTCCTGCGGGCTTGGCACGAATGAATATCGCCAAATTTACACTCTTCACCGCTATTGGTGCAGGATTATGGAATGGCGTATTGGCAGCACTCGGATACTTCCTCGAAGCGGTAGTTCCCGAGGAACAACTTATCGCTACGGTAACCAAGTATAGCCACGAAATCGGCTACGGCATTATGGCTGTGGTGGCAGTGGCACTTGCCTACATCATCTATAAAGGCGTGAAGAAATAACCGAGTTATTTCAATTGAGAACCGACGCCAAACCGAGAGCAGAGGGTGCTTGCACGCTTTGCCGAGGTGCGAAGGAGGAAAAGCCTGCAAAGCAGGATTAATTGAGAATTAAAGGTATCGCCTCGCAGAAAGAAGACTGCGAGGCGATAATTTATTATTACTCTAACTGCAAAAACTCCTTTATACCTATTTTATTGATATGTTTGATGAAAGTTGCAGAGATAGATAGTGGCGGGAAACGGAAGCTTTTCTGCTCATAAACATCTACTATTACCACGCCTCTATCCGGCAATTCTATCTCGAACGCTATTACAGGCGGAGTAGCGGAATGTTTATCTATAATAGATATCAATTTGCAACCATTTAACTCTAATGGAGATATTTCGCCTTTGACATTCAGTAAATGATAATATCTGCACGAAATACAATTGGTGATTCTAACAAAGAATAGAATGTATTTGGAACTATGGTGCAACATCTCGAATGTCGGTTTCATATCCATAGCCCCATTTGTATAAACTGCGCAGTACATAACTCTCAAATTTATATCACCAGCACCGAATGAAATAATTATAAAAAGAAAGCGTGGTGCTGAAAACTTATTCTAACGATGAGGTTCTAGAAAACCTTTGGAATAAAATAAGCAACAAGCCCACGCCATACCAAGTGGTATGACACAAGAAGTATGCTTATTCTCTTCCAATTAAATTTTCTAGATTTCATCGTGAGAATAAACTTACACTTTCTGTGTAATTATGTCTGCAATCCGAGGATTACAATGCAAATTTAGAAATTTATTTTTGATTGCGCAAAAATGGTAGTGAAAAATGTTGTCGGCAAAATCCCAAAAACTTTGCACTTTTAACTTTTAACTTTTAACTTTGCATTATGAAACACTTTGCGCTAATAGGTTATCCATTGGGACACTCGTTGTCTGCCAAGTACTTTGCCGAGAAGTTCTCGGCAGAGGGTATTGATGCGGACTATACGCCACTGCCTATCGAAAGTGCAGAGGAGGTATTGCCTCATTGTGAGCACCTTGCAGGTTTCAATGTCACCATACCCCACAAGCAGACAATTATGCCGTTGCTCGCTGCTATCAGCGAGGAGGCACAAGAGATTGGTGCGGTAAATTGTGTGAAGGTTACGCCCGATGGTTTGGAGGGTTACAACACCGATGTAATTGGTATTCGCAAGTCGCTCGAAGGGGTTACACTCGAAGGGGCAAAGGCTCTCGTTCTCGGTACGGGAGGTGCTTCAAAGGCTGTGCAATATGTATTACGCAAAGGGGGCGCAGAGGTAAAGGTTGTATCCCGCACGCAGGGCATTGCCGACTTGACCTACAACGATTTAAGCGAAGAGTGCATCGCAGAGTGCGACATCATAATAAACACTACCCCTCTCGGAATGTTCCCGAATGTGGATAGTGCGCCCGCACTCCCCTACTCGGCACTCTCCGCCAAGCATACCCTGTTCGACTGCGTCTATAATCCTCGTCAAACAAAGTTTCTGCAACTCGGAGCCGAGCAAGGAGTCCGTACAATTGACGGTCTGACGATGTTCCACGCCCAAGCCGAGGCTTCGTGGCATATCTGGAACGAATAGTTTTTGGCTACACTTATCCCCTATATCTCCTTGCCTTCAACCTCGGGGGTCGGGTTATCTTGACCCTTGAATGGAAGTGTTCCGGGTGTTTGATATTGCGGATAGAGAGGTCGTGACGACACGATACTATCCACCACAAATTTCGTAAAGCCACGCCAAGGCAGTGAGCCGAAATACTCCTTGTAATGCAACTCCACATTCTGACCGCCGAGCAACATCAAACGCTCCGCCAACTCCTTATTAGGAACCGAGAACTCAAACTCGTAGGACTGCACACCAGCCGTTTGCGCACGGAAACCTGCTTGAATAAGTTTACCCTCGTAGGTCTTGAAGATAAAGCCCTTGTGGACTACATAGTTCAACTCTCCACTCTTCACACCCTCGCCAAATACGAAGTAGAAGCGGAAGTAGAAAAACACTGCACCTGCGCCAATCAGCAGGGCTGCCAAAATTGTAATAACCTTTCTCATAATATAATCTGTTACAACAAGAATTTCAACAAGAACAACGCTGCAAGGATATATGTCGAGATAGACACCTTGCGATAGTTTCCACTACCGAGATGTATTAGTACATAGCCCAATACTCCAAAGATAATACCATCGGAGATGCTATATGCCAACGGCATCATTATAATACACAAGAAAGATGGTATAGCCTCCAAGTAGTTCGTAAAGTCGATTTTCGACACTCCCGACATCATCATCACACCTACCAAAATCAACACCGGAGCAGTAGCTGCACTCGGCAACGAGAGGAAGAATGGCGCAAAGAAGATGCACAACAGGAAGCACAACGCCGTTACCGTTGCAGTCAATCCGCTGCGACCACCCTCCGACACACCTGCGGCACTCTCGACATAGGTACCAACGGTGCTTGTGCCAAGAAATGCACCTGCCGTAGTTCCGATAGCATCGCACATAAACGCCTGACGCATACGGATAGGATTACCCTCTTTATCCAACATATTAGCCTTTGCCGAGACTCCGATAAGAGTTCCGATAGTATCGAACAAATCTATAAAGAGGAGCGTAAATACCACGATAAACATATCCTTCGAAAGGATATTAGCCCACTCGAACTTACAAAATATAGGCTCGATGCTTGGAGGTGTGCTGACAAAGCCGCCAAACTTTGTTACACCCATCGGTACACCGATAACGGCAGCGAGAATGATACCTATCAGTAGCGCGCCCTTAACTCGCTTAACCAACAATATCGAGGTTATAACGAGTCCGAGTATCGAGAGTATCGCAGTCGGAGTACTAATATCGCCCAATGTCACAAGCGTTGCATCGGAGCGAACGATAAGACCTGCATTTTGCAGACCGATAAAGGCGATAAACAGACCTATACCCACCGAAATCGACTCACGCAGACACTTCGGCAAGGCGTGTACAATCTTTTCACGCAGGTTGGTAACCGTGAGCAGGATAAAAATCAAACCTTCAATCAGCACTGCCGTTAATGCAAATTGCCACGAGTAGCCCATCGTAAGGCAAACCGTATAGGCAAAGAAGGCGTTCAAACCCATACACGGAGCCAATGCAAAGGGCAACTTGGCATACAAGCCCATCATCAATGTCGGGATAAATGCCGCCAGCACCGTTGTTGTGAAGAGTGCCCCTTTGTCCATTCCTGTAACAGAAAGAATATTGGGATTTACAGCGAGTATATACGCCATTGTCAGGAATGTGGTAATACCCGCAATAATCTCGGTTTTTACATTTGTAGTATTCTTATCAAATCCAAAAAGTTTATTTAGCATATCATCTATTTTTTAGACCTTCTCTTATTCAATATATCGAACGAGTATGCTACACCCACTCTGATTTGGTGGTAAGGCCAATCCATAAAACCTACCTGATGCGAGAGTCGCAACGACAAATCGCCGATACTATACGAGAGATTTGTTTTAAGCGTCATAGGACGGTCACCGTCACGCTCCCAACCTGCATAACCGCCGAAACAGGTATCTATCTTAAAATTCTTTACCGTATAGGCAAGCAGCAAACCATACATCACCGCATCATTTTGTCTTCCGTTGTCGGTCTGCCAACACAAGAAGCCCCCACTTACAGCCACACGCAGATTGTGTTTTCCTCCCCCAAAGTCGAAACCTCGACCAAACGAAGCATCGAAGAAGTAGCCCGGAGCATCGTAGGCACGACC
The DNA here is from genome assembly GCA_045540675.1 of Alistipes sp. Lineage (GTDB taxonomy): Bacteria > Bacteroidota > Bacteroidia > Bacteroidales > Rikenellaceae > Alistipes. The sequence goes on along the minus strand of JAZQHQ010000054.1, from coordinate 10,240 downwards.
TTCGGCAAACTTATTTGCCGAAGCTGTTTTAAGCGTAGCACGAGCCGTAATATCGATATGGTGTCGCTCCTGCGAAAGGATGCGAATATCTGCCGAAACATAGACATCGCCCGAATCCATACCCTGTAAATCGGTGGTGTTGTATGGAGCAGGCAATCGGCGCAGAGCGTTCAGCTCTGCCGAGGTGTAGAAATACTCGAATATCGGCATCCATACCGTTAGATTAGCCTTTGGAGTGAAAAGCGGTATGGTTAATTTTGCGAATAAATCGCCCGTAATATCGTCTGCCACACGCCCCGTAGTTGTGCCGAGAAAGCAGTCGCCATAGAGTTCGAGTCGCAAATCCGAAGATGTTCGGCCATCAAGCATATCGGGCACAGGAAATGCATTAGGACCAAAGTATGCAGGACCTATTTTTGAAGGAATACCTAAATTGGGTTGTACTATTTCAGTCTGTCCGTTCGCCACACCGGTCGATAACAAAGTTATCGTCACAAAGTGCAGCAAAAATAATGGAACTGCTCTGAAAAGTCGCATTTTCATACTATTCTGTCAAGTAATATACTCTACAAAGGTACAAAACAATATGTAATTATCGAAATTTTTTGCTATCTTTGTCAAGTTATGCGCCGGTTGTTCGTAATATTGATGTTGTTACTCGGAGGTTTCGCCTTCGAGAAGAGCGAGATTTCACTCTCTACGGGCAGTGTAGAGTGCGAGATTATTGATATTCATCACGAACAGATAAAGTGTTGTCATCGCCACAATATAGATGCAGAACGCACCTCATCGGTGGTAATACCTACGGCTCGCACCTCCACATCGCACTTATCGCGACAAGGACAACAACGGGTGTTGCATTTTGCCGTTATTGAGCGATTTGCAACCAATACAAATTATCCGGTCACACTATTTATTCATAGTCTTGGCTCTTGTGCCCGCGCTGTGGACCTATATCTATATATACTTTGTCAGTTACGACTGTGATTGCACCCTCTCCTACACATAAAATCGCAATCACAAAAAATAGTAACTAACACAAAGTAAATTTTCAAGAAAATGGATATTAAAGATCTTAACGAGGCACTCTGTGCTTCGTCTAATGGCGTTATTGTTGAGCGCCGTAGAAGCATTATTGTACCGGCTTTGGTACTCTTGGTAGGCATTGCACTGCTTGTAGCAAATTACTTTATCGAAAATGGCACTGATGCCAACAACCTCAAATCGGCACTTGTACTTATGGGTGGTATCGTAACACTCGTGGGTGTCGCCCTCTGCGGAATACGCGCTTTCGGAGGTGGCGAGCCTTATCACACAGGCGACAAATGTTTCCTTGTGCGCAAGCAGTACTCTTTCGATCGCGAACAGCTCGATATTGTGACAAACGCCGTGAAGGTATGCGATAAATCGGCTCTTGATGCAATTGACGAGAGTGATATTGCCGGCATCTCGGTACTCTGCTACCACTCACCACGCAGTAAGTTCTGCTCTATGCAGGCCTTTGCATACGAGGAGTTTGTCTATAAGGCGATAACAGAGTTAATAGTTAAAAGTTAAGAGAGGGAGAGAAAATATATCTCTTAATTCTTGATTTCACGAAGTGGGGATTTGGCAGAAGTGCATCAAAAAGAGTTGCCGGTTTAGCAATTTTTATCGTAGGTGCAATCAGTCCAAATCCCTTCACATTTGCAACCGCAGAGGTAAACGAAAAACGGAAAGCAGAATGCGAAAAACTTAAAAAAAGTGTTATATTTGCATTGAAAACCAATTATATTGAAATAACAATGAAACTATTACTCATTATCGTATGCGCATTTGTGCAAGTGGCTTTTGCATCGGCTCGCCCCGTGTATAACATCAAGGATTATGGAGCCAAAGGCAATGGCAAAACTTCTAATACGGAAGCAATTAACAAGGCCGTACAAGCCTGTAATAAAGGCGGTGGCGGTATTGTCTATGTACCTGCCGGTAAGTATCTTTCGGGGACTATTGAACTGCTCGATAATGTCGAGTTGCGACTTGCCGAGGGCGCAGAGCTTATCGCATCACTCAATTTGAAGGACTACAAGAATTATGAGTGTCTGCGCAATGACTTTATGAAGTATAAGGTTGCCTACACAGCCTACTGGAATAGAGCGTTTATCCTTGCACAACGAGTTAAGAATATCGCTATCACGGGCGAGGGCGTAATAAACTCAAACCACCTTGTAGACCCGAATGGAGAGGGGCGTGCGCGTGGTCCACACTGCATTATGTTAGGTGAGGTGGATGGTGTAACCATTCGTGGCGTACATATCACCGAAGCATCGAACTATGGCGTTATGGGTTACGAAGTTCTCAACGCCACCTTCGACAATGTAAAAATTACGAAAGGTCACGATGCAATTCATCTGCGCGGAGCTAAAAATCTGATGATTCGCGACTGCTCCTTCGAGACAGGTGACGACTGCTTGGCAGGAGGTTTTTGGGAGAATGCTGTAATAAAAAATTGCAACATCAACTCCACTTGCAACGGCATTCGTATTCTCTTCCCCGTAAAAGATTTAGAGATTTCGCATTGCACATTCAAAGGTCCGGGCAAGTATGCCCAGCCTCATATTCCAAAGCTTTCAGGTAAGATGCTGGCTGCGATAATTATTCAACCGGGTGCTTGGTGGGATACTGTCGGAGGTGTAGAAGATGTGCATATCCACGATCTGAATATCGATTGCGTGCGTTGCGTATTCGCCTCGGACTTGAAAGCTAATACTTGGTCAAAGAATCTCGTTGTGGAGCGTGTAAAGGCTACCAATGTAAACTATGCAGCACTCCAAATCGAGAGTTGGAAAGGCGGGATTTATGAGGATGTAACACTCCGTGATATCGATATACACTACATTGGTCGCAACGATGAAAAGACGAAGGAGCCATTGAGAATGCCGACTCGCGAGTCTCGCACTACCCCATATTGGGCGATGTTCGTACGCAATATCAAGCACCTCACAATGGAGAATGTGAACTTCACCTTCACGGGCGAGGAGCATCGCACTCCGATTGGTATTCACAATGTCGCAAAAATTGATATGACAAATGTAAAGGCGCAAGATACTGACGGCAAGGAGATGATTCACGCAGTAGATTGTCCGCTTGTTCCACTCGCTCCATCAAAGAACTACATACCTATTACCATTCCGAAAAATGCAAGATAGGAGAGGAACTGCAAACGCTGCTTAAAAACATTTTTTATTTCTTGTCAGAAGTCGTGAGATGTGGTGCATCGCAAAAGAAAGACCTTCGGGATAGTACACAATCTCTAAAAATCAGAGATGATTGAGGGAATTTCTTGCCAAACAAGAACTGACGCACGAAGCAAGAGCAGAGGGTAAATTTATTTACACTATGCCTTGCAAGAAGGAAGAAAGCAAAGATAAGCCCGATGCGCAGCATACAGTGAAATACGGTAAAACGCATTTTAAGGAGGCAAATATAAGGCGCACAAGAAATCCGCTTGCGCAGCATAGTAGACCTATGTGAGCAAGCGGATTATCGCAGAGCAACGAAGTAGTTGCCCCTTAAAATGCGTTTTATGCGCCGAAGTTATCGTAAAGAATATTCTCCGGTGGCACTCCGAGTGAGTCGAGGAGTTTTTCAACAGCTCCGACCATCATTGGAGGTCCGCACATAAGGTAGATACAACCCTCTGGGTCCTCGTGGTTTTTGAGGTAGTTCTCGAAGAGGACATTGTGAACGAAGCCCACCTTGTAGTCAACGCCTGCTGCATCTGCCTCTGGGTCTGGGCGGTCGAGAGCAAGGTTGAACTTGAAGTTAGGGAACTCACGCTCGATCTCTGCGTAGTCCTCCAAATAGAACGCCTCTTTGAGCGAACGAGCACCATACCAGAATGTTACAGGGCGCTTTGTCTTCTCGGTCTTGAAGAGGTGCATAATGTGTGAACGCATAGGCGCCATACCTGCACCACCACCGATAAAGATCAACTCCTGTGTATCAGGCAAGTTGTCCGGCAAGAAGAACTCTCCGTAAGGACCCGACATTGTAATCTTATCGCCCGGTTTGAGCGAGTAGATGTATGACGAGCAGACACCCGGATTTACAGGGAGCATCTTACGGTCAGGACCGAATGGAGGGGTTGCGATACGAACATTCAAACGGATAATATCGCCCTCGGCAGGGTAAGTAGCGCACGAATAAGCACGCACCTGTGGCTCTGGGTTTACCATCTTCAAGTCACGAAGACCAAACTTAACCCAATCCTCCTCGTACTGAGGGTCTACATCGATATCCTTGTAATCAACAGTGATTGCAGGAACATCAATCTGAATGTAACCACCCGAACGGAAGTTCAAATGCTCGCCCTCAGGCAACTTCACCACGAACTCCTTGATGAAGGTAGCAACATTGTGGTTCGAGATAACCTCGCACTCCCACTTCTTGATGCTCAACACCGAATCAGGAACAGCGATTTTCATATCCTCCTTAACCTTTACCTGACAACCCAAACGCCAATTCTCACGAATCTGCTTGCGATTGAAGAAGCCTGTTTCGGTAGGAAGAACCTCGCCGCCACCCTCCAAAACCTGACACTTGCACTGTCCGCAGGCACCCTTACCACCGCAAGCCGATGGGAGGAAGATGTCTGCCGTAGCGAGTGTAGCGAGGAGGTTACCACCGGCCTCAACCTCAACGACCTTCTTGCCGTTGTTGATGTCGATGGTTACATTGCCTGACGAGGTCAGTTTTGCCTTTGCAAAGAGCAACAGCGCCACCAAAAGGAGGGTTACTGCAAGAAAGGCAACAATTGCAACAATAATTACTTTTACCATCTTTTTATACTCTTATTAAAGGTTTACAACTGAATACCCGAGAATATCATAAATGCGATACCCATAAGGCCTGTGATAATAAATGCGATACCCGGGCCCTTCAAAGCAGCCGGAATATGCGAATAGGCAAGACGCTCACGGATAGCAGCCATCATAACGATAGCCAACCACCAGCCAAGACCTGAGCCTAAACCATATACTACCGACTCGCCAACATTGCGAATCTCGCCTGCACCGACCATCTGCTGCATAAACAACGAGCCACCCATGATGGCGCAGTTTACAGCGATAAGCGGAAGGAAGATACCGAGCTGGTTGTAGAGGGTTGGCGAGAACTTCTCAACAATCATCTCCACCAACTGCACAAATGCAGCGATAACGGCGATAAAGACGATGAACGAGAGGAACGACAAATCTACACCCTCAACCAACGCATTAGGAGCCAAAACATACTCATTCAAGAGGTAGTTCAAAGGCACGGTCATTGTCTGCACAAAAGTTACGGCAAGACCGAGACCGAGAGCCGTCTTAACACTCTTCGATACGGCAATGTAGGAGCACATTCCGAAGAAGAATGCGAAGACCATGTTGTCGATAAAAATCGAACGAATAAATAAATTCAATGTTTCCATAATCTATCCTCCTATTTCTCCTGTAAGTTAGTGTTAATAGTACGGTGAATCCAGATGATGCAACCAACGATAATCAACGCCATCGGTGGGAACAACATCAAACCGCAGTTTGCGTAGCCTACCTCGTAAAGACCGAGCTTCTCGAAGATTGGATAGCCAAACAACGAGCCCGAGCCGAGCAACTCGCGGAAGAATGCCACGATTACGAGAATCAAGCCGTAGCCTGCACCGTTACCAATACCATCGAGGAACGAATCCCAAGGCTTATTCTGCAATGCGAACGCCTCAACACGGCCCATCACGATACAGTTTGTAATAATCAGACCAACATATACCGACAACTGCTTCGACACATCGTAAACAAATGCCTTCAATACCTGATCCACCAAGATAACCAACGCAGCGATAACCACCAACTGCACGATGATACGGATACGCGAAGGTACACCCTTGCGCAAAAGCGACATCACCAAGTTGGCAAACGCTGTAACTACCATTACCGACAAACCCATAACAATAGCAGGTTTGAGTTGCACGGTAACAGCCAAAGCCGAACAGATTCCGAGAATCTGAACGATGACAGGGTTATTTCCGCTAAGCGGAGCTGTCAAATTTTTCAAACTCTTACTTGCCATTGTTCTCTGTGTTTAATTCGTTAGACACTTGCTCGGCTGCCGCCTTTGTTGCCACGAAATATGGCACATACGACACCAAGCAATCCTTAATCATAGCCGACACACCGTCCGAAGTCTTTGTACCACCTGTGATGGCATCAACCTCGTGAGGATTGTTCTCGTCAGCACCACCCTTCTTCAAGGTGATACCTACCAACTCCTCACCCTCGAATACGGTCTTACCTGGATACATAGCCTGATGCTTTGCAGTGGTAATCTCCGCACCCAAGCCCGGAGTCTCGCCAGAGTGGTCGAGTACGATACCCTTAACGGTATTCATATCGGGAGCCAAAGCAACATAGCCCCAGATTGGACCCCAAAGACCTGCACCATACAAAGGCACTACAACACTGCCATCGGTAGCCTTAAAGATTGGGAATGAACCCGCCTCACGCGAGCCCTTAACATCTTGCAAAGCCTCAAAAACCTTTGCCACATCGTTGTTTACGACTGCACCCTGTGCATCGAGCAAAGCTGCCTCTGCCACAACCTCATCGTACGAAGTGGTCGCTGCATCGTAGCCGAGAGCCTTCACAATCTGAGTCTTCTTCTCGTTGAGAATATTCTCGTCCTGACGAGGCTTCAAGCCGAGGGCTGCCAACGACAGCAATACAGCCACGATAACTACCATCACTACCGAGTAGATGATGATATATACATTACTATTTGTATTGAATTTCATAGCTTCACCCTCCTTATTTAACAGTTTTAACACGATTCTTACGGCGGCGGATATTAGCCTCAACTACGAAGTAGTCTACAAGCGGAGCCAACGCATTCATAAAGAGAATCGAGAGCATCATACCCTCCGGATATGCAGGGTTAATCTCACGAATCATAATTGCGATAGCACCTGTCAAGAAGCCTACGATATACTTACCGGTCGAAGTCTGTGCCGAAGTTACAGGGTCTGTTGCCATAAACACTGCACCGAAGGCAAAACCGCCAACGAGCAAGTGCATATAAGGCTCAACACCCTGCGAACCCATTGCACCAACGCCGCAAAGGTTGAAGAGGTATGCCATAGCCAAACCACCAACAAATACCGACACCATAGTCTTCCACGAAGCAACACCCGTGTAGAGCAAAATAGCTGCACCAATCAGGATAGCCAAGGTCGAAGTCTCACCAAACGAACCCGGAATAAAACCGAGGAACGCATCGAGAGCCGACCACTGCATACCACCCGTTGTAGCCAACTGCTCCAAAGCGGTAGCACCGGTCTGTGCATCGGTTGCGCCAAACATCTTCCAAGTCGAGTACCAAACGGTCTCACCCGACATCTGCGGAGTGTAGGCGAAGAATACGAATGCACGAGCCAAAACAGCAGGGTTAAATACATTCATACCCGTTCCACCGAAAATCTCCTTACCGAAGATTACAGCGAATGCAGTACCCAAACCTACCATCCAGAGCGGAGTGCTTACAGGCATTACAAGCGGAATCAAGAGTCCCGAAACGAGGAAACCCTCATTAACCTCGTGACCACGCCACTGCGCTACGGTGAACTCGATACCCAAACCAACGATATACGATACGGCAATCATTGGAAGGATACGCACCAAACCGTAAGCGAATGCCAACCAGCCCTCCAAGCCCACCTGCAAACCTGTATTGTAGCAGCCGAACAAGAGGCAAGGGATAAGAGCCACAACAACGGTAATCATTGTACGCTTGATATCGTTACAGTCGCGAACATGCGCACCATGCTGAGTTGTGGTGTTAGGAACGAACAAGAAGGTCTCGAAAGCATCGAAAGTCGAGTGCAAGAAACCGAGTTTGCCACCCTTCGAGAAGGTTGGCTTAATCTTATCTACTATATTACGAAGTGCCTTCATTACTCCTCCTCCTTAATCATTGTGTTAATACCATTGCGGAGAATCTGCTGAATCTCAATCTTCGAAGGGCATACGAACTCGCAAAGTGCCAAGTCCTCCTCTACAACCTCGTAGATACCGAGATTCTCCATCTTATCCAAATCGTTAGCAATACAAGCCTTCACAAGGTGTACCGGATAGATATCCATTGGCAAGTACTTCTCGTAGAGGTCGTTCATAACGAAAGCACGCTCGCCACCGTTGAGGTTGGTATCGAGGTTGTATTTACGGCATGGGAGCAACCAAGAGAAGTATGCACGCGATACCGAGAACTTCTTGAAACGAGGCATTGCCCAACCGAGCAACTCGTAGTTATCGCCCTCAGGAATTACGGTAATCTGGTTTGCATTAACGCCAAGGAAGCCCTCCTTGCCAACATTGCGACCCGTCAAAACATTGCCCGAAATAACGCGAGCATGCTCATTCGACAATTTGCCACCCAGAATAGACTCAACCGAAGCACCCGCCACTACGCGGTAGTACTTTGGCTCTGCCACGCACGAACCTGCAACTGCAATTACGCGCGAGAAATCAACCTTACCTGTGAGGAACAGACGACCGAGAATTACAACATCCTGAATGTTCAGAGTCCAAACCTTATCGCCCTTGTTAATTGGGTCGATGTGGTGAATCTGCACACCCACATTACCTGCCGGGTGCTTACCCTTGAATGCGTGCAACTCTACGCCCTCAACCTGTGGCACCTGACCGCAAGCGTTGTACGAGAGATGTACCTTACCATCAGTCAGACGGCGCAATACATCAAATCCCTTCTGCAACGGTTGTTGTTGGTCAGCAAGTGCAAAATCGTAGTCGATAGCGAGAGGTGCGCTGTCGAATGCCGACACGAAAATTGCCTTTGGCTTATCGCTTGGAGTAGCGACAACACCGTAAGGACGCTGAACAAACATCGTCCACAATCCCGATTCGAGCAAGAGTTCGATAATCTGCTCACGCGATGCTTTCGAAAGGTCGAGTGCGGAGAAGTGCTTGTATGCAATCTCCTTGTCTGCGGTAACGACAACAGAGAGAATCTTGCGCTTCTCACCGCGATTGACAGCAGCAACAGTACCGCTGACAGGCGATGTGAAGAGAATCTCCGGACGCTTCTTGTCGAAGAAGAGTGGAGAACCAGCCTCTACTGTATCACCAACCTTAACAAGCATCTTGGGAGTAATGCCCTCGAAATCGAGTGGCGAAACTGCGTACTCCGCAGCCATTGGAGCATCGACTATTGTCTTTGCCGCCTCTCCCTGCAAGCGAATATCCAAACCTTTGCAAAGTTTAATGATTTTCGACATGTTTTTTTTGAGTTTAGTTAAGTGAATTATTAAATTGTTAAAAATGAAAATACTTTTTCTTGAAAAGTTGTTTCCCATAAAATCGCGTGCGAAGATACGAATTTTTTGCGAGATTGTACCCCTTTTCTGTTATTATTTTCACAATTATTGTAAAATTTCACTACCTTTACACTTGCAATGATTGTAGATATACACACGCATAATGCGCTAACACACGCGCAAACGATTGATACTGTGGGTATTCACCCATGGAAGGCTCTCACAGGCAAAATTTCCGATATGGAGGAGTGCGCAGCAACTGCCGATGCCATTGGAGAGATAGGTTTAGACTTTGCCTGCGATATTCCGCGCGAAGAGCAAGAGCCTGTATTTAGAGCGCAGCTGGCTATTGCCGAGCGACTCGAAAAACCGGTCGTTCTGCACTGTGTTCGCGCCTTCGAGGAGGTGATGCGAGTGCTGCGTGATTTTCATCTGCCTGTGGTGATTTTTCACGGCTTCATAGGCTCGGCAGAGCAGGCGCAACGCGCTGTAAAACAAGGATATTACCTCTCATTTGGCGAGCGCACTTTTCGTTCACCGAAAACAGTTGAGGCTTTGCGCTCTACCCCACTCCCGCACCTCTTTGTAGAGAGCGATGAAAGCTCCACTCCGATAGAGGAGATTTACGCCCGACTCGCCGAGTTGCGAGGCATCTCCGTAACCGAACTCACAATTGCCACAGAGGAGAATTTCCTCAAAATTTTTAATTCTTAATTCTTAATTTTTAATTCTATTTACTACCTTTGTGCAAAAGGTGGTGAATTTATGTGGCTTGAACGAAGTAAGCTCCTATTTGGCGAGGAGAAGATGAAGCAACTGCAAGGGGCAAATATCCTTGTTGTAGGGCTTGGTGGCGTAGGTGCTTACGCTGCCGAGATGTTGGTGCGTAGCGGCATA
>JAZQHQ010000053.1:0-19038 GCA_045540675.1 Alistipes sp. | reverse complement strand
AAGCATCAATTTAACGCAACTCTGCGTCGCTTAATGCTATTTTATCGAAACTTTTACGATTTCCATATATTGAATTTTACCTCCATAAATCCACATCAACAAACAAGCCTGCCTAACTTTTTCTTGTTAGACAGGCTCTTTGTATACCCATATACGAAATATAGTAAGATTCTGTGTATCGAAAAGGTGTTGTAAGGTGGGCGTGTTCCTATGGGATATCGTAGGTCACAGGCAACAAGTTCCAGTTTCGGTTGGAGTTGGAGGTCGAGATGCCTATTGATGTATTGTTTGTCTGACGCACATAATAGGTTTGCGGATTCCACCAATTCGATGTTGTATAGTAGATACGGACATTATTTCCCGCAGCCGAGATGGTATAGTCGGTTCCTACACCAAACGAAACCGTTCCATTAGTTCCCGTCAGATAGGCATCTCGTGCCATACTGTATATCTTATTACCCTCAATAGTGAAGAGGCTGTAATAATTGTACGAGGTGTTGGCTGCGAGTGTTGTGCCGATAGCTGTCATACATGTAGAGGTATAGCCAGTATTCTGCCACATATACATCGTATTGCCACTTGTGTCAATAGAGGTGGTACGATCACCGATATTCAGACCATAGACCGTCATATCAGGCATAGGAGCAGTCAAACTCTTTCCGCCCGAAACGACATCAACCGACATCTCGTATATACCCTTCGTATCCTCGCTCCACTCAATATACCAAGTAGTATTAGAAACACCCGCACCCGCAAACTCTCCACTCTTAGTCGCCGTAACACCGTTAATCTTCACGGAGGTAGGTTCACTGTTTGCCGAGACATTCACATAGTAGCGAATTCTCTCGCCTACAACTACAAATGAACGGGTATTGTTTGTCACATCCGGAAGCACGCTATCCTCCCAACGGTTGAAGTGTGCTTCAAGGGTATCTTCAACCAGAGTAACCTCCTCGGTATATATAAGTCCGTGTTCATTGCGAACAACAAGGTGGAAGATTACACCCGCATCGTCATAATCCGATGGAGTGCGATATGACACCGTACCATCAGTGACATACTCGCCTATGCCATTCACTTCGCGAATAACCTTCTCGTGCTCCACGCCAGAAGTGTCGGTATAATTTGCACGAATCTCGACATACTCAATCGCACTACCATACGAGCGAGCCTTATAGGTGAGAGTTATCGGAGTATTCTCCACCAATGCCCTCTCGGAAGGGGTAAGTGTAGCGGTAATACTTCCTATCTTCTCGTCCTTGACACATCGTACCGAAGCGGCTGTTCGGCGGTTGGCAAAGTCGGTATGCAGATTGCCCGTATATGTGCCGACATTGGTTTCGGTCCAACTATTTGCACTCGAAATATAGACACGCGAACGGTGCATATATTGGTTTATACCTCCATTATTTGAGGCGTCAGCATCATCACAATACATCGAAGATTGGTAGTCGCCCTTCTGTCCGACATACTTCCAAGACGATATAAGCGAGTTTAGACCTACATCTACACCCTTAAATCCCGCATACGGGAAGAAGAACTGCGTGCCGTCAATGGTACGCGTATAGCCGTAAGTTCCGGCCGAGCCACTACCCATGCTGAACAACGCACCAAGCTCACTACTTGGTACTCGATAGCCATACGGGCAAGGGTCATAGATAGTTTTAGTGGTCATACCCGTAGCGATATCGTAGCCCCAAAGGAAGTCGTAACGCTGGTGAGTCCAATTGAAGATGTACGACAGTGGTTGTCCCGTAGGCAGAATCAGGTACATCGGATTCTCCACACCATCTCGCAGTGTTGGCTCTGCAAACTGCGTAACCTCTGCTGCGGTCTTTTCGTCCGAGGAGAAGTCGTAATATGGAGCCGTATTAAGGTTGATAGGCTTGTAGTTGTATGACGGAGGTCCCATCGAAGGGTCCTTGCGTCCCCACTGATAATACAAGCCGTATGTTGCCAGCGCATCGTTTGCCCCCGTACAAGTTGCTGCCGTTGCTCCGAGGTTACGGTCAAGAATAGTGATGGTATGCTCTCCAACCGAGAACGACTGCTCGGTAGGTCGGTCTGTAATCCATATATGCCACGACCAAAGTACATTGCCGTCATCGTCATATACAGCAATAACGGCATTGCCTCGTGACGAGGAGTCCGACAACTTGAATCGCACATAGCCATACTTCAACTCTATATCCGAAATCAGACCGAGCGAACTCTCCCACAACAGATGTGCCGCAACAGGGCTAATATCCTCCGTTTCGGGATAGAGCGTTTGCGCACCTGACGAGATAATTCCCGCCTCGCCATTGCCGACAATCGATGCCAAGAAACAGTAGCCATCGTAAATATCGTTACCTTCGCTATCCTTATACTCGTTAGGATCGAGGATATAGCAGTTCGACAACTTGTAGGTCGATATCAAACTCTTGTCGGTCAGTTCCTCCTCCGAAACCTCAAACTCGTGCAGAGCCGAGAGGTCGTAGTAGCGTTCATCGCTCTCTCGTTCAAGAATTGCACCGATATTGCCATTGGTCTGCAAATTCAGCTTCACATCGTAGATATAACCAGCTTCGAAGATATTTACAACCGATTCGTTACCCTCGCTATCCTTAACGATATGCGCAGCCGTAATAGTGGTGCTATATACTCCTGAGGAGGTGTGAATTTCAATCTCTACATCCTTGTTAGGCTCAACAAGCGAATAGCCGAGATAGGCATCCTCCTTCAACGATGTACCCTTCATCTCGATAGGATATTTGGCACTCTCGGAGAACTCAGGGTGGTTGCTATCGTTGTCGAACATCGGAGTAGTGACAATAGGCAAATTTTTGTAGTTACCCCAATGGTAAACCTCGCCAAACTCTCCCAACTGCGTAGGTAACCACACTTTACAAGAGGTTGGCTGGTTTCGAATAATAACGCTCTCGATATCGCCCCACATCATCAAGTTGTGTTCACTCTGATCGGCGTATGCTGTAACACGAATTGCCGAACGATAGTGACGATAGGTGAAGTAGTTGGAGTATGTTGGTGATGAGATATTGTGTCCGAACGGCTCACGATATATGTTGCTATTGTCGATTGGGTGCACATCGCTACGATGAGGTGTATTCGCGTTGTACTTATGCCACGATTGTCCTTCGCAGACATTACTTACCATCAAATCTGTCTCGCCATCTAACCCCTTGAATTGCAGAGCTACAACCTCAGTTGGCACGCCGTCTATATTGACCGTTTCGTTGAGTCGAACAGCATCAAACTCCGAAAAATCGAACTGTGCCGTAGCGGGAACACCCTCTTTGCGTGGCAGTGTGCAGTTTTTAGGATACCAACCCACCATTCGCGTATGATAGAAGTGGGTGGTGTCGCTATGGATTATACCATCTACATTCTCCTCCACGATATTCAGTTTGTACGACTGCTCCGGAGCAAGCGATACCGAACGATAGTGTATGCCTTCGGTGTTGTCGGGCGATGATATTACTGTCGCTTCGAGCAGCAGAGCCTTGTTCCAATTGGTTGCGTATGGAGTTGCCACATCGTTACCCGTAAAGGTGTAGAGTCCATCGTTTGCTGTACTTAAATCCTCGTCAAGGCGCAGGAAGTTTGAATCCATTCGCTTGGTGGTAATCTGGTCTATAAGCGAGCGCACTGCCAATCCTGCCGCTTCCGCACGCGACACCTCGTGCGACTCAATAACGCACGAAGGGGCTATCGAAGTATTGGCTTTAACGCCATTATCACCGACACTACTGCTTATATTGACCTGCTCATCGACCACTACACACGACGAGAGGGCAAACAGATTTATCACTATCCAATATAATCTCTTCATGTTCTATCTCCCCATTTAATCCTTTTGACAACGCGCCGGCATTGCATAGGCAGCACCATATCCACCGTTTGTACCTTGTTGTGTTACCTGTCCCGAATATGTATCGGTATAGATATATGTTCGGGTGTTGTATTGTCCCATCGGCATACCCGTAAGCATCCAACCATTTATTCCAACCTCACGATAACCTCCCGTTGTAGGATAGCGGTAACCCACAAACGGATACCACGCCCTATCGAAGTAGGTCTTATTAAAGACTATTCCATAGTTGTCGAACGAGCCCTCTCCATTCGAGAAGTTGATATTTCCTCCATTCTCCTCGTAGGTATATCCGTAGTGTGTGCCATTTACGAGATAGCCCCACGCATGGTGGAACGGTGTTCGGTAGCCCGGAGGACAAGGGTCATGCATCGTCTTAGAGAAGGTCTGTCCCTGAATTGAGTAGTCCTTTACGGCATATCCCCAAAGAGCCACATTTGTATATCCATCGGCAAAACTTGCAGGGAACCAACCGCAAGTGGTATTTCCGCAGAGAGAGGTACTCTTGTAGAAGGTCATTGGGTTCTGAATCACAACAGGGATTGTTGCTGCATCTGCCGTGTCTATATCGGTACGGCTCGACCACTCACCCGTCATATAGTTCTTTACCCAATACTGAGATGATTGGGGTTTTCCGCTAACCGTTTCTGTTCCTGCTCTATACGATGGCGCACCCATAATAGGGTCTTTGCGTCCCCACTGATAGTAGAAGCCGTATGTTGCCATTCGCTCCTTTTCGTCTGCAAACGAAATTGACGAGCCACTCGTATTTGGAGCCGTTGTCGCACCCAAAAATCTATCCATCAGGGTATAGTTACCCGTAATTAAGTCGGCTGGTTTGTCGGTAAACCAGATATGCCATGACCACAATATCTCGCCATCGACATCGTATGCCGCCAAGCCAACATTTCCCTCGTGATAGTTGCCAACATAGAAAGTAACATAACCCTCTTCGTCAGGTTCGCCATTATTGAGCAACTGCAACGGAAGAAGATTGTCGATATCCTCTTCACTGCCCGTAACCTCCGTGAAGTCGCCTTGCCACCACAATAAATCGACCTTTGCAGGGGCAATCGTAGTCGATAGTCCGCCATTTATCTCGGCGGTTGTTGTTCCTCCGAGTGGCAACAGACTGCCCACACCATTGCCTCGTACCGTAGCCTTAAACTTGTAGTAACCGGCACGATGTATCATATAGCAATTTGCCGTTTGTGAAGCACTCAAATCGGTAACAATAGCCGTTGAGTGAGCCGATACACATCGTACAGGCAGAGCCCTATTGCGATGGCTGCCATAAGAGTTCCAACTTGATGCACCTATTGCCGTATATTGCAATTCGTATGGCTCATTTGTGGTGCGCAAATCTATAACACTCGACCACAAGCGCGACACATCACGATATATATTATCCGTACCATCGCACTCGATTGAGCCTTGGAATGGATACCAAACACTATTCGATGCTACCGAAACATTCACTCCGACTCCACTATGCCAGCCACCTGCAACCTCGTAGTTCGCTATATTCTGCCAAACGCGGATATCGGCAACCATATAGCCGGGTGGACAAGGGTCGTACATCGTCTTTTCGAGGTCGGTATGTTCATTTCGATATCCCCAAAGAGCATTGTTCGGTGTCGCTAACCAATCGTTTCGTGTGGTATCTCCACTGCCGTAGAGGGTTGTCGGATTAGCAATCGCCTCACCAACAGTTGCTACCTGCGAAGGGTTGCTCGGCACTCTCGATACTGCGCCATAAACCCCCGAAGATGCAGATTTGAAAGGCGTTGGTCGTCCCCACTGATAGTACAAACCGTCCATACCGTTTGCTCCATCAGGCACTGACGATATAGCACCGAGGTTTCTGTCTTGCACAATATATCCATTAGGATAACCCTGCGCTCTAACACGGTCGGTCAGCCAAATATGCCAAGTCCATAAGATATTTCCACCCTCCTCATCGTAGGCGGCAATAACAACATTGCCCTCGGACAAGAGTCGCTTATCCATATCGTTGCTCGGATCTCCTTGAACATGGAATAGTACTCTGCCATGAGATAGTTCGTGAAGGTCAAGTGTCAGAGCCTTGCGCTGCACACCATCAATCGTAATCATTGGGGTATCGTCCCACAAAATATCTATGTATTTAGGGTTTAGCGAAGTCGCTTCGCCCCCAACCAACGAATTATCGCCATTGCCCTTTATCGTACCATCGAAACAGTATCCGTAGTTTGCCGAGTTTACAATGTAGGAGTTTGCTGTTTCGTAGTTGGAGAGGTTGTAGAACATATCCACATCCACCTCCTGCTCAATAACTTCATCGTGTCGCTTCCACTCGCTAACCGACACATCGGCATTTATAAATCCGTGATTCGAGAAACGGAGAACAACATCGTAAGCATATCCTGCCTTGAAATTTCGCGCAATAGACACGCGCTGTCGTGCTTCCGCTTTGCTTGTTGCAAGGCTTATATTGAGCATTCCGTCAGCCGGAGGTGCCGCCAAACACTTCGCTACCATACGGCGATTTGCCAATCCAACAGGAATCTTTTCTCCTGCATCGAAGAAGATGTTGTTGTTCGGGTCCGAGAGATATAGTGTTTCACGCCCCTCATACGCCACACCGAACTTCTCCGTATCATCTTTTGGCAAGGTCAATGTACACGATGTTGGCAAATCCTCGATGTTCATATCCTCCAACACTCCCCACGAAGCCAACTGCGTACCATCCTCCTCTTGCATCGAGTATATGTAGATGCGATAGACACACAGCGCGTGGTCGAACTCCATAACCTCAAAACCATCGCTCTGTGAGCCTGTTACAACATTTCCATACATAATATCCGAATCGCCCGTAATCGGAATCTTTACTGTCGTAGCCTCTCCATTCGAGTTGTATTCGTAGCCCTCATCATTCGGCAACCAAGGGTGCCATGCTACATACTTCACATAGTCTGTCGTGTTGTAGAAGAACTGTGCCGAACTTGTAAAGGTTATATCTCGAATATAACTATTCGCTGCATTCGGCTGCCCCATTTCGGCAAGTATAGGCTCGCCACAGTTGAGGAAATTCGGGTAGGAAGGTGTGTGCATCTCGTCAATGCGAACCATTCCGAGCAACATCACCGTATCCGTTGCGGGATCGATAATTCCACTTGTTGAGTTGGCATTGCCTCGCGTTGCCGACTGTGGCGAATACACCAGATTTGGCGAGTAATCCACATCTGCCCACAAACGCACCTTCATCGGGTTGCGTGCCAATGTTTCGAGGTTGCTATCATTAAGACAGCCCATCGCCACCACCGCAGCAACCAACAACAAAAGTATATTTTTGATAATCGCTCTCATCTCCTTTCTCCCCCTCTATTTAATCTCCGGTAACACTGTTCCCTCGATATAATCGACATCCTGCCACTCGGAAACTACACCTTCGAGGTTTACACCCGAATCGACTGTTGCCGTATATACTATGCGGTGCCCCGATTGGTAGTTTACAGGCTGGTAGTTGTAGAGTTGGAACTCCTCCTTGTGCAGTACAAAATTATCCGGACCATCTGTGATAACCTTCTCGTTTACCTCGTACTCTATTGTCAATTTTGTATTTGCAGTCAGCTGCTGTGGCAGGCACATTATAGCCATTCGTGCCTCGGTATTATCGCGTTCATCGCCAATCACAACCGGAGTTGTCGGCTCGTAGGTATAAACCACATCGTTACTTCCCGATGGCGACACCTCCCACACATTCTTGTTGCCCGAGTTGGCAACCGCCTGCGCAGTACACTTCATCGAGCCTTGCGTGTAGATATTCTCGAAGGTCATCTTCGTGAGTCGCGCATCGAACATATTGCCACGCACAACATATATCTCCACCAGCGACATCGCATGTTCGAGATAGAGCGGCACGATTGGCTTCATCGCACCATCTGCCACCTTGAACGAATATGAGAGCAGATAGTCAATCATCGCCTCTTCGTTGTAGGTCGTAGGTTGCTGCACCGAGAATTCCAAACCATCTTTGCCACTGTCAATAGTCAAGCCGTTGAGCGTATTGTAGGCGTAGCCGTGAAACGAGTAGTTGCTACCCTCCACCCAATTACGCTTGGTCGAGGAGAACCACTTGCCCGTAGCAGCATCACGAGTGATGGCCACATTATTGAAGATCTTCATGGAGTTGTTCTGCACACCACAAACCAATACTGTTCCGACACCATTATCGATATCGGTCTGATTCAATGCACCACGCGAAATGTGTTTGGCGGCAAAGACTATCTCCTTCGTGCTGCCAACCATCATATCGTCATTGCGGCTGCACCCCACCAACAACAATGCAAGAAGCAGCGCAAAAAGCGATGTAAAAAATATTTGAAATGCTATCTTCATTCTCTCCTCTCCTACAAATCAACAAAGTGGTCAATCCAATCTACAACTCTCACCTCAGCAGTTATGGTATTGTCTGTAATGGTTAAATTATACTCATATTTCTCGCCACGCTTCCACTCGGTAGGTGTTGTACCTCCGAGCCAACCGAGTTCGATGTTTCGCACTGCATACTCTGCATCTCCCTCCTTGATATACTCCAAATGGAGTGTTATGGGCGTTTTGTAAACTGTCTGCGGCAACACCATCAACACACTCTCGTCATAGAGAGGGTGCTTTACATTCAAGTTTACGGGCAGACCTCCGCTTGGCAGAGTACAAATGCCACCAAAAGGTTGGTCATAGTCGCTGTCGCCTATTGTCGAGCCGTCCAATACCCACGCAGCAGAGCCCTCGGCATCGAAAGAGAAGTCTCCTCTATTCTGCAACCCTACAAGGCGGATATTTCGCACATCTTTAAGCACCTGACTCGATGCGTTTATCAAGTTAAACTGCACTCCTGCGCAAGCGTGACGGAAGTGAAGTAGTACGGTCGAATAGTCCTCGTTTTCTCTAAGGTCGCGCTCCGCCGAAGCGTAGAGAATATCGGGACCGCCCGTATACCCTATACAGCCATTAATCGTAAACACTCCTCTCTCGTCATCAAATGATGTTCGAGGCAGGCTATATGGAGATACAGCACAGAAACGGTATGTGGCATTCATAATCCAATACTGCGTATTGTCGTAGTCCCAACCCGGCAGCGTTGAATCATAGTATAGTCGCTCGGCATCGAACACACGGGCAGAACTTCCATCAAGTGTATATGCTCCATAGAGTTTCAACTCCTCCTTTTGCAAATCCTCGATACCCGTAATAAACGAGCGATTGTTTACCTGCGAAGCAAAACCGATTTTGCATGGACCCTCAATCGGTTTCGAGTCGTTGCAACCACTCAAAATCGACATCACCATCAATGTTGTCAATACCCTCCGCATAATTCTTCTTTTTTTGCTTTACGAACTCCTACCCTTGTCACGGCGCAACCTTTCTGGGGGTTACTGGGGGCGGGCGTTCCGCCCTTTATGGGGGCGCTCCCGTTGGTCGCTTAATGGGGTGCGCTTTAACTTTTTATTTTTAATTGTCAATTAATCATAGTACCCGCAGGGGCGGTCAAGCCCCTACGGATTAAAGTTGTTGATAAATTAGATAGTGAAGTCATCACCATCATCGCCATTGCCAGACACCCACTCGTCAATAGAACACTTGAAGCGTATCTCATTTACATTTATGAGGAAGTTGTAGGTATACTTCTTACCCATCTCCCAAGCCTCACCATTTGTTGAGAGGTCGAGCTCGTAGGTCTGAGGTTTGTTGTCCGATACGGTGTAAACGATACGAATCTTACCCTGCTTAGTCGAAGGGATAATCAAAAGTGGAGTTGGAGAGTAAGCTGTGCTGCTCGACAAAATCTCGTCCAAAGTACCATCCTCGATGCCTGAAACCTGTAAATTCTTGTTAAAGTAACGACTCTTTGCAAACTCTTCGCCTGCGGTTGTCCAAGAGGCAGTACTATTGCCACCCTCAACAGGGGTAATTACGAGGTTTCCTGCGAAGAATACATCCTCCAACATAACCGAATTAACAACAACCTTCGCCTCGGACTCAGTCTTTTTGAATGCCACCTTGATTTGTGTCAATGCGTGGTGGAAGTGCAAAGCCTGAGGCTCGGTCTTTGGAGCAGTGACTTTGATAAGGTCACTGTAAAGAATGTCGTGCTGATTGACGATGTTGTTGTCAATCTGGGTTACGGTGAGGTTGTCGATCTTACCGGTTGTAGCATTGTAGTTAGTCTTCAATGTAGCATTTGTAGGACAAGGGCAGAATGCAAGGAAGTACATATCGCCGGAGCTTGGCCAATAACGAGCTGGTGAGCCACACCAATTCTCGGTGCTCTCGTCATAGACAAACAATGCGTTGTCATACTTTGCCAACGGATCGCTGTTGGTCAAGTAAGGGGAGTAGTTATCAATCCCGTCATCTGTGTTGTCCAATACACCGGATACAGCAATTGGATATACCAAGTCTTCGATTGTATCCACGATACTACGCGTTACAGCCGACTTAAAGCCCAACTCCTGCAACTTTCCTGTGTAAACCTCTTCGGTTTGAACACAACTGCTCAACGATACCATCGCTGCCGCAGCAAATAAAAACATCTTTTTCATAACATTAAAGTTTTTGAAAGTGAATAAATAAATTTGGTTAAAAATAGTAAAAATTTGTTGTTTGTAAAAATTTGTTTGTTTTTGTTCTGTTAGTTTTTATTGGTTTTTATGTTTTCCGTTCTCAACTAAATATCCACATCATACTCATACTCTTTCCAGTCATCTACCTCCGGCTTAAATCCTCCACCGATCTCCGGCTTCGGAATGTTGATATCGGCATTTATCACAATCTTCCTCTCCGGGTTGTCTATCATCTGGTCCGACACATCAAAGTTACTCATATAAGGGTGCCCCTCACTGTCGAGGAAGAGGATACTCAACAACGCCGTATCGCCACTTGTGGTTTCACGACCAAAGGTCTCGAACTGTGTTGTCAAAACCGCACTTCGGCGTTGTGCGCTTACAACATCGAAGTAGAACGCCACAGGCTCGGTCGAATCTTTATCGGTTGCAACAAAGTGTGTTCCCACCTGTCCCGATATCATCATCGTAACCGAACTAACCCACTCCATACCCGTAACGCCATTAATCTCTACCAACCAACTCTCAACTACCGTCTTGGCTGTGGTCGAAATCACCAACACCTCATCGGTGATATGTCGTGGGATATGCAAATTATCTTCACGAGCAACAAAGAGGTGGTCCGGAGTTAGGCGAATATCATCGTACGAAGGACGGGTATCGACACGAGATTGCAGATATCGTGTAAATCGGCTGCGTTGCCACTCACTAATCTCATCGGTATAAGCCTCCATATCAAACCACGAATAGGTATTGCGCACAAATGTTTCACCCGCTTCAAGGTTATAGACCACCATATCGACATCTCCATACGGAGCGAAGATATATCCGCCCTCATGCGACACGAAGTCGTGGCTCAAATACTCCTTTGTCACTGCATCAAAGAATGCCACACGCATCAAACCCGGCTCATTCTCTCCAACCTTGTGGTTCACAATGTTACGGTCTATATGGAGGTCGAGATAGACACGCAGATACTCCTCCTCTATCGGACGGCGCTGACACGCCACCGAGAGAAGTGCCACCACGGCAACAAGCAGTATGTATCGCACTCTACTCATTGCCTCGAAGTTTATCGTTTGGTTTAATTTTTTGGAAAATTGGCACTACGAGCGAAACATTAGCCTTCGTAGGACCGAAGATGCCCACCTTCTTGGTTATCTTGTCGCTGATAAGCGGACCATGCGCCTCGACAACGGTATATTTTCGAGCCGGTGAGTAGATATATCCGAAACCGAGCGAGAACTCGAAATGCACCTGCTTCTTTTTACCCACCGCCATAGCGTAGGTGTAGTCGATACCGACATTCACAAACTCGCCTTGGTGTCCGTGATAGTTGCGTTCGAAGTCGTAATAGCCCATATAGCCATAAAGACCTACCGAGTGACCTTGCAGGCGGTCGAATACTGTGCGGTTGCGACCAAACCAATAGCGCCCCTCAATGCCCCAAGCCAACAACTCGAAACAATCTTTGTTATCTCGCTTTGGCCATACCCACGGGAAATAGTAGTCGGCAGCGACCGACCAATTCGTGCCAATCGGAACCTCGACACCAACATTCAAAGCGGGCACAAGCAGATTCGAGCGCATGGCAACAACAGGCTTGCGCACCTCCATAATACGCGGTTTGATGCTATCCTTCGCCAACAAATCGGCCTCTATGGGCGCAATAGGCTCAGCAAACGCAATCGGGGTGGTTATAGGTACCAAATCCGCTATCTCTATTACGCGAATAACCACTGCATTTCGGGCGGAGGTCATGTAGTTCTTTACTAAAATCTTCCAAGTCCTGCCGTTGTCGAGTGCATGAAGAAGTCGCTCTTTCTCGGTTATGGTTTTCGATGTACGGAGAATCGCCAGCACCTTTTCGCGATTTGTTGCGTGGTAGTTTGTCTCGATGTGGGATCGAAATATATCCCAGTTCTCTCCCTTAGATATCGTGTGGATAGGAATCTTGTCGCCCCCATCCATCTTGGAGATTATATTGCGAAGAATTTTAGCACGCCTCAACGCGAGGTTGCGGTTGTATATTTCGCTTCCGATAGGGGAAGCAGAACCTTCGATAACTATCGAACGGATAGCGTTCTTGTTTGACGAGATGGTTTTTACCATATCTACGAGAGCCTTGTGAGCACGAATATTGTTGGCATAACTCCAACGAGGCCACGCCTTGTCGTTCTCGTAGAGGATTGATATTTTATGCAATTTGGTGTCGAGGTTGAAACTCTCTTGCTCGATTTGTTGATGGGACACAAAATTCCCGGAGTGTGGTTCGGAGCCATAAGCCCGTACCCCTCCCAAGAGCGTAAGCGCAATCAATAAACCTGTGTATTTACCTAACAATCGCATACTTGGCAAAAAATCCATAGTAAATTTACTTACGACAAATTTCACCAATAATCCTACATCGCAAAAGTAGTATTTTTATGCCGAATAAACAACATTTTATAGCAGGAATAGCACCCAAAATAGTCATAATAATATTTTAGACCTTTAACAAAGTTAAAAATTACGAATTTGCACAGCTATAATTATCGTGTTTTGCGGAATATATATGCATTACATGAGAAGAAGGTAAGGAGTAAGGGCATATCATAAAAAAACGAAGTTGTAGAGTTTATTGATGCAATATAACATCGTATAGTTTTGTAAATATGAAGTCTGTTTCCTATCTTTGTAGGAGCAGACTCTGAATTGCTTACACTGCAACTTACAAATTATGAAAAGAATCCAACTACTGAAATATCTCGCCTTTGGCTCTGCTACACTTATTGTTGTGGTGCTGATGGTAGCTACCATATTGGAAAAATTCTATGGTACTCCCTTTGTTCAGGAATATATCTACGGCGCAAAGGCGATGATTCTACTTTGGTTACTTTTGGCTTGTTGCACGGTCATCTATCTGGTGCGCAACAAGGTTCATAAACGCCTTGCAACATTTATGCTGCACATCTCCTTTGCAGTAATTTTGCTTGGAGCTTATACCACTTGGGAATGGGGTGTGCAGGGGCGTGTGCATCTGCGTATAGGCGAGGAGGTGCAACATTTTGTTGTTGCAGATGGTAACGAGCATAAATTTCCTTTCTCGCTGAAATTGAAGAATTTCGAGTTGAAATACTACGAAGGTACTTTTGCTCCTATGGACTATGTCAGCCACCTCGAAATCACGAATGGCGAGGAGCGAATCATCGGCGAGGTATCGATGAATAATATCCTCTCGCATCGTCACTATCGCCTCTATCAGGCGGGCTACGACCGCGATGGCAAGGGAACAACACTCGCCGTGTCGTATGACCCTTGGGGCATTGGTATAACTTATACGGGGTATCTTCTCCTATTGCTCTCGATGCTTGCTTTCTTTGTGCAGCCAAACAGCCGTTTCAGGGCGTTATTGCACCACCCTGCACTCAAACGCGGTGTCGTTGCGGCAGTTTTGTTGTTTTCAATAGATACGATTTCGGCAACAGAGCGTGTGCCACATACCCTACCTTACGAAGTGGCGGATAGGTTTGGCGATTTGCACATCTACCACAACAACCGCATCTGCCCTTTGCAGACCTTTGCCAAGGATTTTACTACCAAACTCTACGGAAAACCGACCTATCGGGGGTTAAGTGCCGAGCAGGTCGTTACGGGGTGGTTCTTCTTCTATGACGATTGGAAGCGTGAGCCGATGATTAAAATCAAGGGTGGCGAAACAAAACGACTGCTCGGTATCGAAAGCAAGTATGCGCGATTGACCGACTTTGTTTCGATGGAGGGTTACAAACTCGAAGCGGCTCTGCGTGGCGAGGTTGAGGGCAACCGCCGAAATGCCGAAGCAGCAAACGAGAAGTTTAATCTTGTGAGTATGCTCGCAATGGGTAACTTACTCAAAATATATCCATATCGCAACAGCGAAGGCGTGGTCACTTGGTACTCGTTAGCGGATAAGCTCCCTGATGAAATGTCATACGAGCAGCAGCTCTTTATCAGGCGTAGCATGGACCTTGTTGCAGAGAAGATGGTGCTAAAAAAGTATGACGAGGTGGTGTCGTTGCTCGACAAAATAGAACTTTATCAAGCAAAAGAGGCGGGCAAGGGGTTACCTTCTTTGTGGCGATTCGAGGCGGAGAAGTTGTACAACTCTGCCAACTTCAACCGCCCATTGGCAATGGTATGTGTAACACTCGGAATCATCTTTTTCTTGATTTTCTGCCTGAGTTCATCGTTACGACAGGGCAAAGGTAAATGGCTTAATATACTACTTGCCATAGGGTTGGGCGGTGTGCTGCTATACCTTACTTTGCAAATTGTCTTGCGTTGGATTGCGAGCGGTCATATTCCCCTCTCGAATGGTTTTGAAACGATGCAGTTTATGGCATGGTGCAGTGCATTGATAGCTATTTGGGGTATGCAAAAATTTCGCATAGCCCTTCCATTTGGTTATTTGCTGTGTGGTTTCACTCTTTTGGTCGCGATGATGGGCGAGGCTTCACCTCGCATCACACAACTGATGCCGGTGTTGCAATCGCCACTATTAAGTATCCATGTTGTGGTAATTATGATAGCCTACTCGTTACTAGCCTTTGCCATGCTGAATGGCGTTACAGCAGTGATTTTACGCTACACACGAAGCGACTATAAGGCGGAAGTCGAGTATCTGCAAGTTGTAAGTAATATGCTACTCTATCCGGCTGTATTTCTGCTTGCAATAGGAATTTTTGTAGGTGCAGTGTGGGCAAATATCTCGTGGGGCAGATATTGGGGCTGGGACCCAAAAGAGGTGTGGGCTTTGATTACAATGATGACCTATGCAACTGCATTGCACACCTCCTCGCTCGGCAAATTCCGCAATCCGATGTTCTTCCACGCCTTTATGATTATAGCCTTCTTGACGGTATTGATAACCTATTTTGGCGTAAATTTCCTACTCGGCGGAATGCACTCCTACGCATAGGATATAAAGTGATGAAGCAGAAAGCTGTCGCCTTCTGCTTCATTGCCATCTATTATAGATTAATCGTGATTACTTGAAAATATCGTTCAGCACAAACGCCAAGCGATATGCTGCATATTGCAACTGCTGGTCGGAGAGCTTCACCATTTCGTCATGCTGCTCCTTCGGGATTTTTGCAAAATCTTCACCCGAAACAATATATTTGAACGATGCTCGGTTATCCTTCACGCACTGTATAACCCAATCGCGAAGTGTTCCTTTGCACACCTTCTTAACCTCACGCTTCGACAACACATTCAACTTTTCGTTAAATTTCTCGCAATGCCAGCCTTTATGGAAAATAGCAGGTGAATTATCCCAGAAGCCGTGATAGCTCTGTTTTCGTCCATTGTACTTAAACCTCAAAGCCTGTGAATAATCAGGATGCCACTTCGGTTTCTTCCAATCGAAAGGTGGTGCTAAATAGCGATTGTGCGAAGGACAGTGAAGATCTACTATAATGTGAGTCAAAAGTTTGAGGTTGAGAGCCACAATCGAGTCGGGCAGACTTTTGTACTCCTTCATCTCCTTGATGATTCGGGTAGCCTGTACATATCCGCTGTGTCCATCAAGTTCGACTATGTTGTTCTTTTCATCTACCGCCACATTGTGCCACCAATCGAGTGGCTCGTACGGGATAGTACAACGATAGTGATCCATCCAGGTTGCGTAATAGGTGAGCGAGTGAGGAAGATACTTGTGAATCTCTTGTCTCGCTTTTGTGGTCAGATTTTGCTCTGCCATATAGACCGCAGCGTGATGGGCAACAGTACCCCACGCCTTCGCCTCGAAAGTTGCTGCTCCGAGCAGAATGGTCGCTACAATCAACAAAAGAGCCCCCTTTTTCATAATAGCTTCATTAAAGCAGGTCGATAGATCACTATCGACCTGCAAGTTATTGAACTATTTTGTTGCCGACTCCAAACGCTTCATCATGACAAACATGAACAACGCCGAGAGCAAGCACAATGCAATAAATACAGACCAAACAACGGTCAATGAGATACCGCCCCAGAGGAAACCACCTACGGATACGAGCATATTACCGATTGCGGTAGCCACAAACCAGCCACCCATCATCATTCCCTTGTACTTTGGAGGTGCAACCTTCGATACAAACGAGATACCCATTGGCGAGAGCAACAACTCTGCAAAGGTCAATACGAGGTAGGTCATAATCAACCAATTTGCCGATACGAGTGGTACATCTGCGCCAGCCTTAACTGCCTCTGCCTGCTCGTTTGGAGTAAGCAAACCCTGCGAGCCAAATGCCATAACTGCGAAACCTACCGCCGCAACGAGCATACCGTAAGCGATTTTACGAGGTGCCGAAGGCTCCTTGCCACGCTTTGCGAGTGCGCCAAAGATAGCCAACGATACAGGAGTAAGAGCCACAACATAGAATGGGTTGAACTGCTGGAAGATTGGAGCTGAAACGGCAACAGATGCATCGCCAACATTCATACCCTTATAGATAAGGTATCCTACCGCAGCAGCCAAGACTGCAAACGAAGCAACCTTACCCTTTGCGCTATTGCTCTGGAAAGTCGAGAATGCTGCGTAAACGCCAACGATAACAACTACCAAGTTCCAAACGCTGAATGCCATGCTCTGCAAGCCGAATGCCTCCTTAACGGTGAACTCATCAGCGAAGTAGGTCAATGTAAGACCATTCTGGTGGAATGCCATCCAGAAGAAGATTACAACGGCAAATACAAGGCACAATGCGATGATACGCTGCTTGGTCTCGGCAGGGGTGAGGTTATCCTCAACCTGTGCTACGGCTGCCTTATCGCTCTTCTTGCCACCCTCAACATGGCGGAACCAAGAACGGCAAGCGTAGTAGATTGCCATCGAAACAATCAACGCAACACAAGCCACTGCAAACGAGAAGTGGTAGGCATCGTTACCCTCGAAACCGAGCGACTTCTCTGCCCAATCCTTGATTGCTACGGCTGCGGTTGGTGCGAACAATGCACCAATGTTGATAGCCATATAGAAGAGCGAGAATGCAGAGTCGCGCTTGTCTGCATACTTGGGGTCATCGTAGAGATTACCAACCATAACCTGCAAGTTACCCTTGAACAATCCTGTACCAACAGAGATAAAGAGCAACGCACCGAGCATTGCAATCATCGCCAAGGTATCGCCACCGAGAGGCAACGAGAGGAGGAGGTAACCTACGAACATAATCGAGATACCGATGGTAACCATCTTGCCATAACCGAACTTGTCTGCCAAGATACCACCGAAGAGTGGCATAAAATAGACAAGACCGAGGAAAGTACTGTAAATTGCACCTGCTACACCTGCGTCCAAACCGAAGTTTGCACGGAGGAACAGAGCAAATACAGCCAACATTGTGTAGTAGCCGAAACGCTCACCTGTATTAGCGAGAGCGAGGGCATAAAGGGCTTTTGGGTGTCCTTTGAACATAATATTACTGTTTTTGTGTTAATAAATATATAAATACAATATCCTATTTAGTCGCAAAGATAACGATTTTTTTTGATTTTTCTTGTACTCCTATTTGCGAAACCACTATTTCTGCCACTTCAACACCATTGCTGTTCGGGCTGTGTTGTAAATCTTGATAAAGTAGTGCGGATTATCCCACTCATCAACTATCGTTTCGGTAAAGTGCTCCTGTCCCTTTGTTTGGCGGTCGAAACCTCCAAAACGCTCCTCATCGGTCGAGAGTTCCACCGTATATTTTCCAGCCCATGGCACCTCGACACGATAGTCAGGCACCGAGTTTGTCGGGCTCCAATTAAAGACAAAGTACAACCCCTTATGCGAGTAGGCAATGGTCTGATTCTCTTGGTCGGAGTGCCACTTGTAAGGGTAGCCATCAGCCAAAACCTTATACTTTTTCACCACCTTCAACATCTCCTTATCGAAGGCTCCGAGTTGTCCGTAGCGCAAGAATCCGTTATCCGCCAACGACCATTGGCGGCGGGCATGCGAATAACTCCAATCGTTGCCCTCACGCGGAAAATCGATCCATTCGGGATGACCGAACTCGTTTCCCATAAAGTTGAGATAGCCCTCGCCACCGAGAGACATCGTGATCATTCGTATCATCTTGTGAAGTGCAATTCCCCTTGCGATGATAGGATCCTGCGAGTCCTTCGACATATCGGTGTACATCTTGCTGTCACACAGACGGAACATTATAGTTTTATCTCCAACGAGCGCCTGATCGTGAGATTCAGCGTATCCTATATATTTTTCTGCGGGTCGTCTGCCCGTAAGCTCGCCCCAGATCTGCCACATATCCCAGTATTCGTCGGGACAGCTCTTGAGCAATCTTATCCACATATCAGGCGTGCCCATTGCAAGTCGGTAATCAAAACCGATTCCGCCTTCACTTATAGGCAGACACATTCCGGGCATAGCAGACATATCCTCGGCAATTGTGGTCGCCTTGGGGTTGACCTCTCTTATCAGCTCGTTGGCAAGCTGAAGGTAGGTTATCGCCTCGGTGTCGGTGTTGAGTGAGAAATACTTTGAGTAGTCCGTGAAGGCAACGCCGAGACCGTGATCGTGATATATCATTGAAGTCACACCGTCGAAGCGGAAGC
>JAZQHQ010000052.1:0-42131 GCA_045540675.1 Alistipes sp. | reverse complement strand
CATTCAGGCAAATAAAAAAGGGTAAGCTACTTATATCGCACCGCTACAACCGCATACCCTTGCTCAATTCCTTGCCTGGGGGAGTTCTGCAGGAGCTGGTCGTATAAGACTTACCCGAGGTGCAAAAGTAGAACTTTTTTTGTATCTTTGCAAAAATTTTAGCGACAAATGACGAAAAAATTTCTCGGACAACTCTTTCGTGTGGCGGCTCTTGTGGGTGGTTTTGCGGCTGCGGCACTTATTGTGCTATACTCCGCATTCTACGGCAAAGCCCTTGACAAAGAGGTCGTTGTATACATAACTCCGCAGAGCGAATATAGTGCAATAATCGAGCAACTGCGCCCATCGTTGCGCTCGAATCTGCACCGCACGGCATTCGACTTCTATGCCAAACGACTCAATCTCGAAGGGCGTTTTCGCACGGGGCGTTACCTCTTCCACGAGGGCGAGAGTGTAATCCGAGCAGTCAGAAAGTTGGTGCTTGGCGAGCAGTCGCCCGTAAAGCTCGTTGTTGGCGAGGCTCGCACCCTTCCGCAGTTGGCGGGCAAACTCGCAAAGCAGATTGAAGCGGACTCCGCTACCCTACTCTCGGCAATGCGTAATAAGCAGTTGCGCAAGGAGTTAGGCTTTGTGAAGGATAGCACTATTGCGATGTTTATTCCGAACACCTACGAGGTATGGTGGGATATTACGCCGGAGCGACTTTTGCACCGCATAAAGCGCGAATACGACCACTTCTGGAACGAGGAGCGCACCGCAAAATTGAAGCGTTGCGGATTGTCGAAATATGAGGTTATGACGCTCGCCTCGATAGTCTATGAGGAGACGAAAATCCCTGCCGAGATGCGAATGATTGCGGGCGTGTATATCAATCGTTTGCGTGGCGGCATTGCCCTCGGTGCTTGCCCGACAATCAAGTATGCGATGGGCGATTTTACGCTGCAACGCATTCTGCATAAGCATCTTAAATATCGCTCGCCATTCAATACCTACATAAATCGTGGTTTGCCCCCTGCACCGATTTGTGTACCGAGCGTGACGGCGATAGATGCGGTACTCGACTATGCGGAGCATAAATATCTCTACTTCTGCGCTCGCCCCGAGTTAGACGGTCGCCACAACTTCGCCCGCACCTTGAAGGAACATAATGCCAACGCCCAAAAATACGCCAAGGCGATTGACAAATTGAAAATTAAATATTAAATATCGTCATTGCAATAGCTTGTGTTATTAGTCTAAATTGAATCTTCTATTTACATATCTGCCAGACTGATTAAAATTAAGTATTTTAGCCGGAACACCAGCCGCAGTTGCATTCTCGGGAATGTCTTTTGTTACGACAGCTCCTGCTCCTATTGAAACGTTGTTTCCAATTTTAACATCCTCGACTATACTAACATGTGGGGCAATATAAACATTATCGCCAATAATTGCAGGAGTGTTATGATTTGTGCCAATGTTGACGAATTGAGAGAGATTTACATTATTACCGATGATCGTTCCTGGATTTACTACCATACAGATGCCATGTCCAATATAAAATCCATACCCTATTTTCGTAGATGGCGGTATTTGAACGCCATATCTTATGCTGTTAATCTCGTATAATATGCGACAGAATGGATATAACACACCTTTGTATGATGACAGTCGTAGCCAAAATAACAAAGAGTTGCTAAAAGGTTTTATCTTTTGAAATAAAATATGTATAAATGATTCATATTTCCCTGTTAATCGAAATTGATCACTTTTAATTAAGGTAATGCAATCTTTGTAGCTTTCTGCTATGGGAATATTGAGAATATTATCTCCCATTCTAATTTCTTCTATACGCATCTCTGCACCGTCTATAATGCCCACCAGCCTCGAATGTGCGATTGTTATAAAAAGAAAGTGTGAGGCTGACTTCGTCTATCTATTGAAGGTTGTGGAATGACCTAAATCGGAATAAACGATGCAATATCCCCACACTCGAATAGTATGGGAATGTGCAAAGAGTATGCACCGCCACATAACTATACAAGAAGTGAGTGCTATTCGTTAGTCCTCCGATTTTAGAAAACTTCCACATTTTCAATAAGGACAGCGCGAAAACACTTTCGTAAAATGTCTGCAACCTTGCGATTGCGATTACAAATGTAGCAATTTATTTTTGATTATCTGCAAAAAATAGCATAAATAAATCGTCATTGTGAAGGAGCGTAGCGACTGCGACAATCTCCCTCTTTTTAATTAAAAACAATAATGGAGATTGCCACGAGCCTAATGGCTCTCGCAATGACATATATAAAAGCCCGAAATAATTCTCAATTCTTAATTCTTAATTTTTAATTTTTAATTATCTTTGCGAAGTAAAACAAAGCAAAGAGATTATGAAACCTTCGATTTTTTTGAATGATATGCTTACCAAAGGTGCTATCCTTGGTGGCGTGATGTTGCTTTCGAGTATTGCCGAAACTGCGATGCTCTACTATGGTAACAGCGTGAATTGGATTATCGTGATGAGCATTGAGTGCTTGGTCGCAATGGCGGCGTATTGCTACCTCGTCTATCGCTTTACAAAAGGCTACGCAACGCTCGTATTATCAGAGCGTAAGGAGATGCCATATTTCTCGTATGGCAGCGGTTTGTCGTACGCCACAAGTATCTCGATGTTGGCAGGTGTTATCGTAGCTCTCGGTGGCTATATGTTCCGCCACTATGTTGTCGGCTACGAGAACTATGTCGCTGCTACGGTGAAATTGCTCCAAGACTACCTCTCGCAGACCGAGGTGCCTGCTTCGATGGTCGGCACCTACGACCAGATGTTCAAGGCACTCCAAGCGCAGGAGGAGCCATCGCTTATATCGAGCATATTTTCGGGAGTATGGTCCTATCTCCTTGCGGGAACTATCGTTGGTATGATTGTAGCGGCATTCACAAAGCGTGAGCCTAAAATCTTTGATAATCAAGAGAGTCAAGATGAGCAATAAGATAGATGTATCGGTAGTTGTACCCCTCTACAACGAGGAGGAGTCGCTGCCCGAATTGATGGCGTGGATCGACCGAGTATGCACCGCCAATACCCTTTCGTACGAGGTTATAATGGTAGATGACGGCTCTACGGACTCATCGTGGAGTGTTGTCGAGCAGCTCAAAAAGGAGTATGGCGAGAGGTTGAAGGCTATCCGTTTTGCCCGCAACTACGGCAAGTCGCCTGCGCTCTACTGCGGTTTCGAGGCTGCCGAGGGCGAGGTGGTATTTACGATGGATGCAGACTTGCAGGACTCTCCTGACGAGATACCTGAGATGCGCCGTATGGTCTTGGAGGAGGGTTACGACCTTGTTTCAGGTTGGAAAAAACGCCGTTACGACCCTCTCTCAAAACGCCTTCCGAGCAAATTTTTCAACGCTACGGCTCGTTGTGTGTCGGGCATTAAGCTGCACGACTTTAACTGCGGTTTGAAGTGCTATCGCAAGCGTGTTGTAAAGAGCATTGAGGTCTATGGCGAGATGCACCGTTATATCCCGATTCTTGCAAAATATGCTGGTTTTAAGCGCATTGGCGAGAAGGAAGTGCAACATCAAGCGCGCAAATATGGCGTGTCGAAATTCGGCATTGAGCGAATGGTTAAGGGCTATTTAGACCTTATCTCGGTAACCTTTATGTCGCGTTTTGGTCGTTCTCCGATGTACTTCTTCGGCTCGCTCGGAACGCTGATGTTCTTGGTCGGAGGTTTTACCACGATTTGGGTTATTGCCGACAAACTCTACAAGCAGTTCCACGACCTGCCATTGCGTGCCGTAACCGACCAACCATTGTTCTATTTGGCTATTTTGGCAGTAATTCTTGGCGTGCAACTCTTTTTGGCAGGCTTCCTTGGCGAGTTGATAAATAGAAATTCAAGTGATAGAAACAAATATTTAATTAGCGAAAAATTATGATACAACGAATACAGACACTATATCTTTTATTGGCGGCAGTATTGATGTCGCTCACACTTTTCTTGCCGTTGGCTACGATTTGGCAGGGAAGTGAAGAGTTCGTAATCAAGGCGTTTACACTTGATGGACCATTGGGCGCAGAGAGCCGTTTGCCACTCTATCTCGGTATTTTGTTGGCACTGCCTACCCTACTGCCGTTGATTACCATCTTTTTATATAAGAAGCGCATGGTGCAAATTCGCCTTTGCGTATCGGAGATTGTGTTGTTGCTCGGCTCAGTGGCGTTTATTGCGCTCTACTGCTATCGTATGTGCGATGTATTGGCGGAGTTGATGCAGGAGTTGAACTTTACGCTCGGTTTTGCGGCGTTGATGCCTGTTGTCGCGATAATACCGATAGTATTGGCTATTCGCGGCATCGCCAAAGATGAGGCACTTGTGCGCTCGTTGGACCGCATCAGGTAGGAAATAGTAACATATACAACAAACAAAACGACCGCCTTTTCAGGTGGTCGTTTGCGTGAATCCGCCGGGGCTTCAATGCTTTCCCGTAGCGCACAAACTGTCAAATAGTTATGCCTGTTTTGTAATTTGCACTCACACAACACTCACTGCGCTTACTTTGAATTGTTAAGATATAAAGTCGATGCTAACTACTAAACAAAAATACGCTGCGACTAAATTGTCGCAGCGTATCGGTTCTTTGACTTATGGTAGCACAACCCAAAAAAGAAAAGCCGAGATTCTTTCAAACCTCGGCTTGCTTTAGCATTTTTTTACTTACTGCTTCTTGTTCTCGAAAACGACGGTCAATGCATTTAGATTACCGTTGTTCGAACCGTCAATATAATCCATATAGTTGTCGGCTGTAAGTGCTGTACCTGTTCCCACCCAGGTGCGTGTACCATATACATATATAGTACCACTCTTTACCGCATGATTCACAAGTCCGCAAATCATACCCACATTGTTGGAATCATTTACAGAGCCTGATGCAGTTCCAATATTTGCACTAACGGCACAGTCGTTGAATGTTAGACCGGCGACATTGCATCGACCAACAAGTCCTCCGACACGAGTCCTCTTACTAGCAGTCCTATTCTGAGTTTTGATAGAGACATTTCCGAATGAGTTATTGCCAATAAGGTTGCCCGCCAAGTTGCCAGCAATACCACCGATACCGGACTCCTGAACATTTGCACTCCAATATGTTACCTCGCCATTATTTGTGCAGTTGGTAATATTTGGACCACCGCCACAAATACCACCTAAGTATACTCTCGTATTTTTTGTACTAATAGCAACCTTTCCGCTATTTGTACAAGTTTCAACAGTGTTCTTGGTAGCATTATCATCACCTTCGCTATAACCCTTACCTACAATACCGCCACCATAAGCAGCGTAAGTAACATTATATGAGTAGAGAAGTACTTTACCACTATCTGGTTTACTACCATCACCATTTGTGAGGTTCGAGAGAGTGATACCATCAATATCGCACTCGCCTACAACACCACCTACAATAGGAATGTTTGCGTCGCTGAGGGCAGAAGATAAAGTTTCGCCATAAGCAGCACTAACTATTCCATAGTTGTAGCAATGAGAAATAGAAGCAGCAGTTACACCAACAACACCTCCTACCGCAGGAGTATCGCCAAGAGGAGTGTTAGCCTTGTAGTATATACCGGCATTATTTGTGTTATTATTGATTGTGGCGCTGCTTGTAGTAGAACCCTCAAGCAAAGCAACACGACCAATAACACCACCTACGGCAATACAACAAAAATCTGTATCTCCAAAATCCGTTGTTGCAGAACAACCGTCTACATAGATTTTACCATTGTTTGTACATTCCAATACAGTGTTGTCGATTGCACGACCACAAACACCGCCAATCTGCAAATTCTTGATAGCATTGGTTGCTACATTCTCTGCAAGACAGATATGACCGTTGTTTGTAGAATAGGTGATATTTCCTGTAAATGAGTTGTTCCTGTAAGCACGACCACCGCCTGCGGTTAAACCACCTGCAAAAATTTGTGTATTAACCTCGTTTGCAGTGTAAATCTGAAGGCCTGCATTATTGGTACAATTTACCAAATTGCCCTGCAAAGCCACTACAAATGGTGCTGCATAGCCATCACCATTTATGAAGGTAACTGTCAACTTCGAGTCTGGCTCTGTGTCAAATACTCCGGCATTCGACATTGCACCAGCGCTGTTTCCCAAAGTGAGATTCTCAACACCGCAACCTTTTGCAATAAAATCGAAGAGCAAAGCCTGCGACTTGGTACCCTCCTTAACAGCTGTAAGGTTGTAAATCTTGTGTAAGCGACCATCAATAACAGACTTGCCATCCTTGAGTGTCATAGCAGGAAGTGTTACACCTGTCATATCGAGGTCGGTATTTACGAGTACACGGCTCTCGCTATTTGCCCAAGCCGAAGGGCTAACTCCGTGAGCCATATCTACCCAATCTTGCACGCTGTTGATACCGTTGTCAACGGTAGCATTAACCTCAAGTGGAGGCATATCGATAACTACACCTGCAACAATCTCCTTACCTGCAGAGTACATCTTCTGTATCATCACCTTCTCGTTCTCGTCAATCACACGGATAGTGAAGCCCTTAGCGTAGTTGCCCGCTGGGAGCGCAAAGTAGAGGTCGGTAGCGGTCGAAGAGAGTGCTACGCCCTCGGCGCTTGTGATTGAGATATGAGGAGTGTGAGCCTCGGTAGTTGTAGTTGCCGCAAGTGAAACACCCTCTGCCGAGTAGGTTGTAGCGAACTCACCCGAGAGATACTCGTAGTTGTTTGCCAAGAGAGCCACCTTCTTGATGGTAGTGTTACCTGTAAGTGAGAGGTGGATATAACCGCAAGTGTGCTTCATTGCTACGGTTGCACCCTCAGCCTCTGCGTAGCCGAGCATAATACCATAACCGTTTGCGAGAGCATCCTGCAAGTATGCCTGCTCGGTAGGGATTTTGATGGTGGTAGCCGATTCATATACCGATGCCGGATAGAGCAACTGTGCAGGATATGCGATTTCGCCCTCAACGCTGAGAATAGCCGAAGTCGAGCCGTTGTAAGCCTCTGCGATAGGCTGCGAAGCTACGCCGTTTACTGCAACTTGGTCACCTGTCTGCCAATAGAGTGTGAGAGTATTCTCGTCCTTCTCCATTGCGCCTACGCGAGTGTTCTCAATTCCGAGGTTGATTGTTGAATAGTTTTTGGTGTTGATCTGCTCGTTGTTCTCGAAGTCTGCTGTACAAGCCGAGAAGAGAGCAGCAACCATAAGTCCTAATGTTGTAATTCTGTTTTTCATAATCTTCTTTTTACTTTTTTTGGTTGAACATTTTCGGGCTGTGGATTAATACTCCCACGCACCCTCTTCTCGTTTAAGATTATCGAGGAAAAATCCCCCTTCAGTACTTGCGGCAAAGCCTTGCTCTACCTTAATGTCGCAAATAGCGACCTGCGGAGTAATGTACTCCTTGTTTTCAATTTTTTTCATAGTTTTTTTGTTTTATGATTGTGGAAAATTATCTGTTCTTTGGGATAAACTGCACCGCATCGGCCACGATAGTACCATCAGCACCTTTGTTGGTAAGTTCAACATAAGGTTTTGCACCCTCGGCAAAGTGATATGTGCCGAGCAATACCCACTCGCCACGAGTCTGACCGATAATTTTAACATCCTTTGTAGCAATGCTTATTTCGTGCTTCTCTGTGCCATCAAAGATGTTAAAATTGATAACCGAAGATCCCTGCTTCTGCTTTGGGAAGTAGTAGTAAACATTGTACTCATCAGCCTTCTTCAAATTAGGATGGAAGAATGCTGACATCTCGCTCTTGCCCATCGAGTTGTCGAAATGACGACAGAATGCATAGCTGTGGCGACTATCGTCGTATGTCCAATCACCAACCAATCGTACACACTTCTTGTCTGCATCATCTACAACCACATCAGGTTTGCGATTATCACCCCACGGGCGAGCCTCCAACTCAGCATTGAGCGCTTTAACATCGACATCCTGTACTGCGCAGTTGTTATCGATAGCCATCGAAGCAGCGGTTGCTGCCGCCTGCGACAATACCATCGCTACCGGCTCCATACGAATCGAACCAAATGCAATGTGCGATGCCGACAAACAGAATGGCACATAGAGATTTGACACCTCTCTACGCTTTGGCACAATCGAAAGGTACGAAATCGGATATGGCTTCACATTATCCTTAACCTCGACATTGCCTTCGTTACGAACACAGCCGTTAACTATCACTCGGTCGCAGTTGTGAGAATCCATAGTGTAGGCAGCCAAAGCAATACCATCTTTCACAACCTCACGACCCTGGCAGTGGTGCTGCGTCATTACTACATCGCTAACCATACGGCGAGCCTCACGAACATAAATCTGCGGAGTCCAGTGATTGTTGTTCACATACTCATCTTTTGGGTATCCCCACGAAAGCATCTCCTTGCGAATGAACTCAGGAATACGCTCGTCGTGACCAACGAAGTAGAGTAAGCCCTTTGTGTAATCCTCGTGCTTCTTAACGATGCGTGCACGCTCCTCGTAGCTTGCCTCTGGATAGTCCCAGTTCTCGCCAATCATATCGGTTGAAAAACCACCTCTATGATTGATATCTGTCTTATTATTCGGCATTCTACTCCAAATAAAGGCGTCAGTCAAACCTTTCCAAGGCTGTTTCTCCTTCAAGCGGATCAACAACTCATACTTTGATGGATCGTAGTTTTCAGGCTTGGTAATAGGTATCATATTCTCCTTATCATTGGTCAAGCAGATGCGGAAGTTGTAGGCCTGCACCTTCTTGTCGCCCGAACCTGTTGGCAAAACAGACTTTTTGTTGACGCCCCAAAGCAGACCGCTGCTCTTCTTTCCCGGAATAACATAAGGATCTACATCTACGGTAAACTGATGCTTGTGTCGAACCTGCACACCGTTGTACTCCTCGTTATAGACCTTATTATCCTCACGACCAACGGTATAAGAAACTCCTGCAAGAGCCATCAAATCACCCTCATAGGTACAGTCGATAAAGACTTTTGCCTCAACTACAACATTGCCCTTCTTTCCGGGAGCAGCAGAGTCCTCGAGAGTGATATTTGCGATGCGGTCGCCCTCCTTATTTGCGGCAACAATGCGGCGATTGCACCAAACCTCGATATTCTCCTCGGCAATGTAATCCTTGAAGATTTTCTCGGCAACATGTGGCTCGAATACCCACTTCTCCAACGAACCATAGTGAGTACCAAGTCGACGATAAAAATCAAGGGCAAGACCTTTCACAACATACTTGTTACCGATGTCGGTCATTCCCAAACCACCCGACGACATTCCGCCGATGTGGGTAGTAGGCTCGATAAGCAAAACGCTCTTTCCCTGCTTCTTTGCAGTGTAAGCAGCGATAACACCGAGCGAAGTTCCGCCATAGACACAGATATCCACGCTCTTTGCCACCTCCTTTTTAGGAGCAGCATTTAGCGGTAAAATAAGGCTAATGGCCAGAATAAATAGCAAAATCTTTTTCATACTAAAAATGTGTTAATGTTTTATTTGCTTATGTTGAATTTCGTTAGTTCGTAGAAGCCCAACTTCCGTTTGAGCCCGTCATATCGTCCGGAGTAGTATTGCCCTGCTGGGTTGTCTTACTCCACTCTGTGTGCTCGTCCTTGAAGAAGCTCGTTGCGATTGAAGCATTAAGCCAATCGCCTACATCAATTACGTTCAATGCCGAATTACCATCAACAAATAAGTAGCGAAGGTCGCTGTTATTCTTAATATCGAGCGATGTCAAAGCATTGTTGTTCAGACGCAAGCCACGCAATACTGTATTCTTCGAGAGATCGATGCCCACAAGTTTTGAGTCGTTGGCATTAATCATCAACAACGCCGTAGCAGGTGCAACATCGATAGTTGTAAAGTTGGTAAATGCTGCGTGCAAGTAGTTGAGAGCGGTATTGCCCACAAGTGTCAACTCGCTTACTGGATTATGGCTGATAGCCAAACGCTTCAAATTGCTCAAACCGTTAACCTTAATCAACGAAAGGTTATTGCGGGTGCAAGTGAGCGATTTAAGCGATAAGTTGTTGCTTGCATCGAGCTGTGTCAGCTTATTATCGTCGCACACCAAACGCTCCAATGCCACCAAAGTCGATATATTCAACTCTGTGAGTCCGCAACCATTGCAGTACAATGCTACGAGGTTGGTATTATTAGCAACATTCAAAGTCGAAACCTTCGAGTATGCACAGTTGAGCATAGTGAGGTTTGAGAGAAGCGACACATCGAGCGAAGTCAATGACTCACATCCACGAAGGGAAAGCTTCGAGAGATTTGTGTTGCTGCTCAAATCGAGCGATGCAATCGGAGTACCCGAGAGAACCAACTCCTCCAACTCGGTATTATTGCTCAAATCGAGCGATACGATAGCGGTATTTGCGCAGTTGAACTTGCGGAGTTTAACATTCTTGCTCAAATCAATTGAAGTGAGAGAAGTAGGTACACCCTGAATATCCAACTCTTCGAGGCTTGGTAAGTGCTGCAAGTCGCTCAAATCGGCGATATCGTCAGTCTCGAATGTGAAATACTCCTTCTCAACACGACGCCATAAGGTAATATTCGTAATTGCGTCCAATTCGTCCTGCGAAAACTCACCGTCGTCGTCTGTATCATAATTGTTGCTAAGTAGGAATGCCTTAAAGTTTGCATTAGCAAATATCACAGCAGGCTTTGCGCCATTCTGTGTTACGGTCAGTGTTACACTCTCTACACCCTCGCCCGACAAGGTGATAGTTGCAGTGCGAGGTTCAGTAGTCTCATTTTTGGCTACGGTAAACACCATCTGATGAGCAGCCATAGCACGGGTTGGCTCTGCCAAAGTAATCCAATCAGCTTCGATTGTTGCGGTAATCTCGATATTAGTCTTCAAATCAACCACAACCTCTCCTCCTTTGGCGGCAACCTCGTATGTTGTCTTCTCGACAATAAAACCATTGGTCTCGGATTGTGTTACTGTCAAAATCTCATCTTTGACGCCTTCTCCTGACAAGGTAATAGTTGCTGTACGAGGTTCGATAGCATTGTTTGGAGCTACGGTGAATGTCATCTGACGAGCCTCCAAAGCTCGGGTTGGCTCTGCCAAAGTAATCCAATCAGCGTCAATCTCTGCCGAAAGTTCGGTATTGGTCAGCAAATCAACAACGATATTTCCACCTTCTGCTCCGACCTCATATACGGTCTTCTCAACGAGCAAGCCCTTTGCCGAAGCCTGTGTTACAGGGATATATATCTCCTCAGCAACACCATCGCCCTTAATAAGAATCTCACAGTTGCGCTCTTCTGTTTCCTTATTTGCCAATACCTCAACTTCGATTTTGCCATTGCCTTCGCCGTGGTATACTCTCAAAAATAGCCACTCGGACTCGCAACTTGCTCTCCATTTTGTATCGCTTGTAACGGTCAAGAAGTATACACCTTTTGCTGCTGTTGCCTTGATTTCGCTCTCTGCAACACATAACTTCGCAGTAAAGTCAGTGGTGGTGTCGGGAGCACAGGCTGCCAAGCCAAAGAACAATGCTATAATAATCAGATATTTTTTCATAATCAAAATCTTTTGGGGTTATAACTATTTATTAAGCATTGGTTCGAGAATTGGCATTATCGCCTGCTCCATAATGTAGTAGCCCTCGGTTAAAAGGTGGCAGTTGTCATTTGAGAACTTTGGATCAAGGGAGCCATCTGCTTGTACAAACAACGAATAGTAATCTACATACTCGCAGTTGTTGTTCGCTGCCCACTCCTCGACAATGGTGTTCAACTGAGAAATAAAGTTAGCAGGTACGGCATTTGTATTCCAATTATAACCAGACGATGGAAGCACGCTGCACAACACGACCTTAATACCGGCCTCCTGCGCCATCTTCGCCATATAAAAGATATTGCTGCTAATCTGCTCGGCTGTTACAAATACGCCATTGTTCTGTGCGATATCGTTAGCGCCAGCGAGGATAACTACCACCTGAGGGTGCTGGCCAATCACATCGGAAGCGTAGCGTTTAAGCATATCGCCCGTAGTCTCATCATCGATACCCTTACAAAGAAAATTGTTGGTAGAGAAGAAAGAATCTCTATATTTTCCCCAATTATGGGTGACGGAATCTCCAAAAAACACTACCAGCGGATTGGCGAATACAATGCTCGGCAGCACGCACAAAAGTACGGTTGCAAGCATTACTCTAAAAAATCGTTTAATAGCCATTTTTGATATAATTTGTTATATGGTTAATTGCATTATTTATTCTGTTTACCATTCTACCTTCTCCGTGTAGGTAGTACCGAAGTTGTCTTTTACACGAACTTCTCCAGAGCGAACACCCTCGCTTGGCTTGATGCGGAACATATAGCGTGACTTTACAGGTTTCGCATAATTAGCCGCTCGACCTTTGATGTGGCTCAACTTTTCGGTAAAGATCTGCATATAGTCAGGATCAGCTTCGGCAAACTGCTCGAACTCGCCGACCTTCTTGCCGTTTTCCCACCACTCAACAGTCGACCAATTCGAATCTGGCGAGTAGCTCCAGATGTTAGCCTTCACGTAGCCGTCGCCCGTGCGAATAGGTGAGTAGGTACGCATCTGGTAGTTGCGGTCGTGACCGACACTTTTGTACCACCACTTAACATCTTCACCATCAACCTCTACGACCATATAGCCATTTGGGCGACCGGCGGCATCCATCTCCATATTCGTGCGCAGAGCACCTACGCAACGACATACCGAG
Organism: Alistipes sp.; assembly: GCA_045540675.1. Taxonomy (GTDB): domain Bacteria; phylum Bacteroidota; class Bacteroidia; order Bacteroidales; family Rikenellaceae; genus Alistipes. Next base: position 29,406 of record JAZQHQ010000052.1, on the reverse strand, counting down.
ATACACGAGAAATGGCTCATATCCTCGTAATTAGGCTTTCCTGCATACTCAAACTCATAGTTGGTATGATAGTGACCCGACCACGAATAAACTCGCTTATATGGCTTGATAAGCTCGGTATATTCCTTATAGTTTACATTGTACTTACCGTAAGAGGCATTAGGGTTGTCACCCGGCTTCTTCCAAAGGTTAGCGTGACCACAAATATAGATTGTATAGTCGTGTGGAATATAACTCAAATCCTGCTTCAACCATTCCAACTGCTCGTTATCCAAGCCAGAACCATAGTGTTTCTTTGCATTTGCACGGCTGTACTCGATACTGTTTACCATCACATAGTGAATCTTGCCAATGGTGAACGAGTAGTAGGTAGGCGACACATACTCCTCGAAGTATGGAGTACCCAACTTACCCTCGATAATGTTTGCCTGATCGTAGTCATGATTACCAATTATATGGCACATAGGGAACGAGAGAGGGGCGCTGATGTCCATATAGTCATCATATCCTGCCATCCAGTTATAAACCAAGTCACCAAGGTTGATGGCGAAGAACTCACCATTTGTAGTCTTCTTAAAATCCTCTACATCAGGGAGTACAACATCACGATAACGCTCGCCAGAGCCGTCGTGACCGAGACCTCGCATCTGTGGGTCGCCGATCATAACTACGGTGTACTTATCGGTAGGCTTCGTACGTTTTGCAAGGGTAAAGTTTGCTGTAGCAGCCTTCTGGTGACGAGGGATACGAGCAAAGTTCTGAATCACACTCTTGCGATGCGGAATTTGATAGCCGTCAGGGATAGAGATAAACACGAAACGAGTATTTTTCATATCACTCTTCAATGCGTAGTGGCCATTGCTGTCGGTAGCAACACACTGCTTACCGTCCGAAACAACGCAACCAACGATAGGCTCTCCCTGATCGGTAGCAACACGGCCAAAGATAGTCGAGCCGTCAGCCAAAGGGTCTGCCGCAGTAGCATAGTTGTGGAACTCTCCACCTTGAACATCTACAGTTGTGATGTAACCGGCGATATTGCCACAACGACCTGTTGCAGCCTTAACCTCTCCCTTATTTGCGCAGTCAAGGAAGTGTACCGAAGCCTTAGCGTTACCACCGGCCTTGCCTACAATACCTCCCGTATGGATAGCGTTGTTGTGATTGGCATAGTTGTTACCACCTGAAAGACTCTCTACTTTTCCGTAGTTTACGCAGCGGCGAAGATAGGTTGCAAATTTATTCTTATTTGGCGTATAAATCACACCTACTATACCGCCAATGAAAGAGGGCTTTGTAGGGCTTGCACCGATGAAGTGTGCCTCGCCGCGGTTATTGCAGTTTACGAGGTGAACCTCACGGCCGATAGTTGCAGCAATTCCACCCACGTGAGCAGGTGCAGTATTTGCACATTCAACCTTGCCGAAGTTTGTACAGTCGGCAATAACCATCTTATTGTGTGGCATAGCGCAGATTCCTGCTATATGAGCTGTGCTGATACCCGACGAGAATACAGTGCCGAGGTTGTCGCAGCATATAATATCACTCTTTGTGTAACCCACGATACCTGCCACCCAACTCTCGCTGGTACCGCCTGCATCCGGAGCGTTCGAGGTGCTTGTTACATTGCCATAGTTGAGGCACAATTTAACAGTTGTCTTGAACGCCTCACCAATAATGCCTCCGATCTTGTCGTTACGGGCGTCATTCTTCGAATTCACATTACCATAGTTCTCGCAACGAGCAGTAGTAGCTGCTGCAAGAGTCTTATGATAGGTTGCACCACAAATGCCTCCGACATAAACAGTAACTACCTTATCCTTCTCTCGACTGCAATAGATGCTTGCAGAGCTAATATCACCATAGTTGCGACAGCGATATACAACATATCGGTTCGATCCAACTATACCACCCACATAGACATTGCCGTCGGTGAAGTTTGACTTGTGAGTCAACGCTCCGTGAGTCTCACAATTCTCGATAGTACCTTTGTTGATATTGGCAATCCAACCTACGAAAGTTTCGCCACCTTTGGTCTGCGTCTTCATTACACACGAAGCGTCGATGCGGAGGTTCTGAATCTTACCTCCTTCCAAAAGCTCGTGGAAAAGTCCGTTCTGTGCCTTCCAATTCTTCAAAGCGTGGCCCTGACCGTCAAAAGTACCACCGAATGACTGTATGGCTGGCATCTTCTTAACCTTCGCCATATCAATATCGGCTTCGAGGCATACTTCGCCCTTCTCATTTTTGAAGGCCGAATAGTCCTCGCCTTTGTTGATAGCGGTAACGAAGGTCAACAGTTCCTTCGCATTTTTGATACCACCAGCATATACTGCCACTACCGAGAGCAGTAGCGCAAGGGTTAGAGTCAATCTTCTTAAATGTTTCATATCGTTTGTAGTTTATTCGTATTTTTACCAGCTAATAGTTTGCGAGTACTTGTTGCCGAAGCGATCCACGACCGTAATCGTTCCATTACCCTTCGGATTTGGCTCGTAGATACGGAAGATTGTGTGAATATTATTGTTGCCAGGACCATACTCGTTACCACCTGCCAACTTATAGCCGTAAGAGTAGTAGTGATTCGTAATCTCGTATGTAGCCAAGCAGTAAGCTTCCTTGTGTCCAAGTTTTGACATTGTTGCACCGTTGTACTTCGGTTTCTCCCACTTATCGTCCCAGAGAAATACATTTACATAGACATACTTATTTGCCGCATTACCTGCAATCATTTCATCATAGGAGTTGTGATACTGCCCAGGCTTATAGACCTTCATCTGGTACGACTCGGTCAACTTTGCACCATCTTTGCGCATCTTTGCCTCTCCATTCTCGTCGAAGTCGTAGTCACGATACTTGTACTCAGGCTGTGGGTCGGTCTGACCTGTAAAACCGTTGCGCTGATAGAGAGTAGGCTTGAAATACCACGAAATCTCATCGCCATCGACCTCCACCACGGTATAACCGCGCGGTGTGCCATTTACAGCATACTCATTTGTCCACAATTCGCCTGTCGAGCGAGCCACAGTGTGAACCTCGATATTTTTGAGGTTCGATGACTCTGGATATACATAGTTGAATGTTGTATGTGCGTGACCTGCCCAAGCGTGCACTTTCGCATATTTCGACAAGAGTGCAGCGTAGTCGGTACGGTGCCCCTGCGTATGCTTCGAACGCTCGCTCATATCGATACCCATAAACATCGGCGAGTGCGCAGCTACCATAATGGTAGTCGAGCGGTCCACATACTGAAGGTCGTTCTGCAACCACTGCCACACCTCATCGGTAAGTCCCTGGTCGTAATCACGCAACGAGTTGTCACTGGAACGAATCTTCATAATAAGGTTATCCAACACTACATAGTGCTGCTTGCCGATATTGAATGAGTAGTAGGTCGGACCGAGGTACTCCTCGTACTTGCGACGACCTTCGGTGTCGTTCTTGGCTGTGTAGTCGTTGTCGTGGTTGCCGAGGATGTTGAACATCGGGAAACCGAGTGTCTTTAAGCCTGCGACATAGTTGGTAAATAGGTTCATATTCTCGTGAACGAGGTCGCCGAGCATCATACCGTAGACATTTCGGTCGGTAATTGTAGCTGCCTTCTCCTTCATATCTAGATAGAAGTCCTCGCACATATCCAATGAGTGGTAGGCTATATTGTCGTAGCCAGCCGAGCGAGCACGGGGCTGCGGGTCAGCGCCTACGATAAGGGTGTAACGCTCGGGGTTATTTGCAACTGGATAGAACTCGAATGTATGTTGTACCATCTCATTTGCTCTCTCCTCGTCTGTTACGCGGTGATAGAAAATCGGCAGACCATTCTCATCTGTTGGCGCAGAGTAACCCGAAGGGATACTTGCTGTGATAAACTTCGTGCGTGAGAGGTCACTATCGATCTCGAAGTAACCGTTTTCGTCGGTTTGCACACACAGCAAGCCATCAGAAATAACCACGCCGGCGAGAGTTTTGCTACCGCCACCGTAGACGAGTCCCTTGACCGTAATCTTGCCGGTAGGAGTATATCCACCGTTATCGTTGTTGCCGTTGTTATTGCCACCATTATCAGGTGTACAAGCCAACGCCAAAATAAGGGTTAATATCGGAATAAAAAGTTTTCTCATCATTTATTGTTTCCGCTTTCAGTTTTTTTAGCTCCTCCGCTGAGTGGCCCGAAGACCACCCGATAAAGAGATTGAAAGAGTGTTACTCGGTATAGAGTGCAGTACCGCTAATGGTTGGAGTACCCGAACCAATCATCTTGCTATCGAGCGTGATTGCAGCACCAAAGAATGTTCCGCTAACTGCGTTGTTGGTAAATGTAGAGGCATCGTCAGAAATACCTGCCAATACGCCATCGCCACCACCAGAGGCAGCAGTGCCTTCCAAAGCAAACGATACCTCGTTGTTCTTAACAACCGAAGCAACTACTTTGCCCGCAAGAGATCCTCTACCTGCGATGTTTGCATAGTCGGCCTTAACTTTTGATGCGGTAACTGTACACTCCTCGATGGTGGAGTTCTCTAACCAAGCTACCAAAGCAGCCACATATCCTTGCTGTGTCTTTTCAATAGTTGCAGAACAGTTACAGTTCGAAATGTTGGTGTGAGAAGCATAGCCTACCATACCGCCCAAGATACCTCGTGATGCGTATATACCATAGCCTGCGGGTATAGTAGCCATTGTAATTGTGCTATTTACAGAGCTGTCAGTTTTATTTACTGTACATTGGTCAATTGTTGCCTTTGCATCGCTGGTACCCTGAATGAAACCAACAATACCACCACCGAAGTTAGAACCAGTTGTTCTAATAGCAGCCGTATTATTGTTGCTACGATTGTGGCTGCAGATGTAACCGGTGTTTGTGCAGAGCTGTATAGTCGATGCTGCTCCGGTAAGGGCACCTGCTATACCACCAACTGCGGTTGCACGACCAGATATATTTGTGTTGTTTTGGAACTGGATAGTACCGCTGTTTGTGGATTCGGTAATAGTTGTTGCAACTCCATCTAAGTTTGCACCAAGTATACCACCAAAACATACGTCCTTATAAGCAATGTTGTTAGTACCTTTACACTCTACGGCTCCGCTGTTTGTAGCCTTCTTGATGTGGGTTGGGCTACATACTCGTCCTACAACACCTCCCAAGTGGCAATATGCACAGTTAACAAGGTTTGACAATGTTATTCGACCAGTATATGAAACATTCTGGATAGTCCAGAGCGATGCATCTGTCTTAGTGTGGCCGCCTACCACTCCACCAACAGCAACTGTTGTTGAGGTTGCTCCTTCGACAGTTGCGATATTGATTGTGCCCGAGAAAGTCTTACCTGTACAATCCAAATCAGCGAGTGCCATATTGTTTGAATTACCAATAAGACCTCCTGCAAATAGGTAACGAATACCTGTTGTAGGAGTACCTGAGGTATTGACATCATCAACTGGGGCATTTATGTTGATGTCACCAGTGTTGCTATTGCCACTAAGGTCAAGGTTTGAAGAATTAACGAAAGCAAGTATACCTGCAATATCCGCAGATTTAGCACCTGTCGATGTTGTAATATCTCCGCTATTGGCACAATTTGTTACATTGCACGCTGCTACGGCAGCAATACCTGCAAGTCGAACATTTCGGTTGTGATCGTATACCATATCAACTATAGGATTACGACGCGATGCATCGTTAATAGCACCCTCGTTTGTACAACCATCAACATATCCATCACCTGTAATACGAGCAACAATACCTGCTGTAGCTCTCTCATAAGCATTGTAGTTAGACGTGATATCACCTGTATTCGAGCAATTAACCAAAGAGCAACGGCTATAACCGCAAATACCGCCCAAACATACGATTGCTTCTGGGATTTCGTTATCTGCAAGAAGACCGAAGTTACAAGTGTCCTTCGACTCAATAGTACCATTGTTGGTACAACCGACAACTTGGCAATCTGCGTCTGTACGACCTACGATACCACCAACATCCAAACGAACCGCAAGACCATCTGCGACACAGTTGTCAAGAACAACAGAGGCTTCATTTGTACAATTCTCGATTACGGTAGAAAAGGCATCGCCAACGATAACACCATAGTGCGACTCCGCAATAATATTCAACGAGAATGTCATCGATGAAGTGCTGTTGATAGTCAAATCCTTAATAATAGCATCGTATGTAGTCGCAAACAAAGGCTTGTTATTTGAACGCCAATTCTTGATAGCAAAGCCTTGACCATAGAATGCTCCGTTAAAATAATGGTTAACAGCGCCGTCAGCCTCATAAGCAACTCTGCCGATTGAAGTCCAAGCTGCATTAGTTGCGTCATCGAATACGATATCGTTTTTGAGAGAAACTACGAGTGGAGTAACATTAGCGTACTCGCTTGCGTTATAAGCCTTGGCGAAAGCTACCAATTCCTCTGCGCTTGCAATCTCAATACCTATGAGAGTAGCGGTTGGAACGAACTCAATAACAGGCATAGTCTTAATATCGCCCTTTGTGAGAGTGATAGCGTCTGTTGCGATATCCATGTAGTGTCCTTTGGAGTCAATCAGGCGAACAGAGAAGCCACTTGCATACTCGCCCGCAGGAACTACAACGAAAATATCTGTAACCTCGTCCGAGAGAGTCTTACCGACCTGGGTTGTTACAACCTTGTCAGCCTCGGCAGTTGAAGCTGCTGTGAGGTTTGCGCTAGTGTAGTCGATAGCGAAGTTGCCCGAAACCTGCTCGCCTGCCTTGCCACGGAACTCAACCTTTGTAAGCTTGTGAGTTGCGTGAGTGCTCTCTGCTGGAAGTACAACCTTCAAGTGAACGACCGATGTAAGGTGGTGCAAAGCGACACCATCTCCCTCTTCTGCAACGCACGCCATCGGTGCGCAGTTGGTTGCGAATGTGCCATCGGCAGCAGCCTGAACAGCGGGAAGATTGATTGTCGAAGCATCAATGTAAGCCGATGCCGGATAGAGCACCGAATATGGATAATTCAAACTACCCACGAATGTAAACTCGGCAAACTTTTTATTCTCCGAGATTTCAATTTTGGACGAAGTGTTACCATTGATTGCAATCTGGTCACCTTCGCTCCAATAAACCTTACCAGAGACACCCTCTACAAACTCTCCAAGATAGGTCTTGGTTTCGTCGAAACCTACGCCTACAACTGTTATTTCGCCCTCGATTGGAGTTATAACATCTTTTGAGGAATCGTTTGTACAGCCTGCAAACATAACTGCGGCAAGAGCGGCAACGAACTTAAAAACTTTTCTCATAGTTTTATGTTGTGTAAAAACTTTATCATTAAAAAAAGGCTCGGAGTAGGTCCAAATTAACTTGTGGATTTTATTAACGATGAAAAATTTAACTACTACTTTTTATCACCCCAAGCCCTAATAAATTATTTTCCGTCCCAATATGAGCAACCTGTAACTGTAGCATTGGTTGCAGCACCACCATTTGGCGAATAGTTGATAATGTAAGTAGAGAGATTGTTATCCGAAATTACATTACCGTTAATTGTTCCACCGCAACGGCAGTTTGTAATCGAGATAGTCTCATCCTGTGCCAAACCTGCGATACCACCAAAATACTCAGGATCTTTATCTCGAAGCTTCTTTGGTGTAATCTCACCATAATACGAGCAGTTTGAAACCGAAGATGTACCCATAAGATGAGCCACGATACCACCAGCACGCATATCAAGAGAGCCAGCATTGTAGCCAGACATATTAACAGTTGCAACACAATCAATGAAGTGAGAATCTGCAGCGATACCTGCGATACCTGCACAAACTACGTTCACTTGGTCTTCGATAGCACCAATCCTGTACTCGCAACCCTTAACAGTAGCGTTAGCAAGGAAACCGGCGATACCGGCGATAGCACCACGATAAGCGCTAATGTTTGCAGCGTTTGTACACTTCTCGATAGTGATTGCGCCCACTGGCGAAGCCTTTGCACCGAAGCTGCCGATGATACCACCTGAACAGTTGGTGTTGTAGCTAGTTGACCAAGCCAGGTTGTTGTAGTGCATATTTGCAATCTTACCTTTGTTGTGGCAGTTGATAATAGACGAATTACCCTCTACGATACGACCTACGATACCACCCAAATTAATATCATAGGCATTCGATGAGCCTGTATTTGAAGATGTCCACGCTGTCTGACCGTTGTTGGTACAATCAGAAATTGTTGCACCATTCTCGCATCGACCAACAAAACCTCCAAATGAACCTCCGGTGGTATTGATGGCTGCCGCTTTTGTGTGACTAAGAATAGTATCTCCCTTAGAGACGATGTTTGAGATGGTGATAGGAGTAGTTGCCCATCCTACAAAACCTCCGAAGTTGATGCAGTTTGAAGAAATTGCCTCCTGTTGATAGAAAGTAACTGTTCCTGTCCACTCTGCGATATTCGAAATGGTTACATTGGTCATAACCTTACCGAAGATACCACCTGCCGAAATAGTTGCTTGTGAGTTGCTCTGGCAAACTCCGGCAGTAACCTTACCTGCAAAAGAACCGTTGTACTTTGTCAAGTCGATCTCAATCGAAGCAACATTCTCGCTTATAAGACCTGCAAGGCCACCTGCGTAGGTGTGGAGAGCTGCGCCCTCAGCAACAATGTTTGAGGTATTACCAATGGTGTTGTGATTGAAAACAGCATCGCCACTCAACCACGCACCTACTACACCACCAATGTGGAGGCTCTCAACAGCCGAAGTAGAAGTGATTGTACCCTCGCTAGTGTTGTATGTAACAGTACCCTGAGCAATAGCAGTAACTCCTCCTACATAACCGTTCAAGCTTATGTTCGAGCCACGACCTGCATTGTAGTTTACGGCACCTGCGTTATGGCTGGCTGTAATGGTAGCCTCAGCGGTGTTGTATCCAACAATACCACCAATATACGAGTTACCTACCACAGCACCCGAGCTAACCGAACCTGTAGCGAAAGCCTGGTCAACCTTACCTGCGTTGTGAGCAACGATACCACCAACATAGAAGTTGCTATTTGCGTCAGCGCTCGACGATGCAGCAACATTTACTACACCTCCATTTGTACAGTTTACGATGTGCGAGTTCTTATCAGCCTTACCAATGAGACCAGCTACATATGTCTGTGAAGATGTCGAATTTGCGTCCATCGAGATAGTTGCGATGTTCGAGCAGTTCTGAACCGTTGTATTGACGATGCTACCTGCAAGTGTAGCAAGAATCTTTTCGCCAGTGTAGTTGCCTTTGAATTCGAAAGTAGAGGTCTTATCGAAGATAACGCCAGAGATAGTTGCATCCTTGCAAATACCGAACAATGGTTGTGACGACTTGAAGTTGATCAACTTCTTGCCGTTACCATTGAACTCGCCGGTCCAAGGGCGCTCCTCGGTTCCAATTGGAGTCCACTCCTTAATCTCGGTAAAATCAACATCAGCGATGATTGTAGGAACGCCGTCGATGTACCACTGTGACACATCGCCACCCTCGTTCCAAGTCTTAGCGAAGAGAGCCAAACCCGGACCGGTCAAGAGGCCCTCTACAGTATAGAACTCTTGCTTGATAACTGGAAGCTGGATATCTGCGGCACCCGACAAGAAAGAGAGCGAAAGTTCAGTCGAACGAATGTGTTGGGCATCGCTCGGGTTACCTGCGAATTGGAGCATATAAGATGTTGTTTCATCACTATTCGCCTGTGTAGTATAAGTTACCCAAGTAGGCATAGCGATATCCTTAACGGTCTGCTTTGGAACACGAAGCTCGAGTGGAGCAGGCTCCTCTGCTGTGAGCAATACATTGCCCTCCTCGTCGTAGTTTAGCTCTGTACCGAACTGCCAGATATTGATAGTGCCGTCAGCATAATCCCTGCCGTCCTTTACGAGCTTGACCTCGCCATAACGAGAAACATCCTCGTTAGCCTCCCATACGATAGTTACATCGGTGTAAGTCTCGCCATTAGCAGTAGTTACAGCACCCTTAGTTGCGGTAATCCAAGAATCGCACTCGAAGTGCCAAGCATCGCCAGTATCAAAAGTCTTAACCTTGGTTGTAAGGCTACCAGCAGACTTTGATGATGCAGCATATACCTGGTCAAGTACGAATACATTACCTCTTTGATCCACCGCGAGCATACTCTTCTTGTAGTTGCTTGCTACAAATGTAATTACAGCCGTCTCACGATCTTCGAAGCCATTGTTAGCATTGATTACGATATTGAACGAATCCGAACCACGGTGAACCTCCTCATTGTCGATATAGCACCACTCCTTGTTCGATATAGCGTTCCAATATATTCCATCGAAGTTGATTGTAACATCCACCTTGATGTTGTGGCTTACTGACGAGAGGTCAAGCGAACGCACCTCCTCTCCATTTACGCTGAATGTAACCTCGAGGTCTCCGACTTCGGTCACATCTGGAGTCTCATCGGTTGCTTCTGTTGTACAGCCCGTGAAGAGAGCCGCAACCACCATAATTATATATATAAAGTATCGTTTCATAATTTCACACATAGTTTTATATTATTGACGACCCAAACGACGGATAGCTTTACTCTCTTGTGTATCAGCCCACCATACATCGGTAGTTAGGTTGTTCTCACCTCCAAGCCAACCATTTATTGCCTCATTGTACCATTCTGAGTTCTGATAGGACTCGGTAGAAGGATAACGCATACGAGTCGGAAGAATACCGTTGTTCTGTGCCATCGGGCCATTGGTCTTCAATACAGGATAACCCGTACGACGATAGTCTGCCCACGACTCGATACCTACCCAGAAATTAGCAACATACTTCTGACGCAAGATTGTCTCGACAGCCTTGTCGTAGTCGAACTCGTAGTCGAGGTAGTTGATAAAGTTGATAACCTCCGGAGACGATGCGAGGTAGTAATCACTTACATTTTCCCAACCAAGTTGCCAATGCAAGATGTTTTGGAGGTTAGCATCAAGGTAGATTGCCTTGTAATCCTTCTGTGCCATAGGAATCCAACCGCGCGCACCAGCCTCTGCAAAGAGGAAGAGCTGCTCGTCATAGTTAAGGAGCGAATAAGCACAATCCATCTTCATGTCGCCAATGTGATTACCAGTCCAACTGCCCGATGTATATCTACCAATGGTCGAATTGCCAGCCGAAGAGATGTGGCTGTCGAAGTAGTCACGCAAGAATTGGCTCGTTTCCTGTGTTGGAGCTCCTATGCCCTTTGTGAAGTAGCGATAGTAGCGTGGGTCCCAAGGTTTGTTAGGATCATCTGTCTTTACGAGCATTAAGCTAACGATAGTCGAACAAGCGGCAGTCTGTTTCCAAATACCGCCAGTGGTAAATTTGAATGGGGTGTAGAGAGCCGCATCCTTCGAGCTGAACTGCATACGTGCACTATCGTTCAAGTTGCGCATCATAGGATACTCGCCACCACCTGAAAGATGACAGTCGTATAGCTCGTTAATCTTATTCAGCACATTGATATCGCCATAATCATTGCCCAACGAGATAATACCATTAGATTCCTCCACAACCTTATTCGAAATGCGCATCAAAATACGAAGGTAGAGCGAGTTGCCAAAGCGCTGCCATTTGTCAACGTCTCCGTTGTACATATAGTCGTAGCGAGATTCGAAATTGATATTTGAAAGAACACCAGCAGACTTCTGCTCCTTGGCTTTATTGAAGCAAGCGTTAGCCTCCTCCATAGAGCGCACCAAGTCGATATAAATATCCTTCTGGTTGTCGTATTTAGGAGTAAACTCCCATTCATCGTCTTGCAAAGAGAGCAGACCGGCCTGCGAATATGGAACATTTCCGTAGGTATCGGTCAAAATTTGTGTAATTAACGAGCGCAATGTTAACGCTACACCAATCATAGCAGGGTTGCCCTGTCCCTCGACTGCGCACTCCTTACGAGCCTGCTCCAACATATGTTGTGTATTACCGAGGTATAAATACAAGTTCCATAAACTTGATGAATTCTCCTCCGATATAACATAGTTATAGGTCAACTGCGATGAGGTTTCGAAGTTAGTTTTGATAGAGTACTGCATAAGATCACCCAACCAACTGTATGAGGTTTGAGCAAGACGCTTCAGTACATTACAGGTTGTAGATTGTACGAACGCTTCCGGACTCGCTTCGGAGAGGGCATACGGATTATCGTTCATCTCGTCAAAATTGGCACAGCTAACCGATACGAGTGTCGCAGCCAAAACAGTTGTAATATATATAATGTATTTTTTCATAATCAAAATCCTCCTTCGCATTAGAATTTTATAGAGATGCTACCACCATATACTGCGGTACCCGGCATCTGCAAGATTTCAAAACCTGGTGTCAAAGCTGCACCACGCATCGAAACCGCCTCAGGGTCGAAGCCTGGGAATTTGGTCCAACAGTAGAGGTTATTTCCAAATACTGCTACGGTCAAGCCCTGGATAACTTTAGTCTTAGCAAGAAGTTTCTTTGGGAACGAGTATTCAACTCGAACCTCACGCAACTTCAAAAACGAAGTTTCAACAAAGTTACCCTCTGTACACTCACGAGCGTACTTCACTCGATAGTATGTCTTGATAGTCGAAGATGTATGCTCGTAATCGCAAATCTTGTAGTTGCCGTCAGCCATAAGCATTACGCCCTCAGGAACGAATCCTCCCTCACGACCTTCAAGAGTTGCGACACCTTTACCACGATAGTTCATAACCCAGTTGGTCTCTGACCAAACGTGTCCTCCGTACTTACCATCGAATTTGATGCTTGCTTTGAAGCCCTTCCATTTGAACGAAGTGCCAAAGCCACCACGCCATTTAGGCGCACAATCGCCAATATACTCGATTTCAGAATTGATGATAGGCGCACCATCCACGCCATAAACAATCTGCCCTGAAACATCAATTACTTTTCCCGAATTGTCAACGACATATGCACCTTCCGGAGCACGCTTGTAGCGACGACCATACATCGAAGTAAGTGAGCTACCTTCGTATGCGTACATATATGCGTAATTGCCACGATTGGCAATTCTCCAGAAATCGATATCCTCTCCGAGTTCAAGCACCTTATTGCGGTTGATAGACCAGTTTGCCGAAATGTCCCAACGAATATCGGTTGTACGGATGATTGTACCAGTAGCCTGAATCTCGAAACCTTGGTTACGAATCGAACCTGCGTTGGTATATACGCTGGTCATACCCGATGCAGAAGATACCGGCATCGAAGCGAGAGCATTTGTAGTCTTGTTGTTGTAGTATGCCATATCAATATTCAAGCGGTTGCGGAACATACGCAAATCAAGTCCTAGCTCCCACGAAGACACTCTTTCAGGCAACAATGTATCGTTGGTCTTTGAATCTTTAATGTCTACAACACCAGGGAATAATGTGCTGTTGAGATACTGCTTGGTACGATAAGGACTGGTATCGTGACCTACCTGTGCCCACGAAGCACGAACCTTCAATAAATTTATTACACCTTTCTTGCTACCAAAGTTGAGCAACTCGTTCAATACTGCACTACCCGAAACAGAAGGGTAGAAGTATGAACGATTCTCGGCAGGAAGCGTGCTCGACCAGTCGTTACGACCTGTAACATCGAGGAAGAGTGCATTGCGCCACGAAAGTTGCACCAAACCATAGAGTGAGTTGGTCTGACGACGCTCGTAATAGTTTGAGGTTCTAATCAGTGACGCCGAGTTAGCAAGAGAGTACACACCTAGTTCGATAAGGTCGTCTGCCCAGTCTTGATGTTTCTCGTACTGACGGCTTACAATGCTACCACCGAAGTTTGCAGTAAGGTTAAGGTCGTGATTAAACTTGTGATTGTAGCGGAACAAAAACTCTCCCGAAAACTGCATCGAGCGAATAGTCTGCTCGCGGTAGAAACCGTTAGGGTCTTTTGGTGTAGAGAATGCAAAACGCTGTGTACGGAAGTCATACTGCGAGTCGAGACCTCCACGTACCATCAATGTCAAGCCCTTGTATATCTTAAAGTCAAATTTGATATTACCGTAGATACGATCACGATTTTGAGTATTAACACTCTCATTTGCGATGAAGTAAGCATTATTCTTAGTGCCAGAGAGCGATGTATCCTGACTAATACCCTCTTTGCCATCCAGCCAATAGTCCTTCGCCCAGTCCATATTGATGTTTGGAGCGTAGCACCACAAGCTATACATAATACCTGCTCCTGCGCTATAACCCGAAGATACAGGGATGTTGTCGCTATGGTTTCGACGATAGTTGAGCGAAACCTCCGAAGTAAACCACTTCGCAAACTCACTGCGGGTACGCACGGAGAGGTGCTGCATATTGCTCGGCGAATTAGGGACGATACCGTGCGAATGAGTGTCACGCACCGAAACACGGATGGAGTTACGCTGGTTAATCTTGCCCTCAACCGACACCGAATTGGTCCAACTGTAACCCGTCTCGAAATAATCCTTGAACCAGTCGCCATAGCTGATGAACGGAGTAGCTGTACGGCGGAAGTCGCCGAGCTGATCGTAACTACCTCCAATACCGGCCTTCTCGTTGTAGTACTGATAGTAAAGAGTTCCATCCATCTTAGGGCCCCACGAGTCCAATTCGGTTTGCGAGCTGTAAGATGGCTCCGGGTGGTAACCTGAACCCTTGCCACCATCTCCAGAACGGAGATAATAGTAGTAGTCACTGCGAGCTCCCGTACCATACTCATACTGCAAGTCAGGTGAAGTGTTTACTGTTCGGAAAGTGAGATTTGTTGAGTATGAAATGCTAATCTTCGACTGAAGATTGTCGGCCGTCTTGGTTGTAATGATAATCGCACCATTCGCCGCAGACGAACCGTATAGTGCCGTTGCTGCAGGACCTTTCAATACAGTTACACTCTTGATATCCTCTGGGTTGATATCCGCTGTACCATTACCATAATCGATAGAAGTAAATTCGCCCTCGCCACCTGCATCAGAGTCGGTTGCGTGGTTATGCATAGGCACACCATCAACGACGAAGAGTGCAGTATTGTTAGCGAAATCCACTGTTGACTCACCACGGAGAGTTACACGGGTGGAGCCACCACCGTTCGATTGCTGGATATCCAAACCTGCAACCTGACCAGTCAAACCCGAAAGCCAGTTCTCGGAGTTGGTCGACGAAGCAAGTATGTCGCCATCAACCTTCGAAGCTGCGTAACCGAGTGATTTCTCATCACGCTTAATACCGAGTGCCGTCACGACAACCTGCTCAACCATTTGCGCCTCGGTAACCATCGAAACATTGATAGTAGTTCGAGAGCCAACCTTTGTGGTGTGCGTCTTATAACCCAAGAATGAGAATTGGAGTTCTTGAGCCGGCGTTGCCTTGATTTGATACTTACCGTCGATGTCGGTAACAACACCCTGGAGTGTAGTAGCGATTATAACGCCCACACCTGCCATCGGTTTACCATTCTCGTCGAGGACGGTACCTGTAACCAAATGAGGTGTAGAGATGTCTGTTGCGGTTGTTTTTACCGCAGGTGGTGCAGGGGTGGGTGCGGGAGTCGAAATACCCCCCCCTCATTTTTTGCGACCGAGCGAACTACTTTAATGGCAATTTTGTTGCCAATAACCTCGAAGGTGAGGTTACTACCATTAAATACCTTGTGAAGGAGTTGCTCGATAGGCATATCCTTTACACTGATACTTACATTTGGCGTACCATTCAACACCGTGTTGCTGTAAAAGAAGGAGTAGTTACTCTGCTTCTCGACCTCGGCAAAGAACTGTTGCATTGGTACATTCTTTACCGCAATCGTTACCTTCTCCTTGATATCGGGCGTTGCCGCAGACACCTGAGGGCAGAAGGATGCAATTGCAAGAATTGCAACTAACACCGCTTTCAACACTCTTTGAGTATAGTTAATCATAAGGCTTGTGTTTATTGTTGTATTATTTCTTTCGTTATTAATCTCTGCAATATCGAGCGAAATAGTGGCTGTGATAGTACCAGTGCTTATTCTCTATTCCTTCTTTGGTGCGTACTTTTCGGTACGCCAATCTTTAATCACGCCACTCCAGTTCAAACCATAGGCGTAGTCGTAAACATTGCCGTCGGCATCTTTGTAGCACTTCATATCGAACGGAAGATCCTCGCACTGCTCCTCGACGGTACGCATATCCTTAGGCATCTGCATCGGGAGCAAGCCTTGTGGCTCGACCTTACCTGCAATAATCTCCATAAAGGCTTGATTCTGCACCTCGAAACCGATAAGAATAGCGTCTGCCGCCTTCTCGATTTCGTGGAAGCACATTGGTCTCTCGGCAGCAATCGCCACGATTACAGGTTTCTTGCCCATAGCCTTGCGGGTTGCGATAACGGTCTCCATCTCAACTTTGTTGAAGGTGGTTACACTCTTGCCGTAGTAGGAACGATTTGTGAAATTCTCCTTCGGGTCGCCACCTGCGATGCTCTGCTTGCGAGCATACTTTGCAGTGTAGTCGCCATACTGCAACGATATAGGCGTGTAACCAGTTCCGCCCTTGTCGATATCGGCCTTGTGGTGTCCTCTGTCCTGGGTTGGAGCCTTAATAAATACCAGCGCAACATCTGCCTCCTCGGGCTTTTCGACGATGTCGAAGTATTTGCGTACAAGGTTTAATGATATGCCGTAACTCTCGTATGGTTTACCACTTACACGATCGCTCCATTGGCTATAGACGCCCTTATAGGTGCGCTTCGGCACATAGACCTTCAAGCGGCCCTGCAATGGGAGTGTCTTTGCGTGGTTTTTGAGCATCACTACCGATTTGAGCTGTGCAGCGAAGCCCTCCGCCATAAACTCCTTGCAACCCACTACCGCCTGGCTCTTTACAGGTTCGAGGTAAGCATTCTCGAACAAGCCCGTGCGGAAGATGTTCATCAAAAGGCGCTGTGCTGACTCCTCGAAGCGAGCACGAATAGCCTTCTCGCCATACTTCTGCTTACCGAGCTCGTACGCCTCGATGATATGCTTGGTGGTATTCACACCGCCATATTGGTCAATGCCAATCATCAATACCGTGAGGTAGCGCTCTGCCGCAGGCATCGACTCCAAGCCCCACGGCTTACCGTTGTTGGTGTGAAGATTGGAATACTCGTTCACGATGCCCCAATCGGTGCAGATAACGCCCTTGTAGTTGTACTTTGTGCGAAGCAAGTCTTTAATGATATACTCGCTGTAGCCGTTGGCTATGTTCTTGCCAGATGGGTCTTGACCATACGAAATAGTATAGTAAGGCATAACCGCCGACGCTTGCTCGGTACCGCCTTCGAGTTTGAATGCACCCTCGGTGAATGGTAGGAGATGTTCCTCGAAGTTTTTGCCTGGATAGACAGCATATTTACCAAATGCAAAGTGGGCATCACGACCACCCTCACCTGTAGCGCCACCTGGCCAATGCTTGACCATAGCATTCACGCTATTTACGCCCCACGCGCCCTCGCGAGCATCCTCGCCCTTCGAGGTTTGGAAGCCGTCTGTATAGGTGCGAGCAATATCGGTAGCCAACTTCGAGCCCTCGCCAAAGGTCGCCACTGCACGACGCCAACGAGGCTCGGTTGCAAGGTCGATCTGAGGAGAGAGGGCTGTCGCCATACCCAAAGCACGATACTCGGTCGAGGCAACCTCTCCAAAGCGCTTTGCTATGGCAGGGTCGAATGTCGCCGCCATGCCGAGCAATCCAGGCCAAACCGAAATCTTACCTCCTGCACCTGCATTGAACTCATCGTCGGCAATCAAGCCGTGACGAGGGTCCGACGAGTTGTTGGCAGGAATACCATGGTCGAGGCTCTCGCACAACGCCTGCACCTTGTTGTTCCACTCGGCTGCGATATATGGGCTCTGCACCTTGGTAATCAAGATGTGGCGCACCTTGTCCTTAACGATAAACTCAATCTGCTGATCGGTCAAATCGGCTGGCGAAGCGTATGACTTGCTAAACACATTGCCATTATAGGTATTCTTATTACTACCACTTTCGCGAGCAGGAAGTGCCTGGTGTGACGAGTAGAGCATCAAACCTGCAATCTCCTCCAACGAGAGTTGCGAAGCCAAATCCTCGGCACGCTCCTCGGACGAAAGCCGCCAATCCTCGTATTTGTCTAGTTTGCCGTTGCGGTTGAGGTCTTTGAACGCAAAGCCGTCAACCTCCAAAATCTTGACACCCGAATTTTGGTTGTAGCCGAGAGTGCGACCGCCCTGCTGGCGAATCTCTACATACGGACCCAAATCTAACTTTTCCCACTTCGGTTGTGCCGAGAGGGAGATAGCTGGAAAGATAAGTGCCAATATGCAAATAATTGAATGCTTCACCTTTTGCGATAGAGCGACATGCAATTTTCTTGGTAATGTTGTGTTTGGTGTCATATTACATCTTTGTTATATAAAATTCGTTGTTCGACTCAGTAACAGCGAGCGAAATAGGGGCGGTGATAGAGAGAAGATGCAACGCAGACTTCAAATCCTCGTTCTGCAACTCTCCCGTATAAGGGATATCCTCGATGTCGCTGTGCATATTGATCTTCACATTGTACTTGTGCTCAATCTGCTTAATAACAAATTTGAGAGGCAAACGAGAGAAGGTAAGCTTCTTATTCATCCAACTTATCGAATTCTCGGTATTAACAACGTGCTTCGATACACTCTTTACCTTGTCATCAACTCGCAACTCATCTCCCGGTTTGAGCATATAAGATTGAGCGTCAATTTTAGCTTCGAGTTTACCCGTGTGAAGAGTTACGATTGCCAACTTATCCTCTGCATAAGAGTTGATATTAAAACTTGTTCCGTGTACGATGTAACTATTGTCGCCAGCAGTAACTGTAAAACGCTTGTCACTCTTGGCTACATCGAAGTAGGCCTCTCCATCGAGCGTTACATTTCGTGCAGTAGCGTTGTAATCGGCACTCAAAGTAAGACGAGAGTTCTGATTAAGAGTAATCTGCGTACCGTCAACGAGAGCAATGTGTAGAGGCGCGTCTTTTGGAGCGCAGTACTCCAAAGTAGAAACAAGACTTTCGATAGGAGAACTCTCTGCAACGAGTTGTTCAGCATTATTTGCATTGTTATAGCTGATTGAGAAGCCCAAAACAATCGCAACAACAGCTACCATCGAGCTGATGGCGGCAATCTGCCAACGATTTTTGAGTTGTGGCAATAGTGCAACCTTGCGTGGAGCCTCCTTCTTGAACGCCTTGTTAATTACTCGCTTGCTAAAATTCTCCGCCTGCGCAGTGCGCTGCGACTCCGACTGCTCGATAGCACGAACGGTGGTGCGGAAACGCTCCGCATTCTGTTTTGATGATTTAACCCACTCAGCAAGATAGACTGCTTCGCTATTCGAGAGCGTTCCGATTGTGTACTTGCGAATGAGAATTTCGATGTTTACATCCCAGTTTGACATATTTTTTCTGTTTTTTTGTTTGCAATTTTACTGTTTACAACAGTATAGACACAGAAAAAGAAAAACCCGAACCTGTTTTGTGAAAAAAGCGGCGATTTTTTTGCAAAAATTAGACCAAACTCCTAATTTTGCCCCAGACACAAGCCGGAAATGAAGAGCAAATTCACATATTCGGAGGAGGAAATTCGTGAGTTAATTCATTGCAATTACTCTCGTATTATTGCCTATATCCGCAAACTCCTCGGCAAGCAGACGCAGGTTTGTGATGCCGAAGATTTGTTCCAAGATGCGCTCTATCAATTCATCGAAAAAAGAGCCGATATTACGACCGATAAGGCGGCAGGATATCTATTCCGAATTGTCCGAAACAGAACACTAAATCATCTTACTCGCAACAAACTCGACAAGTTGGCAGTCCATACTGATGATTATGCTGCTTCGGCTTGGGATACACTCGCAATGTTGGACTATGAAGGAACAATAGAAACGAACGAAAAGCCTGTTGATATTGTTGGCATAGAGGATATTATCGGATATTCTGACACCTTCTCGCCTCGAATGCGAGAGATATTCTATTTGAGCCGTATCGAAGGTCTTACACATCGTGAAATAGCAGAGCGATTGCAGATATCCACTCGTATGGTCGAGCGCTATTTACAACAGTCAGTAATAGAATACCGAAGCTTCTTTGGGCTCAACTCTCACGACTCGAAAAATAGTTAAGATAACAGTATTGACACTATATCAAACACGAAGTTATTATGAAAAAACTAATTATCCTTGTTAGCGTACTCTTTGTAGTGATTAATGTATCTGCACAGTCAAATAAGACTACGGATCTTAATTATGTAAATGCGACAGAGCTCACAATACTTGGAAAGTTGTGCGAGACCACAAATCCATACCACCGTATGGAGGTTCAGAATATTAAGGGCATATCGACAGCAGAGAGTAATTTGCTCAAAATGGCTTCGGGTTTGGCTATCGCATTCAAGACTAATGCGTCGGATATTTATGTTAAGGCTACTTATGGTGACAATTGTAGATGGGATGCTTATTCTCCGCTTGCATCAACATCAGGTTTTAACCTCTTTATTAAAAATGAGAAGGGTGTGTGGACGTGGGCTGCATCAAAGGCTCGCAGACTGCCTCCATTCAAAGAAAATCGCGAGCAGATGAATCAACCATTGGGCATTATTAGCGGTTTGGTAGAGGGCGAGAAGGAGTGCATTATATATCTTCCTCTCTACTCGGAACTTACAGCGCTTGAAATAGGCGTCAATGCAAATGCCTCTATCGAGAAGTTGACCAATCCATTCCGCTACAACATCGCAGTGTTTGGCTCAAGTTTTACTCACGGTAAGAATGCTTCAGGTGCGGGTTTGACTTGGCCTGCATTTCTCTCTCGTTCTACCAACTTGCACCTCTGTTCCTTCGGTATGTCGGGTAATAGTAAGTTGCAGCCTTATCTTGGCGAGGCATTCGGTGAAACCAAGGCTGATGCATTGATTTGCGATGCATTCTCTAACCCAACAATAGATGAAATCGGTGAGCGTATTCGTCCATTTATTGAGTCTGTACACAAGGGTAATCCTAATATGCCTATTATTTTTATAAGCACCATTTATCGTGAAAACCGTAACTTCCGTCCTGCATACGAGAAGAAGGAGCAGGAGACTGCCGACTATGTGGAGAAGATTATGGCCAAGATAGTTAATGAGTATAAGAATGTTTATTTTGTCAATGTACCTAACCAGACAGGTACGGACCACCTAACCTCTGCCGATGGTATTCACCCATACTCATATGGTTATCACCGTTGGGCGCAGTCTATCGAAAAGCCAATCATGAGAATTCTCAAAAAGCACGGCATTAAGTAAAATCATTTTTACTGCATATAAAAAGAGTAAAACCAAACTAAAATTAATCAAGATATAAACTATGAAAAAACTGATTCTTTCGTTTGTTGCCGTAGCGTTGGCAACAACCGCATTTGCCCAGAAGAAGGGTGAGATGATGTCGTGGGACGAGGCTTATGCTAAGGCTGATGAGGTATTGAAGACTCTCTCGCTTGACGAGAAGGTTGAGATGACTCGCGGTCACAATAGATTCTTCCTTCCGGGAGCTCCTGCTAAGGGTTTGCCACACGTATATACGGTAGATGCTTCGGCAGGTGTACGCATCAACGATAGATTGACTAATCAGAACGAGGTGCGTCACCCTCAGAAAACCACTCAGTTTCCTGCACCTATCGCTCTCGCATCGACTTTCAACCCAGATTTGGCTTACAAGTATGGCGAGGCAGTAGGTTACGAGACTCGTATGGCAGGTGCGGGCGTATTGCTCGGTCCAGGTTTGAATATCTACCGCTCATCGCAGTGTGGCCGTAACTTCGAGTATATGGGCGAGGACCCATATTTGGCAGGTCAGATGGTAGCAAACTATGTTGTAGGTATGCAGAGCACAGGCACAATGGCGTGCTTGAAGCACTTCGTTTGCAACAATACCGAGTTCTTGCGTAGAATATCGAACTCTATTGTTGATGAGCGTGCGATGATGGAGATTTACACTCCTGCATTTAAGGCAGGCATCGACGCAGGTGCAGGTTCTGTGATGACTTCGTACAACCTCGTAAATGGCGAGTGGGCAGGTGAGAGTAAGTATGTTATCACAGATTTACTTCGTGGTACACTTGGTTTTAAAGGCTTGGTAATGACTGATTGGCGTTCGGTATTCGACTGGAAGAAGGTGGTTCTTTCGGGACAGAATGTTGAGATGCCAGGCGATCGTAACCAACCTCAGCACATCAACTCGGTACAAGGCTTGTTGGCATCAGGCGAGTTGACAGAACAGAATATCAACGATATGATTCGTCCAATGATTGCCACTTGTATTCGCTTTGGTTTATACGAGCGTTTCAAGAATGGTCAACCAAACGAGGATGCTCTCGAGGCGAAGTTCCCTCACCACGAGCAGGTGTCGTATCAGACTGCTGCCGAGGGTTCTATCTTATTGAAGAACAACGGTATTCTCCCATTGAATGAGGGTCAGCAGGTGTTGCTCGTAGGCCGTTGGGCAAAGACTACACCGCAGGGTGGCGGAGCGTCACGAGTTGATGGCTTCAACTGCGTAACGCCGGAGCAAGCTCTTCGTGCAGCACTTCGTACAAGAGTTAAGGCTGTCGAGAAACCAGACTTTATTCAGTTGCAGGAGGCGGATGTTGTGGTTATTGCTACGGGTACTTTCGATAGCGAGAGCATAGAGCGTCCATTTGCTATGGAGCGTGAGGATGAGGCTTTGGTGCGTATGGCTTGCGCTGCAAACAAGAAGATTATCGTTCTTGTTCTTTCGGGCTCAGGTATTGATATGAGCGCTTGGCACGACAAGGTATCGGCTATCATCTATGGCTGGTATCCAGGTCAGGCAGGTATGCAGGCTATTGCCGACATTATGGTGGGTAAGATTAACCCATCGGGCAAGTTGCCGGCTACTATCGAGAAGTCTTTCAAGGATTCGCCTGCTTACGGTATGATTCCAAAGGGTATGAAGGTTAGCCATACAGCTAAGAATGTCAATGAGTTGTGGATTGCTCCACGCCACTACGATGTAGAGTACAAGGAGTCTGTACTCGTAGGTTACCGTTGGTATGAGGCTAAGAATATCGAGCCATTGTTCCCATTCGGCTTTGGTTTGTCTTATACCACTTTCGAGTTGAGTAAGGCGAAAGCTGCAAAGCAGATTTCGGCAGAGAAACCATTAAAGGTTACTGTTCGTTTGGAGAATACAGGTAAAATGGCAGGTGCTGAGGTTGTTCAGCTCTATGTTTCGGAGAACAACCCAACAGTACTCCGTCCAAAGAAGGAGTTGAAGGCGTTCAAGAAGGTACATCTCGAGGCGGGTAAGAGTACAACTGTGGAGTTAGAGTTGAACCACAAGGACTTGGCGTTCTGGAACGACAAGACTCACGCTTGGGAGGTTAATAAGGGTACTTATACCATCCATATCGGCAACTCTTCGGCGAATATTTCGCAGACTCTCACAGTCGAGGCGTTATAGTATAAGCCAAATATAAATGAAATGGAGAGTTGAGAATTTTCTCAGCTCTCCGTTTCTCATTTTTTCGTATTTTGTATTTGGTTTTCTGCCGAAAGAAGTCCGCAGGCGGCCTTGTTCTTTTGTGTCCGATAATGTGTTTATCAAGCGATGATAGTATAGCAATGCTTTCTACAATTTATACGATGTCCTATATTGCTGAGGATTTACTTTGAATTAAACTTGTTAATCTGTCTGACAACTTCGACATATCCTCAGCTAGCTTGTTGTGTGCGATCTTCGCGTAGACCTGGGTGGTTTTGAGGCTGCGATGACCGAGCATCTTAGAAACAGACTCGATTGGTACTCCGTTAGTTAGTGTTACGGTTGTAGCGAAGGTGTGGCGTGCAAGGTGGAAGGTCAGTCGCTTCTCGATACCGCAAAAAGTCGTAACCTTTTTTGAGAATTTGAAAAGTTGGTCACACACTTCTCTCTGCGTTTGGGATTGTATTGCTGGGGAGAATAGAATTGCATCGGATTTCACCCGATTTTATCGGATTGCAAAAGGCGTAACCCTCAATAACTCGGCAGGATTCGCACCCTTAAACCCACATACTCTTAATATTCTGCCGAAATTTGGAGTAAAAACACAAAGTCCCCCTCGCACGAGGGGGATTTAGGGGGGGGGTGGGTAACATATATATTCACGCAAAAAGAGAAGGCTTTTGACCTTCTCTTTTGCGTGAATCCGCCGGGGCTCGAACCCGGGACCCCAACATTAAAAGTGTTGTGCTCTACCTGCTGAGCTACGGATTCATCGTTCCAAATAGGATTTCTCCGTTTTTGGTGCTGCAAATGTATAAATTATTTTTGTTATAGCAAAATTTATTTTGTTTTAATCGTAAAAATATTCTTTTCTGCGCAGAAATACCCAATTTGGGACCTCTATTTCATCTTTACAGATTATTTTACTATATTTGCAAGGTTTATCCTTGAAAGGATAAAATAGTGTCAAAAGTAGATCACAGAAGCTATATGAAAGGTTTTACCCCTACCGAATACAATCTCCTCTGTGTGGCAACAGGCGAGGAGTTCGAGGATAATGGTTGGTCGCTCGACTGCCCTACTTGCGAAAAGCCTTCGCTTATTCGTGCGCAGTATGCTAAAAAGCAACTGACCGTTTACGATGACAAAGGACTCTACAAGTATCGCGATTGGCTACCGATGAAGCGCATGCTCCATTGCGAAGCAACTCATACGACATACAAGAGTGAGGGCTTGGCTATGGCTCTCGGTTTGGAAAATCTCTACATTACCTTCAATGGCTATTTTCCAGAGAAGGGGGCGACAATGACCACTTGTTCATTCAAGGAGACCGAGGCATATAGTGTTTGCGCCCGTACCGATGCCGACAACAAGAAAATATTGGTTGTTGCTTCGGCAGGAAATACGGCACGAGCATTCGCAAAGGTCTGCTCCGAAAATAATATAAAACTTCTTTTGGCAGTGCCGGAGGATAATCTCGATGCCTTGTGGTTTGATGCACCACTGAATGATTGCGTAAAGTTGATTGCATGCACAAAGGGTGGCGACTACTTCGATGCTATCCATTTGAGCAACTTGGCGTTGAAATCGCCTATGTTCTATGCCGAAGGAGGTGCAAAAAACATTGCACGCCGTGATGGTATGGGAACAACCGTATTGTCGGCTGTAACCACTATCGGTCGTATCCCTGACTACTATTTCCAGGCAGTTGGTAGTGGTACGGGAGCAATCGCTGCATGGGAGGCAAATATGCGCCTTATTGAAGATGGTCGATATGGTACAAACCTTATGCGACTGATGGTTTCGCAGAATGCGCCATTTGTTCCGATGTACGATGCTTGGCGTGCCGATTCGCGTGCGATGTTGCCATACGATGACAATCACGCACACCGTGATGCTACCATCATCAATGCAAAGGTTTTGTCTAACCGCAAACCGCCATACGGCATTGTGGGCGGTCTATATGATGCACTGAAAGCGACAGGTGGTGATGTTTTGCAGGCTACAAACCTGCAAGCACAAAAGGCTGCACGACTATTCCTTGAAACCGAGGGCATAGACATTCACCCTGCGCCTGCCGTAGCGTTGGCAACTCTTATCAAAGAGGTGCAAGCAGGCAATATCGACCGCAAAGCGACTATTATGCTGAATGTTACAGGTGGTGGAGAGGCTCGCTACAAGGCAAACAAGGAGATTTTCTATCTCAAACCGAGCCATATATTCTCGCTTACACCTGATGCAGACGATGTTGTAGCCAAGTGCGAAGAGTTATTCAAATAAAACGATATATATATGTATCCTATCAAATTCAGACCACAGCTTAAAGAGAATATTTGGGGCGGAAAACGCCTTCTCGAAATCAAAAAGGGGTTATATTCTCGTTCAGTGGACAAGTCGAAAGTCTATGGTGAGAGCTGGGATATTTCGGGCGTAAAGGGTTCGATATCGAAGGTAGCAAACGGTTTTCTCAAAGGCAATGACCTGCAAGAGATTATTGAGGTATATATGGGTGAATTGGTTGGCGAGGAGGTATTCGAGCAGTTTGGCTTGGATTTTCCGTTGCTGATTAAGAACCTCGATTGCAACGATACCCTATCGGTACAAGTACACCCTAATGACGAGTTGGCAGCCGAGCGCCACGACTCATTCGGAAAGACCGAGATGTGGTATATTGCCGATGCAGAGGAAGGGGCTGTTATCTATCTTGGTTTCAAGAATAAGGAAATTACCCGTGAGGAGTATATCCGAGCAGTTGCCGAGGGTACGGTAGCCGATATCTTGCAGGCTGTACCCGTAAAGAGGGGTGATGTATTCTTTATCCCTGCCGGTACGGTACATGCCTTAGCAAAGGGGCTGAATGTGATAGAGATTCAGCAGACTTCGGATATAACTTATCGCATTTTTGATTGGAATAGAGTTGATAACGAGGGTAAATCTCGTGAACTCCACACCGCATTGGCAGTTGATGCGATAGATTTCGAGTCGGGCGTAGATGAGTGTCGCAGAACATACGCTATGGCGACAAACGAAGAGGTCAATATCGTTGATTGCGACCACTTTAAGACCGATATACTTCTCGTAGACGGAGAGGCAGAGTTGGACTATTGCAAACGCGACTCGTTTACGATTTATATATGTATCGAAGGTGAAGCAGAAGTAGTGCTTGATGGCGAGGAGAGGGAAACGCTCCGTACGGGAGAGGTGATGCTTATACCTGCTATTGCCAACGAGGTATTAGTCAAAGGTAAGGCTCAAATACTTGCGAGCCACTTATAGTCAAAGTCGTTGAGATGTAAAACAATAGATAGGTATCGAAAACGATACCCATCTATTATTTTTGTGTCAGTTTTATTGCCAATCGCTCTCGTTATACTCCTCCTTTGGAGCGTTTGGTACATTCGGGAAGAAGGTAAAGCCTGTTTTCTTCTCAATCTCCTCTACCGACATTGTCTGTCGAGCAGCTCCTCCCTTATGTTCAAACCAAAAACCTACACACTGCAACTCGTCTGCCGAGCAGTCGCCTACCCACTTACCACTATTGCCTGATTTTGTACGCAAGATAACCTTGTAGTAGTGTGTCGGAACAGCACACGCTTTACCCTTGCCCTTATTGTCGTAGGCGTAGCCATATCCCTCTGCAAAGTGCGCTCCCGTAACAATATAGAGTGTGTCCGAACAAATCCACTTATCTCTGATATTCTCTTCGAGGACTCTCCAATTGCCACCATTAAGCGACTGCAACTGCGGAGTTGAGTTTGTACAATAGAATGTAGTAAAATTATCTTCACTCGAAGCAGTACGGTCTGCCGAAGGGAGTTGATGTCCGCGCGAATGGCTATATAAAGTGCCATTCTGCGGATAGTAAGCATTTCTCAAATATGGCTCGTATTGGTCGTCTATACAGCAAGGGTCATATTGCCAATCGTCTTCGCGAGATACATTGCTCATATAGCATAAATGCAACGGATACGCCACCCACAAAGCACAATGTTTCTCCTTGTCGAAGCAGAATGAGTAGTTGCGTAAACGGTTGTTCGATGGCAACTTGTCATGGTAGCCGTACTCCCAATTTGCATTTTCGACCACAGCAGGCATCTCCGCCCAACCATCGGTATTGATAACCGCAGGCTTTGGAAGGTCACCGGAATTTTCATCAAATCCCGATGTTGAGCAGGCAACAACTATACTGCACAGGATAACAAATAGTATCTTTATCTCTTTCATCGTTTTTCGAGTTTTACGACATTTTCGACATGGTGAGTGTGTGGAAACATATCCACAGGTTGTACTGCCACAACGCGATACATCTCGCTCATCAACGCCAAATCTCGTGCCTGAGTTGCAGGGTTGCAACTTACATAGACGATACGCTCAGGTGCAGCGTTGAGAATAACCTCTATAACAAGCTCATCAACTCCTGCACGCGGAGGGTCCAAAATAATCACATCGGGGCGACCATTCTTGGCGATAAAGTCGTTGTTCAAGACCTTCTTCATATCGCCTGCGTAGAACGATGTATTCTCGATGCCGTTTATCTGTGAGTTGATTTTTGCATCCTCAATCGCCTCAGGCACATACTCAATACCGACAACCTTCTTGCAACGCTTTGCGCAGAAGTTGGCAATTGTTCCCGTACCCGTATAGAGGTCGTAGAGAGTGTCGCCCTCTTTCAAATCGGCAAACTCACGAGTAACCTTGTAGAGTTCGTACGCCTGCTTGGAGTTGGTTTGATAGAACGATTTTGGTCCTACCTTAAACTGTAAGCCCTCCATCTCCTCCATAATATGGTCCTTGCCGGCGTAGCAGATAGGCACTAAATCACCCGTAGAGTCGTTCCACTTCTCGTTGATGAAGTATACAGCCGAGGTAATCTGCGGAAACTCCTTCAAAACAGCATCGAACAATGCCGAGATGCGCTCCTTGTCGTTCTCGTTGAAAATTATCGTGAGCATAATATCGCCCGTAGAGGCGGTGCGGAGGATAATTCCACGCATCAACCCCTCATGCGCACGAGCATTATGGAACGAATAGCCATTTTCGATGCAGAACTGCTTTATAAAGTTGCGAATCTCGTTCGATGGCGATGCCTGCAAGTGACACTCCTCGATATCGAGAATCTTGTCGAACATATTCGGGATATGGAAACCGAGTGCGGGCATTGGCGCAATATCGCCCTGCTGTGCTATCTCCTCGTAGGTGAGCCAACGCTTATCGGCAAAGGTGTACTCTATCTTATTGCGGTAGTAGAGCTGTTGCTCCGAGCCAAGACAAGGGCGCACTTCGGGGATATCGAGTTTGCCGATACGCACAAGTTGGTCGCACACCTGCTGCGTCTTGTAGTCGAGTTGTGTTTGGTATGGGAGATTTTGCCACTTGCAACCTCCGCAGACGCCAAAGTGTTTGCATATTGGCTCTACACGATTTTCCGACTTATGCACAAAGCGCACTACCCTGCCCTCCATAAAGCGGCGATGACGCTTGGTAATCTGTACATCGACAATATCGCCAGGAATGGTCATCGGCACGAAAATCACCACCCCCTCGTGGTGTCCCATCGCCTTGCCCTCGGCTGCCAAAGTCGTTATCTCCAACCCCTCAATCAGGGGCATAGGTCCCTTCTTTCTTGCCATCTTTTCAAACTTTGGCACAAAGATACGAAAAAACGGAAAACGGAAAGCGGAAAACGGAAAACTTTTTGTTTTTCGGTTTTCGCTTGTAGTGGGAAAACGGAGAACTAAAACTTTCTGCCCACCCCTAACGCCTCTAGAAAAAACTGCGCCTTGACAAGCGTGAGAGTTCAGAAAAGAAAAAAGAAAGAGCCTGTCTAACAAGAAAAAGTTAGGCAGGCTTGTTTGTTGATGTGGATTTATGGAGGTAAAATTCAATATATGGAAATCGTAAAAGTTTCGATAAAATAGCATTAAGCGACGCAGAGTTGCGTTAAATTGATGCTT
>JAZQHQ010000051.1:0-18864 GCA_045540675.1 Alistipes sp. | reverse complement strand
GTAGCCATGTCGTTCTGTGAGCCAAGGAGTTGGGGAAACATGTTGTCTTCCTAAGACCGCTTGGCCTCCGACTTCACTCCGTTCGCTTAATAGGGTGCGCTGTTGCTTTTTAGTTTTCCGCTTTCCGTTTTCCGTTTTCCGTTCTCTGTTGCTTGTCAAGGCGCAACCATTCTGGGGGTTACTGGGGGCGGGCGTTCCGCCCTTACCGGGGGAGCACACTCCGTTCGCTTAATAGGGTGCGCTGAAAGTTTTCAACTTTTAACCCAATTCACGCTCGTAACTCGCTGTAAGTCAAATAATTAAACCTCAAAATCCCCCCCCCCCGAAAAAATTCGGGGGAGGGATTTTGCCCAAACGCAGTTGTTCCAATAATGCAAATATACAAAAATTTTCCATAGGTGTATCATTTTTTGTAAAAAAAACTTTCATTTACAGAGCATGTGGAGAGGTGGCGATGTTAAATAATTGTTAAATCTGATGGGACGGGTTGCCGACCAAACGAAATTGTTCTATCTTTGTGAAGATAAAAACCTAAACTTTACTTCGCGTATGGGAGAAATATACTATGTAATGATCGCGATTCTTGCGATTCTTGCGATTTCGGGACTCTATGTGGGAGTTACGAATGATGCAGTAAACTTTCTGAACTCCGCTATTGGTTCCAGAGCTGCAAAATTCCGTACAATTCTTATCGTTGCCTCGATTGGTATCTTGGTGGGAGCCCTCACTTCGAGCGGTATGATGGATGTGGCACGCCACGGAATGTTCTACCCGGGATTATTTACATTCAAGGAGGTGATGATGCTCTATGTGGCGGTGATGTTTGCAAATGTGATATTGCTCGACCTCTACAACTCGCTCGGTTTGCCGACCTCTACAACTGTGTCGCTCATATTCTGCTTGTTGGGCTCGGCAATAGCGGTTGCGCTCTTCAAAATAGGTGCTGACCCTAATGTCTCTTACTTGGAGTTGGGCAACTACATAAACACCGCAAAGGCAATGGGTATTGTTTCGGGTATTCTTCTCTCGGTTGTCCTTGCCTTCACGATGGGTACTTTTGTGATGTGGATTTCACGCCTTATCTTCTCGTTCCGCTATGTAAAGATGTTGCGCCGTGTAGGTGCTATCTGGTGCGGAATGTCGCTTACGGCAATTCTCTATTTTGCCCTCTTCAAGGGTTTGAAATCACAACTCGGAGGAACAGCCTTTGTGGCATGGGTAGATGAACATCTGCTCCTTGCCCTTGTCATAGCGTGGGTGTTCTGCTCACTGTTGCTCTTCTTCTTGCAGTTATTCCGCGTAAATATCTTGCGCATAACAATCTTGTCGGGAACTTTCGCCTTGGCGTTGGCATTTGCAGGTAACGACCTTGTAAACTTTATCGGTGTGCCGATTGCCGGTTTGGAGGCATTCACCACTACAAAAGCTGCCGGAGGCGATGTGTCGATGCTGATGACAGGTTTGGCAGAGCCGGCTCAAAATACTAACAATACCCTGTTTATCGTTCTTTCGGGTATCATTATGGTTGCAACACTTTGGACTTCTCGTAAGGCGATGAATGTATCGCAGACCGAGTTGTCTCTCTCTTCGGCGGGAGATGATGGTGGCGAGCAGCAATTCTCATCATCGGTATTCTCTCGTGCCTTGGTGCGTGCTGCGGTAAATACCTCTCGATTCTTCGATAGAGTGACACCTGTAAAGGTTAAGGACTTTGTCGCAGAGCGTTTCGAGTGGGCAGATATCGAGCATAGTGGTGCGCCTTACGATATGATTCGTTCGACTGTAAACCTTACGACCGCATCGTTGCTTATTGCACTCGGTACCTCGTTGAAGTTGCCGCTTTCGACCACCTATGTCTGCTTTATGGTGGCTATGGGTTCATCGTTGGCGGACAAGGCTTGGGGTCGTGAGAGTGCTGTATATCGTATCACGGGTGTATTTACCGTGGTTATGGGTTGGTTTGTTACCGGCTTCGGAGGTTTTATTATCGCCTTTGTTCTTGGTCTGTTGTTGATGTGGGGCGATGTTTGGGCATTTGGAGTTATCACGCTGCTCGTTGTCTATATGTTTATTCACTCGAACTTTCTGCCTAAAAAGAAGAAGGAGGGGAAGAAGAAAAACGATGCCGAGGTGCGTGACAGTCTTGTCAATAACACCATGACCGCCGTTTCGGATACGATTAAGGCGACAACACGCATCTATAATCGAACCATTGTTGCCCTGATGAAGGAGAACCGCAAGGCGTTGAAGGAGCTCACTGCCGAGGCATCAGAGATGTATGAGGAGAATCGCCGTTTGAAGTATTCGATTGCTACAACTCTGCGTACTACATACGGCAGCGATTTGAATCTCTCGCTCTACTATGTGCAGATTCTCGACTATTTGAACGAAATGACCAAATCGTTGGTACATATCACTCGTCCGTCTTACGAACATATCGACAACAACCACACCGGTTTAAGTCAGATACAAACCGAAAATCTTATGTCGATAAATGCCGATGTGAATGAGATATATTCGCGCATTATATATATGTTTACTTCGAACGACTTCTCGACAATTGACGAGGTACTCACCATGCGTGATAACCTCTTCGAGCGACTTGCTCAATCCACAAAGGAGGAGTTGGCTCGTATCACAGCGGGAGAGTCGAACTCGCGTGCCGGAATGCTCTTTCTCGGTATTATCTCCGAGACCAAGACGATGGTGCTTCAATCGCGAAACCTTCTCAAATCGCGCCGCTACTTTATTGAGCAGGAGGGTAAGGTTATCCGCCAATCCCGTATTTACGAGTAGAAATATGGTCGCGATGTGATGGGGAGGGTAGATTTAGCCTCCGGCATTTCGATGTTTTGAAACAGAATAGGCTGTTCGACAAGAAGGTCGCAACAGCCTATTCTGTTTTTTTTATGATAAGTTTGGGCTACTTCAACGGATCTGCCTCGACACCCTCGAAGGTCATCTTTACCGGAAGGATATTGCCCTCATTGTCGAATCGTAACTCATCAATGCAGGTACGGCGGTCATTTCCATCGGTTGAGCCAAGGGGGTGACGATGATAGACGATGTAGTACTTACCGCTTCGCTGATTGTGCATTACGGAGTGGTGTCCTGCGCCCGTACCAATCTCCTCATCGGTCTGCAAAATCACACCGCGCGACTCGAAGGGACCGAGTGGATTGTCGGCTATGGCGTATGCTACGCGATAGTTGGCTTTGCGCCATTTGCCCTCCGACCACATAAAGTAGTATTTGCCGTCACGGATAAACATAAACGGACCTTCGACATACTCGCCAGGTGTAACCTCCTTGAAAATCTCTCCATCCTCGAATGGAACAAAGCCTGTGAAGTCATCATTCAACTTGCAGACATTGCAGTGTTTCCAGCCACCATAATACATATAGTATGTACCATCGGTGTCTTTGAATACAAATTGGTCGATAGGTTGTGCGCCATTGATAATATCTTGGATAAGTGGCTTGCCCAACAAATCTTTGAATGGTCCTGCCGGATTGTCGGCAACTGCTACACCGATACCACCAACTTCGCCCTGCTTGACATTGTTGCATGAGAACATCAGATAGTATTTGCCATCTTTCTCTATGATTGATGGTGCCCACAATGCGTGTGTGAGCCACGAAATCGAGGAGTTGTCGATAATACGCTCGTGCTTTGTCCAAGTTACAAGGTCCTTTGACGAGAAGGCATCAAAGTGTAGCTGCTCGGGAAATGGCTTTGACCAAGTCGGATAGATCCAATAGGTGTCGCCAAAGATAACACCTTCGGGATCGGCATACCAACCTTCAAAAACAGGGTTTCCGCTGCGTTTTGGAGCACATGATATGGCAACCACTACCAAAACGGCTAAAATAGAAAATTTTGTAAGGTTTCTCATAATAAGTAATTATTTAGATAGGTTAGTTTTTTACTCTGTATGCTCGTTGCACCCCCTTGATACGCATTATAGCGTGTATCAGTGTATCGACAACGCCCACCGAAGGAACCTCCACACTGATGGTTCCCACGCCGGTACCATCGCCTCGTGAGTTGAGGTTTATAGAACGGATATTCAACTTCATATCGCGACTTACAACCTCGGTAATCTGATTTACCAATCCTGCCGAGTCGTTGGCATTTATGGCTATCGTAACGCGGAATGCTCCCTGCGCACTCTCGCGCCACTTCGCCTCCATTACGCGATATGGATACTGCTCGCGCATACGCTTGGCATTCGGGCAGTCGGTGCGGTGGATTGTTATACCTGTATTTATAGTTACAAAGCCGAAGATGTCATCACCTTTAATCGGATTACAACACTTGGCGAGTTTATATACTATATTATTTATACTCTCGTCAATAACCAACGCATCGCTCGACTGCTTTGCCGGTGCCGATGTGGTGGCACGGCGGCGAGCCTCAGCCTCTGCCTCCGCAGCACGGCGCTCCTCGTCTGCCTCACCCGAAAGCCACTTCGAGAGTATCTCCTTGACTACTGCAAGGTCAATCTTCTCCTCGGCAATAAGTTCGTAGAGGGCAGTGCCGGTGCGTTGCTTGTAATATTTACATAGGTAGGCAACAACCTCATCTATATTTTTGGTTATTTTCCAGTTTTTGAGTTTGCGCTCCAACTCTTCGCGTCCGAGATTTGCGCTCTTTGCCTGCTCCTCGCGGATTACCGATTTGATTTTCTGCTTTGCCTTTTGAGTTACGACAAAATTCAACCAATCAGACTTCGGCTGCTGGTTTTTCTGCGTCAAAATCTCGACAATGTCGCCATTGTGCAACGGCTCACGAATAGGCACTGCGCGACCATTTACTTTACCACCCGAACAGGTACAACCGAGGTTGGAGTGGATATCGAAGGCGAAGTCGAGAACGGTTGCACCCTCTGGCAACTTGCGGATATCGCCATTCGGGGTATAGACGAAAATCTCGCCCGAAGCGGGTTTTGCATCGAACCTTTCGGCAATATCCTCTTTGGTCTCGCTCATTGTTTCGCGCAGGCGTTGCAACCACTTCTCGCTGGTCTGCGCACCCTGATTTACACCCTTGTATCGCCAATGGGCAGCAATACCCAACTCGGCAATATTATCCATTCGCTCGGTGCGAATCTGTATCTCCACCCACTTGCCATCGCCCGCAGCAACGGTCGTATGCAACGACTCGTAACCATTCGACTTCGGTATTGAAATCCAATCGCGCATACGGTCGGTGTTAGGCGTGTAGAAGTCGCTAACAATCGAGTATGCCAACCAGCACTGCGCCTTTTCGAGATTTTCGGGGCAATCGATGATAATACGAATAGCGAAGATGTCGTAAACTCCTTCGAATGGTACCTTCTGCTTGCGCATCTTGTTCCAGATAGAATAGACCGACTTTGTTCGGCTCTTGATGTGGTACTTTATACCTGCCGCATCAAGTCCCTTGCGAATAGGCTCAACGAAACGCTCAATAAAGTTCAAACGCTCCTGCTCGCCCTCGCGTAACTTGTCGGTAATATGCTTATGGTCAGCAGGTTCGAGTTGTGCCAACGAGAGGTCCTCCAACTCGCTCTTGATGTTGTACAAGCCGAGTTTGTGGGCAATCTGCGCGTAGAGGTTCATCGACTCCCACGCCTTCTTCTGTCGCTTCTCCTCGGGGAACATTGCTATCGAGCGCATAACTTCGAGGCGGTCGGCGAGTTTTATCAAAATGACACGAGGGTCCTCCGAATATGATACAATCATATCGCGGAAATCTGATGCTTGGTCGGAGTGGGTGTTTAGTTTCAGTTCGGAGATATTTGTCAAACCCATAACCACACCGATAACCTCCTCGCCAAACTCCTTGCGGATAGTTTCGAGCAGGGTTTTAAGAGCCTCGTCATCATCTCGTTTCGCCTCGATGCGCACCACATCGTGGAGAATGGAGGCAAGGGTAGAGTTTCGCCCAAGACCAACTTCGGTAGCGACAATATGTGCCACCTCTACGGCATGATCCAACATCGGGTTTCCATTGTAGCGTGTCAAACCCTCCATTCGCTCCGCAGCGAATACAAGTGCCTTATCCACCAACTCCTGCGTGGTGGTCGAGAACTGATTTTTTACAGCAGTTCTCAATTTGCTATACCTTTCAAATAGTATCATTAGTTTTCCGTTTTCCGTTTTCCGTTTTCCGTTTTCCGTTTTATAATGTATAAACGCTCTCCTGCCGTTGCGTATTGTTTTCGCTCCTCTTCGGAGAGTCGCTTTTCATACTCAATCTCTTCCACCTCGAAGCCGCACTCTCGCAAGCGGTCGGCATAATCTCGACCATAGATGCGGCGGTGGTCATACTGCCCGAACACCCTTGCACGCTCTTCGGGCGAGGTTATGGTATCATCTTCAAAGGTCTGCTCTCGGTTGTAATCTTGTGGCACAAGCGCTACGCCCCAACCCCCTTTGCGGAGTATGCGATGCAACTCTCGCAGAGCCCTCCTATCATCTTCGACATGTTCGAGGATATGGTTGCAAATCACCACATCGACACTCTCGTCTTTGAGTGGAATATCCTGAATATCAAAGTGTAACTTCGCCAATGGACTCTCCAAGTCGGCGGTGAGGTAGTTGTCGGCATGCTCTTTGCCGTAGTGCTTTTCAAATTGGCGTTTCAGGGCAACCTCTGGGGCGATATGAAGTAGTGTAGGGTAGCCATTCAAGAGGTCGGTTTCGCGCTCGATGTAGAGCCACAACAGGCGGTGTCGCTCCAACGCAAGGCATCGTGGGCATAGGGCATCACGGCGAGATACACCGTAGCCGTATGGCAGAAACTCGCGCACCTGCTTGCCACAGATAGGGCATTTGCGCCCTCTGCCGGCATACCACAAGCCGAGAATCGGCACACCCCACCCTGCAACCCTCTGCAAGAGGGTGCGTGGTAGATGGTTTAGCGACCACTTGACTATTTTTTGAATTACACCCATATCTTTTTAATTGATTTTCCGAACACCTACCCTTATCACGGCGCAACATAATTAAGGGTTTGTAACGGCAAGTAACGGCAAGTAAAGAAGCGCGCACATTACTAGCCTTTAATAGCCCTTATTGCCCCTTACCGGCCGTTATAAATTGCGCAAACTACTCTTCGAGAACTTTATTCACATCGTTTTCTGCTTTGCGCAATTTCTCACGGCAGAGAGCAATCAACTCGGTTGCCCGAGCCACACGCTCCGACAATGTGTCGATGCTGTTCTGCTCCTCTCTGAGCGACTTCAAAATCTGCTCAATCTCTGCTATTGCCTCTTTGTATGTCATATATTTGGCTTTTCTCTTTAATTACCCAAAATCGTTCTGATTAACTCTTTTTGCACCTTACTTGTAGCGTAAATGCTCACATACGCCCAAGTATGCTGCGCTTTCCGCTATTGCGTAACGCACAAAAATAGCTTAATCATTGACGATTTCAACAATTTGGAAAAATATAATTCTCAACTCTTAATTCTCAATTCTCAATTTTTCAACGACTTTGGCGTTTATTACTCCGTCAGCCAAAGCGACTTCAATCCCATCTCCAATACTTACACTATCCACGCTTTGCAACGCCTTTCCCTCCTTGCGAGCTATGGCATAGCCAAGTCGGAAGATGCGTTCAGGAGCAAAGTTTGCCACTACGGTTGCTATGCCATCTAAGCGTTGCTTTTCGCCCTGCAATGTGCGCTCCGCCAAGTGGCGCACATCTGCCGAGAACTGCTCCAAGCGGAGTGTCGCCGTATGTGTTGCTTGTCGGCAAATATCGCGTAACGAGATAGCGCAGTACTCCAACGCTCCATCAAAGTCGGTTGCTCGCTGGTCTATCCACGCCGCCACAGCGGTAGGGGTTTTCAGGGGTGTATGTGCCACCATATCGGTAACGCTTGTATCCTTGTCGTGTCCGATACCTGTCAGCACGGGTAACGGAAATTGCGTTACGGCAAAGGCGAGCAGATAGGAGTTGTAACACTCCAAATCGCCCGTTGAGCCACCGCCACGAATTATTGCTACGGCATCGAACTCATCGCTTCGCTCGGCAACGGCATAGAGTGCCGCCACAATGCTCTCATCGCACCTCTCGCCCTGCATTGTCGCCTCGAAAAGTTCGGTTTCGATGCGGTAGGCACTGCGCTCCAACTCCTTCATAAAGTCGCGATAACCGGCAGCCGTAGCACTCGAAATCACCGCCACGCGCTGCACCACCAACGGCATTGGCAGAGAGCGATTTTGCTCCCACACCCCCTCCTTTTGGAGCTGCTCGATGGTTTGCTGTCGGCGGCGTTCCATATCGCCTATGGTATGCAGAGCGTCAATCTGCTGAATCTGCAACGACATACCATAGACAGCGTGGTGCGAAACGGTAGCCTTGAAGAGTATCTTCATACCCTTTGCAAGGCGTTGTCCACTCTCCTGCTCGAAGCGACCGATGGTACTCATCACCTGCGAGCGCCAAATTGTCGCCCTCGCTTGTGCCTCGGTTGCCCCTGTCTTTTCGTTCTTCTCGATAAGTTCGATGTAGCAGTGTCCCGAAGCGTTGATTTTAATATCTGCAACCTCCGCACTTACCCACACCGGCAACGGCAAAGCGTCTGCCAAAGCGGTGGATATTCGCCCTTGTAACTGCGCAAGTGTTATGTGTCGATTAGAGTCCAAACTAAAATTAGTTTTCCGCTTTAATCCTGCTTCGCAGGCTTTTGCTCCTCCTTGCAAGAGATAGTCTGCAAGCAGCCTCTCTCCTTTGCTTCGTTCGTCGCTTCCGTTTTCCGTTTATCTAATCACGATATACGGCTCTTTCGGCATCGCCTTTCCTTTTGGGAGTTGCACCGCCAAAACATACTCGCTCTCTACCGCCTTGCCTTGCTTGGTTGCGGGTTGCCACGCAGGGAGCGACTGCAACACCTTCAACACCCTTTTGCGAAGTTGTCGGTCGGTTGAATCGAGTTCGGTGCCGAGCCTAAACGAGCCATCTGCCTCAATCGTATAGCGAGCCACATATCGCGCCACGCCCCAACTCTCGTTCCACTTCACTCGCTCCGAAACATAGTCGGCAAGTGGTTTATCACCTGAAAATTGCGCCTCCTTATCGTAGCGCAGCGTGATAAGGATAACACCGTTGTTCGCCCTCTCGCCATACTTCGCTACGGTAGCCTCGTTGGCTTCGAGGTGGTCGATATGTTCGATATTCCTCTCCGGAATATGCTTCACACTCTCCATCTCCACGCCATTTACGATATAAAGCGGCGTCTGTGTCTGCGCCGATGCAGACACAAAATGCAGAATGCAAAGTGCAAAATGCAGAATTAAAAAATAATTCTTAATTCTCAATTCTTAATTCTTAATTAGATAAACAGAGTTTATCCCAACTCCTGCTCCTTCAAACGCTCCGCATTCTCGGCTACGATAAGGTGGTCGATGCAGTCCTGAATATCGCCGTCCATAAATGCCGACAAATTGTAAATCGTATAGTTGATGCGGTGGTCGGTAATTCGGCCCTGCGGATAGTTGTAGGTACGAATCTTTGCCGAACGGTCGCCTGTCGATACGAGCGTCTTACGCTTCGATGCAATCTCATCGAGGTACTTTTGATATTCGAGGTTGAAGATACGGGTACGCAACTCCTCAAACGCCTTCTCGGTATTCTTAATCTGCGACTTCTGGTCCTGACACTGCACCACGATACCTGTCGGAATGTGGGTAAGTCGAATTGCCGAGTAGGTGGTATTTACCGACTGACCACCCGGTCCCGAAGCACAGAAGATATCCTTGCGAATATCGTTCCACGACACCTCAACATCGAACTCGTCAGCCTCCGGCAAAACGGCTACCGAAGCTGCCGAGGTATGAACACGACCTTGTGTCTCGGTCTGCGGCACACGCTGAACACGATGCACGCCCGACTCATATTTGAGAGTACCATATACGCTGTCGCCCGTAACTTTGAGGATAACCTCCTTGTAGCCACCGACAACGCCCTCCGAGAAAGAGGTTACCTCGTAACGCCAACCCTTCGACTCGATATACTTGGTGTACATACGGAACAAATCGCCAGCGAACAATGCCGCCTCGTCACCACCCGTACCACCACGAATTTCGAGTACCGCGTTTTTGCCGTCCTGTGGGTCTTTCGGGATAAGGAGAATCTTAATCTCCTCCTCCATCTGCTCGATTGCTGGCTCCAACTCGGCAATCTCCATGCGCGCCATCTCGCGGAACTCCTCGTCCTTCTCGTTTGCGAGGATATCCTTTGCATCGGCTAACGCCTGAATTGCCTTGCGGAACTTTTCGGAGGTCTCGATAATAGGCTCTAACTCCTTGTACTCTTTGTTGTACTGAACAAACGACTTGACATCTGCAATCACTTCGGGGTCGGTGAGCTTCTGCCCCAACTCCTCATACTTGATTTTCAGACCATCAAGACGCATCAAAATTGAACTATCTGCCATAAATATATTTTGTAAATTTTGTGAATCATTATTTCAACTCGCTTAACCAACGGAGCAACAGATGTTGCCACTCCTTCTGGTACGAAAATCTGTCGTAGTTGCCCCAGCCGTGTCCGCCTTCGGGGAAGATATACATTGCAGCTTTGACACCATGGTAGCGCAATTGTGCATAGTACAACGCTGCTCCTGCCGCAGGAACGGTTGTATCGTTGTCACTCAACAAGAGGATTGTTGGCGGAGTCTGCTCGCTTGCAATCTTATCCATCGCCCACTCGTCTGCCTCTGCCTCGGAGTGTTTTTTGCCGAGCAGGTTACGGAATGAGCCTCTGTGAGTATTAAAATCACCTACGGTCAATACAGGGTAGAACAAAATCGAGAAATTTGGTCTATCCTCAACTGCCGGAATGTTCGATGCGCTCGCAGCAAGGTGACCTCCTGCCGAAAAGCCCATAATACCCACCTTTGCAGGGTCCAAACCCCATTTTTTTGCCTTTTTGCGCACGATGCGGATAGCCTCAACCGCATCTTCGAGTGGCACCTCCTTGTGTCCATTTGGCAGGCGATATTCGAGAACAACACCTGTGATACCATTCTTGGCTAACCACTGCGCCATAAGGTAACCCTCCTGGTCCATTGATAACTTTGCGTAGCCACCACCCGGGCAGATGACTACTGCCTGACCTGTAGCCTTTGCAGGGTCGGCATTATAGACATACAACTGAGCCTTAGTTGTGTTTACCAAACGATATGGAGTAGCCTCGTAAGCCTCCCCCTCCAAACCATTCGAGTGTGGAGCCTTATTGTTGTCCCAGATGAGAATTGTCTCATCCTGATAGTAGTTAGATCTCTTCTGCTCCTGTGCCATAGCTGTAGAGGCAATCAATATTGCCATAATTAGAATTACTCGTTTCATTGTTTTGAACTATTTTTTGTTAATATACTCCATCCATCTTTTAAGCTGGTGCTGCCAATCCTTCTCGTAACGGAAACCGGGACGACCAACCCAACCGTGACCTCCCTCCGGATAGACATGCATAGCAGCCTTCACACCATTATATTTCAACGCCTGATAGTAGCGAATCGAGCTGATTGGAGGCACTGTGCGGTCGTTGTTGCTGAGAAGCAATATCGTAGGAGGTGTAGTAGGGGTTACGCGGTTGTTGAGTGAATAGTAGTCACGCAAATATGGTGGCTGAAGCTTGCCCAACAGACGGTCGAATGTGCCCTGGTGTGTCATGCAGCTCTCTCCCGAGATTACAGGGTAGAACAACACCGAGAATGCCGGCTTCTCTGCATCATCGGTAAATGTCGATGTGTAAGCCGCTAAGTGACCACCGGCAGAAGAGCCTGCGATACCAACCTTTGCTGGGTCTACCTTCCACTTCTTGGCATTCTCACGCATATAGCGCAATGCCGCTTGTGCATCTTCGAGTGGCACCTCTTTGTGTCCATAGTTAGGTAAGCGATACTTCAACACCAATGCCGTAACGCCAATGCTCTGGAAATACTCTGCAAGAGCAAATCCCTCTCTCTCTATACAAACAGCTCCATAACCGCCTCCCGGGCAGATAACAACGCCCTGGCCTGTTGCCCTCTTTTTGTCCGCCTTGAAGAGGTACATTACAGCTTGCGAGGTGTTTTTGAAGTTTCCTTTGGCGAATGTTTCGTCTTTGGTCTCCTCGTTCGAGTGGGGAGCCTTTTTATTGTCCCACAACTTTATAATCTTATCGGCGTTGCAAGGAACTTTGATAATACTCTTTTGTGCCGATACCGAAATTACAGTAGCGGCTATAATTGCCGACATTATTACAATTCGTTTCATATCATTCGTATTTTATTTGTGTAATACTTATCTGCCTTGTGTTTTTTATCCTCTATTTCTCGCCTATCATGCCCAGGTATCGGAACCAATCAAGAACTAATGGTTGATACTCGGCAGTGTGTTTTTTTACGCTATGTCCACCAAACGGGAAGATGTGCATCGAAGCCTTTACACCGTGACAAACAAGGGCCTCATAGTACTTTGCTGCATCCTCTGACGATACCAATGCGTCATCGTCACAAAGCAACAAGAGAGTCGGAGGTGTCTTTTCGTTTACCATACGCCATGTCGAAAGGTCACGAACCTGCTGCAAAGTGTAGTGTTTGCCGAGGAGTTTTGTCAATGCTTTGTATGCTGCAGCCGAGTGGCTGTTTTCCAAATCAATCCAGCCGTAGTGTGGAATTGCAAACGCCGGCTTCTCATCATCAGGCATAGCATTCGATACCCAAGTTGCGAGGTGGCCACCTGCCGAATTGCCCTGCACGCCAACCTCCGCAGGGTCGATACCGAGGTCAGCACGAGTACGAAGATAACGCACTGCGCCCATAGCATCTTCGAGTGTGGCCTCGTTG
This sequence comes from Alistipes sp., assembly GCA_045540675.1. Classification (GTDB taxonomy): domain Bacteria; phylum Bacteroidota; class Bacteroidia; order Bacteroidales; family Rikenellaceae; genus Alistipes. The sequence continues at coordinate 6,041 of JAZQHQ010000051.1, read as the reverse complement.
TGGCCGAAGTTTGGCAAACGATACTTCACCAAAGCAGCAGTGATACCTTGTGATGCGTACCACTTTGCGAGCGAAATGGAGAAGCTCTCATTAGTATAGCTACCACCCGGGAACATTGCTATTGCAATGCCGGTGTTCTTACCTTCGGCAGCCTTGAAGATATACAGTTCGCAAGACGATGTTTGCCATATAGAATTTTTTCTCTTCCATGCCTCGTCTCGGGTCTCATAGTTTGAATGTTTGGCTGTGGTGTTATCCCACAAGCGCACAGTTTCGTCTGCACCCTCCAACGAGAGAGTCTTTTGTGCCGATGCCATAAACACAACGACAACAGCCAACGCAAAGGTTAAAATTCTTTTCATAGTAGATTGGTTATTTTACAATGTTAATAATTTTGCCGGGAACAACTATTATCTTCTTCGGAGCAGCGCCCTCCAACCACTTTTGGGCCTCCTCCTTTGTTACGATATCCGCCTGAATGTCGGCCGGCGAAGTAGTGAGTGGGTACTCCTGCTTGAAACGAAGCTTGCCGTTAATCATTACAGGATATTCGAACGCGCTCTCCACCAAGTACTTCTCCTCGCATATAGGGTACGAAGCATCGCAAACGCTATCCTTGTGTCCCAACATCGACCACAACTGCTCGGTGATATGCGGAGCAAATGGGTTGAGTAGTATTGTAAGCGGCTCCAAAATTTCGCGCTTGTGGCACTCGCCCAACTCGTTGATGCAGATCATAAACGCAGCAACCGAGGTGTTGAACGAGAAGTTTTCGATATCCTCTCTAATCTTCTTGATGGTCTTGTGCAAGGTTTTCAACTCCTTGTCGGTGGCCTTCTCATCGGTTACCGCCCACTCGCCTGTGCGGGTGTGGAACAATCGCCAATAGCGGCGCAAGAACTTGTGTACGCCATCAATACCGTTGGTATCCCAAGGTTTCGACTGCTCCAATGGTCCGAGGAACATCTCGTACATACGGAGCGTGTCGGCACCATACTGCTCGACAATATAGTCAGGATTTACAACATTAAACATCGACTTCGACATCTTCTCAACTGCCCAACCACAGATATATTGTCCGTTTTCGAGGATAAACTCTGCATCCTTGAACTCAGGTCGCCAAGCGCGGAAGGCATTGAGGTCGAGAATATCATTCTTCACAATGTTTACATCGACATGAATCTCCTGCGTTTCGTACTCTTTGCGGAGGTTGAGCGACACAAACTTGTTTGTGCCAACCACACGATATACGAAGTTTGAGCGACCTTGAATCATTCCCTGATTTACCAACTTGCGGAACGGCTCACTCTCGCAAACATAGCCGAGGTCGTAGAGGAACATATTCCAGAAACGCGAGTACATCAAGTGTCCCGTAGCATGCTCTATACCGCCGACATACAAATCGACACTGCGCCAATAGTCGTTTGCCTCCTTCGACACAAGGGCCTCCGAGTTGTGAGGATCCATATAGCGGAGGTAGTATGCCGAAGAGCCTGCAAAGCCCGGCATTGTCGAGAGTTCATACTCCCAACCCTCAACGCGTGCCAATGGTGGCTCGCCCTGCTCGGTAGGTCCGAAGTTCTCGATAGGCGGCAAGGTCAATGGCAACTCGCTCTCATCAAGCGGAAGAGCCATATCTCCCTTATAGCGAATTGGGAACGGCTCGCCCCAATAACGCTGGCGCGAGAATATTGCATCGCGAAGGCGATAGTTTACAAGACGCTTGCCCAAGCCTCGCTTCTCCACCTCCTCGAACATCTCAACGATGGCAACCTTAACATCTTTGCCATTGAGGAAGTCGGAGTTTATGAGGCAACCCTCTTTTGCATCGTACGATGACTCTTCGAGGTTTCCACCCTCAACCACAGGCACGATATCCAAACCGAAATGGCGCGCAAAGGCGTAGTCGCGCGAGTCGTGCGCAGGAACAGCCATAATAGCACCTGTACCATAGCCTGCCAATACATAGTCCGAAGCGTAAATCGGAATACGCTTGCCGGTGAATGGGTTTACGGCGTACGAGCCGGTAAATACACCACTCACACGCTTTGTTTCGGCGATACGCTCACGCTCGCTGCGCTTTTTGGTCTGCTCAATATACGCCTCAACAGCCTCCTTCTGCTCGGCGGTGGTCATATCGGCAATCCACTCGTGCTCCGGTGCAACAACCATAAATGTTACACCGAAAATTGTGTCAGGGCGAGTAGTGAAAATCTCCAATTTGCGGGTTTCGCCATTTGCCATCTCTGCATCGAAGAATACCTGCGCACCCTCCGAGCGACCTATCCAGTTGCGCTGAATCTCCTTCAAAGACTCACTCCATTCAAGCGAATCCAAACCATCGAGCATACGCTGTGCATAAGCCGTAACACGCAACAGCCACTGCTTCATTCGCTTCTGCTCGACAGGAAATCCGCCACGAACAGACAAACCGTCTTTTACCTCATCATTTGCGAGTACGGTACCCAACTGTGGGCACCAATTCACCATTGTATCGGCACGAAAGGCAAGGCGATAGTTCTGCAACGCCTGCTCCTTCTCTGCCTCGCTCTTTGCGCTCCACTCCTCGGCGGTAAAGTGCAACTCTGCGGTGCAAGCAGCATCAACACCCTCTGTACCATGCTTCTCGAAGTGTGCTACGAGGTCTGCGATAGGCTCTGCCTTTTGGGTTGCGTTATTGTAGTAGTGAGCAAACATTTTCAAGAATGCCCACTGTGTCCACTTGTAATATTCAGGCTCGCAAGTGCGCACTTCACGACTCCAATCGTAGGAGAAGCCGATTTTGTCCAACTGCTCACGGTAGCGAGCGATATTCTGCTCGGTAGTTACGGCAGGGTGCTGACCTGTCTGGATAGCATACTGCTCGGCAGGCAAGCCGAAGGCATCGTAACCCATTGGGTGCAAAACATTGTAACCACACAATCGCTTGTAGCGCGAGTAGATATCCGAGGCGATATATCCGAGTGGGTGTCCTACATGCAGACCTGCTCCCGATGGATATGGGAACATATCCAATACATAGAACTTCGGACGCGAATTATCTACATCAACCTTGTAGATGCCTCGCTCCTGCCACTCTTGTTGCCATTTTGCCTCAATCTCCTTAAAATTATACTCCATAGTTTTTATATTTTTGTTATCTCTTTGCTCTTCACATGGGATATCGCTCTTTGCACTCTAATCGTTCCGAAGGACTCCTTCCGCACGCATCGTGCGCTGTGTGCGTGCATATATACGCACATTCAATCGGCAAAGATAGCGAAAAAACTTTGTTTTTTGAGTTAAAAGTTAAAAATTAAAAATTAAAAATGATTTTGTTGGTGGAGTGAGTCGAAAAAAAAGAGTGGAGAATTTCAAAAAATCCTCCACTCCGAATCTCCTTTTCAGTCTGTTTTAGAAACCCCAATCCGAGGCGTTAAACGATGCCTCCACCGATTCCGGAATATCAGGGAAGAAGTCGAACTCGTTGCCCGTAAGTTCCTCTATATCATCAACCGAGCGCATATGAACCTTGCTCAATGTCGGGGATGCCGAGCCAGTCTGTTCATCGACATTGGTATTCGAGAACCAGAAGCCCACAGCCTTCAACTCACTCGCTGAACACTCCTGTATGGCCTTGCCCGTATTGCCACTCTTTGTGCGAAGAAGAATCTTGTAGAAATGGGTTGGTACGATGCAGGTCTTGCATCGCTCTGGGAATTTATCCACGCGAGCATCAATCGCAGTGGTATCCTCGTTTGCAAAGTGCGCACCCGATACCACATAGAGGGTGTCGGAGCATACATAGTTGTCCAGAATTTTTCGCTCGGCATCACCCCATAATATCTGGAATGCACTGTCGTTTTTGCGTTGTGCTGCCACATTGCTCGAATAGAAGGTTTGGACATTTATCTCGGCAGGGTTATACTTGTCGCCACAGCCACGATAACTCGATGCCAACATATGACCTCTCTGCCATTGGTAGTAATCTCCGTATGTGCCATATTCGTAGGTGCGCAAAGAGCAAGCATAGCCATCTATCGGGTAGATAGTCGCCGACTCGTTTTCGGTCAGATATGGGTCGCAAGCCCAAGGGTCTCTATCAGGGCGAGTCTTGCCGCCCTCTTGATATATAGCGTGTTGAGGGTGTGCTATCCACATTGGCGAGTGGCGGCGCACATCGTAGCAGTAGAAGTAGTTGCGCACCCTCTTTTTCGAGGAGTATGTGGTAGTCCAATGTTTGCCATAGACATATTCGGACTTGTACTTGTTTGGATTGTCTCTCGGCAACTCCGCCCAATTGTATTCGTGTGTCGGATTCGGACTCACTTGGTCGCCCGGGCTGACCTTAACCATCTGTACAAGAACGAGATTGCTCGGTGTACGAACCACGATTGTTTGGGTTGATGTCGCTGTCATCTCGACTATTCGAACCGTAGATAATCCCGCGTTTCCACTTATGGCAGATAACTTTATCTTGCTCGAAGCGGTAATCTCCCAAGCACCGTCTGTATCCACAACAAAGAAGTTGTCGGAGTCGCTATCAAATGTTATTGCAGAAGGACTCACTCTGAGGTATGTGGCAGCCGGTTCTTCTTCATTTACCGGGGTGGTGCAAGCCACAAATAGAAGTGGCAATAATGCAACGCAAATGCGGTAGATGTTTCTCATAACGATTGGTTTTAGAGTGTTTGATAATCACAAATATATGGATTTTTTTCGGACTTTTTTCGATTTTCGCAGAAATTGTTAATAACTCGTAAAAATTGCAGAAGTGTAAATTCTTAAATCGCTAATAATTAGCAATTTGCAAATTAAGCAATAAGCACAGACTATTTTGTTGTGCAAAATATAAGAAAAAAGAATAGAAGCACCCCTCGAAAAGGGTGGAAATAGCCCTCATTTGGGGCAAAAAAAGTCCATATATATATTGTAATTCAAAAATTTTGCTTACCTTTGCGAGCCTTTTGGCACAATGAAATAGAGATTTGGGGCGTCAAACCCCCGTGATTATTAACAAATTAAAGGTTTAAAATGCCAACAATTCAACAGTTAGTTAGAAATGGCCGAGCAAAGATGGAGGACAAGTCGAAGTCCCCTGCTCTGGCAGCGTGTCCGCAGCGCCGTGGTGTTTGTACCCGTGTGTACACTACAACACCAAAGAAGCCTAACTCGGCTATGCGTAAGGTTGCGCGTGTAAGATTGACCAATGGCAAGGAGGTCAACGCCTATATCCCAGGAGAAGGCCACAACTTGCAGGAGCACTCGATTGTGCTTGTTCGTGGAGGTCGTGTAAAGGACCTTCCGGGTGTTCGTTACCACTTGGTTCGTGGTGCCCTCGATTCAGCAGGAGTTGACGGTCGCCGTCAGCGCCGTTCGAAGTATGGTGCTAAACGACCTAAGGCAGGTGCAAAGAAGTAATCTAAAAACAATTTTTTAACAGAGAAAGAAAATGAGAAAAGCTAAGCCAAGAAAGCACACTCTACTTCCTGATCCAAAGTTCAACGATGTTGAGGTAACTCGCTTCGTTAACAACTTGATGTTGGATGGCAAGAAGAGTATTGCCTACACAATCTTCTACAATTCGTTGGAGTTGGTAGGTAAGAAGATGAAGGATGCTGATAAATCTCCAATTGAGGTTTGGAAACAAGCCCTTGAGAATGTCACTCCACAAGTCGAAGTTAAGTCCAAGCGTATCGGTGGTGCGACTTTCCAAGTTCCAATGGAGGTTCGTCCAGAGCGTAAGGTCTCTATTTCGATGAAAAACCTTATTTTGTTCGCACGCAAGCGTTCTGGAAAGTCAATGGCAGAGAAATTAGCTGGCGAGATAGTAGATGCCTACAACTCGATGGGTGCAGCCTTCAAGCGTAAGGAGGAGATGCACCGTATGGCTGAGGCTAACAAGGCGTTTGCACACTTCAGATTCTAAAAACAGAGGTAAACGATGGCAAGAGATCTTAAATACACTCGTAATATCGGTATCATGGCTCACATTGATGCCGGTAAGACCACTACTTCGGAGCGTATCCTTTTCTACACGGGTAAGACCCACAAGATTGGCG
>JAZQHQ010000050.1:0-10240 GCA_045540675.1 Alistipes sp. | reverse complement strand
GTAAGTTGCGAAAGTATATTAACTACTATAATAACGACCGTATTAAACTAAAATTAAACGGAAAGAGTCCGGTACAATACCGAACTCTTTACCTATAAATTCTTTTAATAATCTGTCCAACTTTTTGGGGTCAGTACAGTTTTTAGACACACCTTTTTTGTTAGAAGCAAAGCCAACCTCTACTCCACGAATTTAATCTTCGACATATCACGAGGTTTTGCCTCGGGTGACTCATCGGGATAACCGACAGCCAGAGCATAGCGCAAGCGATAACCCTCGGAGAAGTTAAGCGATTTGACATACTCCGCCATCGCAGGCTCGGCAAACATCATCTGCACACTGCCCAAGAAGCAGGTACCCAAGCCTAACTCTGTGGCTGCCAGCATAATATTCTGAGCCAAGCAACCCACATTTTCACCGGCAAAAACCCCTTCGGGCGCAGCCACGAATATCACGGCAGGGGCATTTCTAAATATATTTTTGAATCCGGGGGCATTCTTCATATAATCGGCCTTTCCTGTACCCTCAACAGCCTTCAAATAGTCGGCAGTACAAGCATCTATCCACGCCTTACTATCAACGATGCGCACCTCCCACTCCTGACGATTCATTGCACTCGGAGCCTTCACCCCGCACTCGGCAAGAAGTTGCAACTTCTCACGCTCTACGGGTTTATCCTTGTAGGCGCGAATACTGCGGCGAACCTCGATAGCCTCTACCACGCTACTCCTACTCTGCGATTCGGTCACAAGCCAAACCGCCAACAACGCTGTTACGCACAACGCAAGCAAAGATACAATCTGTTTCATAATCGACATTTTTTACTATTTCGACATCAAAGTTAATAAAAAAGCGGATAGTTGTTACCAATTTCTCAAAAAAAGCACTATCTTTGCGGAAATATGTGCGTGTGCATATATGTATGCGCGCTCGCGTGTCGCGCAACAGCGACCAACAAAGATTGATATTACTATGGGAAAGAAAGATAATAACGACATTACGATTATTGACGACTTGGGACTCTCGCCCGATGTTTTAGACCAAAAACATCAGGTTATCCCAATTGTTGCAGGAAATGATGACGACACAGTCGAGGAGGTACAACTCCCCGATATTTTGCCAATTCTCACACTGCGCAGTTCGGTACTATTTCCGGGAGCAATAACCCCTATTACCGTAGGTCGCGAGAAGAGCATTGCTCTTGTTCGTGCCGTGCAGTCAGAGGGAGGATTACTTGGTGCAGTATTGCAAAAGAATGCCGAAATCGAAACACCGACACCAGATGATATGTACCGCATCGGTACAGCAGCGCGTATCCTGAAAATTCTCGAAATGCCGAATGGAAACCTTACCGTTATCCTCTCGGGTTTGGAGAAGATTGAGGTTGGCGAATATATCTCGACCGAGCCTTTCTTCAAGGCAAAGGTTACTCCGCTACTTGACTCCGCACCGGAGAAGAATAGCGTGGAGTTCGATGCGCTTATCGAGTCTATCAAAGATGTCGCTCTGAACATCATCAACACATCGCCCACAATGCCCAAGGAGGCGACCTTCGCAATTAAGAATATCGACTCACGCCGAGGTATTGTAAACTTCATCTGTTCGAACTTGGAGTTCTCTGATGATGACCGACAGATGTTGCTCGAAGCACCGGGTTTGTTGGCTCGTTCGAGAAAACTGCTCGAAATACTTATCCGCGAGCAGCAACTGCTCGAAATCAAGCAGGATATTCAAAGTAAAGTCAAGCAGGAGATAGATAAGCAACAGCGCGACTACTATCTGCAACAGCAGATGCGCACCATACAGCAGGAGTTGGGCGATGACGAGGATGGCGACATCAAGCGTCTGCGCGAGGCTGCATCGAAAAAGAGATGGAACAAGGCAACTGCCGAGATATTCGAGAAGGAACTCTCGAAAATGGAACGACTCAATCCTGCCGTTGCCGAGTACTCGGTACAGATGACCTACTTGCAGTTGATGGTTGACCTCCCTTGGAATGAATTTACGGAGGATAATCTCGATTTGAAATGTGCTCGCGAACAACTCGATGCCGACCACTTTGGTTTGGAGGAGGTCAAAGACCGTATCTTGGAGCATTTGGCAGTCATCAAGTTGAAGGGCGATTTGAAGTCCCCTATTCTCTGCTTGTATGGTCCTCCGGGAGTTGGTAAGACCTCGCTTGGTAAGTCGGTGGCTACGGCTCTCGGTCGCAAGTTTGGTCGTATTGCCCTTGGTGGTCTGCACGATGAGGCGGAGATTAGAGGTCACCGCCGCACCTACATCGGAGCAATGCCGGGACGAATTATCGAAACCATTAAGCGTTGCGGTTCGTCTAACCCTGTAATTATTCTCGATGAGGTGGATAAAATCACTGTCAGCAACCATGGCGACCCTTCGTCAGCGTTGTTGGAGGTGCTGGACCCAGAGCAGAATACCACATTCCACGACAACTATCTCGACACGGAGTACGATTTGTCGAAGGTGTTGTTTATCGCTACGGCTAACGATATCGGTGCGGTAAACCCTGCACTGCGCGACCGTATGGAGTTGATAAATATACCCGGCTATATCCTCGAAGATAAGATTGAGATTGCCGAGAAGCACCTCATTCGCAAGCAGTGCGAGGCACACGGCTTGAAGGAGGAGCAGATGGTCGTAGAGCGTGATATCGTAAAGAAGATTATCTCGGACTATACTCGTGAGTCGGGCGTTCGCTCGTTGGACAAGCACTTGGCGAAGTTGGCTCGCTCCCGTGCCAAGGATATCGCATTCGAGGAGGAGTTCTCGCCTTCTTTCACCGCAGAGCAGATAGAGAAGATTCTCGGCAAGCCGAAGTATCGCAACGACGAGTACGAAATCAAGGATATGGTAGGCGTAGTAACCGGTTTGGCTTGGACACAGGTGGGTGGCGATATTCTCTATATCGAGAGTGTTTTGACTCCGGGCAAGGGAAAGTTATCTCTTACGGGTAACCTTGGCGATGTGATGAAGGAGTCGGCAACCATTGCCCACGAGTGGGTTATGGCTCACCACAAGGAGTTGGGCATCAGCCCTAAGATGTTTGAGAAGAACGACCTCAACATCCATGTTCCGGAGGGTGCAGTACCGAAAGATGGTCCTTCGGCAGGTATCACGATGATAACCTCGATTGTTTCGACCTACACGGGGCGCAAGGTTAAGGAGCGTATCGCCATGACGGGTGAAACATCGTTGCGTGGTCGTGTATTGCCAATTGGCGGAGTTAAGGAGAAGATTTTGGCGGCGAAGCGTGCCGGAATACACACCATCTTGCTCCCTGAGGAGAACCGCAAAGATGTCGAAGAGATTACAAAGGAGTATATCGAAGGTTTGACCTTCCATTATGTACGCTCGAATGAGCAGGTACTTGCTCTTGCGTTGCAAGAGTAATTGACAATTAAAGGAATTTTTAATTTGATATGAAAGCTATTGCAATCATCCCTGCGCGTTACGCCAGCACACGCTTTCCTGCAAAACCTCTTGTGAAGTTGGGAGGCAAGCCTATTATTCAGCGTGTGTATGAGCAGGTTGCAAAGTGCGTGGAGATGACCTATGTCGCAACCGATGACGAGCGCATATATGATGCCGTAAAGGGCTTTGGCGGGAATGTCGTGATGACAAAGGCGGAACATCGTTGCGGCACCGACCGTTGTTGCGAGGCGGTAGAGAAGATTGGTTGCAATGTGGATATAGTGATCAATGTTCAGGGAGATGAGCCATTTGTGCAGCGTGAGCATATCGAGTTATTGAAGAGTGGATTCGAGAGCAAAGAGACCGATATTGTAACTCTTGCCGTACCATTTTCCGAGAGTGATGGCATTGCTGCGCTCGAAAACCCAAACTCTCCAAAGGTTGTTATCGACAACACCTCGCACGCACTCTACTTCTCTCGTTCGGTCATTCCGTATATTAGAGGTGTGGAGCGTAGTGAATGGTTTAAGCATCATACATTCTACAAGCACTTGGGAATCTACGCCTTTCGCACCAATGTTCTCAAAGAGATAACCTCTCTGCCTCAAACTCCACTCGAAAAGTTGGAGTCGTTGGAGCAGTTGCGTTGGTTGGAGAGTGGTTACAAGATTAAAATCGGCATTACCGATGTCGAAACGGTAGGCATCGATACTCCCGAAGATTTACAAAAAGCAGAGATTTTCCTGAAAAATCAACATCTACGATAATCGAAACAAACAGAGAGATTCTAACTATATGAAACCTATATTTATTGCAGGTCCTTGTTCAATCGAGTCTGTCGAATTACTCAACGAAGTGGCATCGAAGATTTACGATATAAATCGTAATCTCGGAGTGGATATTATCTTCAAGGCATCATTCGACAAGGCAAATCGTACCTCCATAAACTCCTACCGCAGTGTTGGCTTGGAGAAGGGGTTACAGATGCTTGCCGATGTCAAAGAGAGGTGGGGATTGCGACTCTCTACCGATATTCACGAGGCGTGGCAGGCGGAGATTGCAGGCGAGGTAATTGATGTATTGCAGATTCCCGCCTTTTTGTGTCGTCAGACCGATTTGGTTGTCGCTGCTGCAAAAACAGGACGCATCGTAAACATAAAGAAGGCTCCGTTTATGTCGGGGGCAGATATGCGCTACCCGTACGAAAAGGCAGTAAAGTCGGAGGCGAATGAGGTGTGGCTCACCGAGAGAGGAAATGTTATCGGCTATAACGACCTCGCAGTCGATTTCCGCAATATCCCTAATATGTTGAAATTTGCTCCCCGCGTAATTATGGATTGTACCCACGCCGTTCAGCGTCCGGGTGCAGGAGATGGCAAGTCGGAGGGCAACAGCGAATTTGTGCCTGCTATGGCTCTTGCAGCCAAGGCTTTCGGTGCTAACGGATACTTCTTTGAGACTCATCCTACACCCGAAAAGGCATTGAGCGATGGTCCTAACATGATACGCCTCGATGCGTTAGAGGATGTCATCAAGACCTTATTGTAGATATTTTACTTAAACTCAAATAAAACTATAAAGAAATGGCTTTTTTAGACTTTATGGCACCTCCGGCACATAAGCCCGAGTTGCCGGCAGAGAAGATTGACAAGGAGTACAAGTCTATGCGACTTAAAGTGTTCCTAGGCATCTATTTTGGCTATGCGGCCTACTACCTCGTGCGTAAGAATCTCTCTTTCGCCACAAACGGAATGATTGAAGATGGTCTTATCGACAAGCCGGGTGCAGGTATTGCAATGGCGGGTATTCCTATTGCGTATGCAGTAAGTAAGTTCTTGATGGGTAGTCTTTCGGACCGTTCCGATGCCCGTAAGTTTATGACTATCGGTCTGATTCTTTCGGCACTCGTAATGATTGTAGCAGGTCTGGTACCTTACCCGGTCGGAGTTAATGGCAACTACTCGATTACCATCGGTATCATGTTCGTCCTGATGTTGTTTGCGGGTTGGTTATCGGGTATGGGTTGGCCTCCTTGCGGTCGTGTGATGTCGCACTGGTTCTCGACAAATGAGCGTTCATTCAAGATGTCGATTTGGAACACTGCGCACAATATCGGTAACGGCTCACTCGGATTCATTATCCCTGCCGGCATTGCTATTTTTGCAACTTTGGGCATTGAGCAGACTTGGCGCGCGGCATTTATCGCTCCTGCATTGGTAGCACTGCTTTTTGCTGCAATGTGTTGGTGGTTTATCCGCGATACACCGGAGTCGTGCGGTCTGCCTGCTATCGAGAAGTATCGCAACGACTTCTCGGGAGCAAAAGCAAAGAAGGGCGAAGAGACAAAGATTCCATTCAAGACACTCTTTGTGGATTATATCCTCAAAAACCCTACACTTTGGCTTATTGGTTTTGCAAACATCTTCGTATACTTCATTCGCTATGGCATAGCAGATTGGTCTCCAATCTACTTGCAGGACGAGTTGGGAATGTCGAAGTTGGATAGTTCGCTGGCTTACACAATTCGTGAGTATGCAGGTATCGCAGGAACGCTGCTCTGTGGCTGGTTGTCGTCTAAATTCTTCCAAGGTCGTTGTGCTCCGGTAAATGTTATCTATATGATTCTCGTTGCCGTTGGAGTATTGGCATATTGGCAGGCTGCACCATTGGCAGAGATGCTTGCTATGGATGTAAAGTATGTTGTTTACGGCTCGTTGGCACTTATCGGAGCTGCAATTTATGGTCCTGTGGCGATGATTTCGATTCAGGCTATCTCGATTGTTCCGAAGAATGCCGCAGGTACAGCAGCAGGTTTTATGGGGTTGTTGGGCTACTTGGTAGGTGATGCCATCTTGTCGAAAATCGCCTTTGGATATGTAGCCGAGAGTTCGCTCGGTTGGAACTTCACCTTCGAGTGTTTCTTCGCAACAAGCCTTATTGCAGCCGTTATCTGCTTCGTAGCAATGGGCAAGGAGAAGAAGATGCTTGCAGAACGCATCGCAGCAGCAAAGGCTGAACAGAAATAGAAGAGATAGATATAAGCAATGTACAAATCGCTTGGAGATTTTGTAACGAAGTTGGAGCGTGCCGGTGAGTTAATTCGCATCGGCACTCCCGTATCTTCCGAGTTGGAGATTGCCGAAATCACCGACCGCGTAGTCAAGAGCGAAGGCGGTGGCAAGGCGTTATTATTCGAGAATACCGACAAAGGTTTTCCCGTATTGACAAATCTCTACGGTTCGGAACGCCGTATGGCTATGGCTCTCGGAGTTGAACGATTGGAAGATATCTCTGAGCGATTTGATGCACTTATTGGTACAGTAACCTCTCCAAAAGAGAGCCTTGTGGATAAGTTGCGACTTCTGCCCCTCTTGGGCGAGGCGTCAAAGTGGTTTCCTCGCAAGAAAAAGGGTGCAGGAGCGTGTCAGCAGATTGTCCTCAAAGGCGAAGCGGCAAAATTGTCGCTACTCCCAATTCTGAAATGTTGGCCGCACGATGGAGGGCGTTTCGTCACGCTTCCTATGGTACATACGACAGATCCGAATAGCGGTATCCGCAATGTCGGCATGTATCGTATGCAGGTCTTCGATGACCACACTACGGGAATGCATTGGCACCGACACAAGACGGGCGCACGCCACTATGAGGGTTACAAGGCGAAAGGCGAAAAGATGCCCGTATCGGTAGCGATAGGTGGCGACCCCGTATATGCCTACTCGGCAACTGCCCCCGTACCAGACAATATTGACGAGTATCTGTTGGCGGGTTTATTGAGAGGTAAGCCCGTTAAGTTGGTAAAGTGCCTGACAAATGACATCTATGTACCCGAAGATTGCGACTTCGTGATTGAGGGTTATGTCGATACTGCCGAGGAGAAGGTCTTGGAGGGCGATTTTGGCGACCATACGGGATTCTATTCGTTGAAAGATTACTATCCGAAGTTCCATGTTACCGCAATAACGCATCGCCGAGATGCGGTATATCCTGCAACTATTGTAGGTATTCCGCCACAGGAAGATGCTTATATCGCAATGGCGACCGAGCGAATTTTCCTCGCTCCGATACGCCTTGTGATGCAACCCGAGGTGGAGGATATGTATATGCCTTCGGCAGGTACGCAGCACAATATCACCATTATCTCGATGCGACAACTCTACGAGCGACAAGCCTCGAAGGTGGCTCTTGGTTTGTGGGGAGCAGGGCAGATGATGTTTAATAAATACCTACTTCTTACCCCTGCCACAACCGATGTGCGCTCTCCGAAGGAGTTGGCTGCGTTGTTGCGCAACTGCGACCTTCGCAAATCGCTTATCCGCAGTGAGGGCATATACGATGTACTCGACCACGCTACGGCAACTTGCGGTTTTGGTGGCAAGGTGGCGCTCGACCTGACAAATGTTGCGGAGCAGGAGCAGAAGATTTCATTCAATAGCGAACTATTGCCGAATGGAGTTATTGCGGACACTACCCTGCTCGAAGAGTGGGGCGCACTGCTTCTATTTGCCGGTAACGACCTCGAAATCAACCTCGAAAAAGTAGCCGAGAGTGCAAATTGTAACTTTATTGCCATATTCGACAAGCGAGCAAAAGATTTAAGCGTAGAGGATTTGTTGTGGCTCGGAGCAGCCAATACGGAGCCTTCGCGCGACATCACACTGCACGGCTCAACGCTCACTATCGATGCCCGCCCAAAGAGCCCAAAGGCAAGCAGTAAAAACCCTTCGCGATGGCCAAATATCGTAACGGCAGACGAGGCGACAATCGCTCTGGTCGATAAGAGATGGAGCGAATACGGCATTGGCAAGTTTATCCCTTCGCCATCGAAACGATACAGCGTATTGAAACTCTCCGAAGGGGCAGAATGGGTTAAGTCATAGATGTTCAGCAGGCAGAACATACGGGGTATTATCTATGTGATGACGATAATTATCGTTGTCGCTCTTATTGCATATTTCTGCACTCCGCGCAACAGCATCACACTTGTCGAGAAGGCGGAGAAAACAACCTCCGAACAACGCGATACTCTATTTACTTTCGATCCTAACACCGTAACATACGATGAGCTGCGCATGCTCGGTTTCGACAAGCGTACAGCCGTAGGCATCGTAAAGTATCGCACCGCAGGCAAGGTATTCGGCATCGCCGAGGAGTTTGCACTATGTTATGGCGTGACCGATTCGATGTTCTCGCGCGTACGCCCGTACATAAAAATAGGTAAGAAGTTCGCTACTCGCCCTGCAAATCACAACGCAAATACCGTTCGCACCACACGCCCCTCGCGCTTCTCACCACGACCATTCGAGAAGTTCAAGATTGATACGGTAGGCGTTGAGTATCTGCGTCTTATAGGCTTCTCAACGCGCCAAGCCGAAGCCCTAATCGAGTACCGCAATCGCGGCAAAGGTATCTTTTCGATGAACGAACTGCGTGACTGCTACGCCGTAAGTGAGGAGATGGCAGACTCGCTCTCGCACTTTGTAATTTTGAGCGAGCGCAACCCTTACGATGGGCTGGTCGAGATTAACGAGGCGGACTCTGCAACTCTGCGCAGTGTGCGAGGAATCGGAGCAAAGACGGTCGTTGCAGTGATGCAATATCGCAAATTATTGGGTGGATTTGTCCGAAAAGAGCAAATTGCAGAACTAAAATGCGTTACAAAAGAGAATTTTGATAAAATTTCCGCACAAATTTATTGCGATAGTTGCAAAATTTCAAAAATAGATATTAACTTTGCACCCGCTTACGACTTCGAGCATCACCCATATATGTCTCGGAGGGCGGCAAAACTTATAACCGAAATACGCGAATCGAAAGGAGGTTGGAGAAGTATTGAAGAGATGATGGAGGATAACATATTCACCAAGGAGCAGGCGGAAGCCATTGCGCCCTATCTTCTTTTCGGTACCACACCGCAGAGTTTCGATTAACAAAGATTTCAGAAAACGCCTATGGCTGTGAGGCGCAAAACGACAGCCGACAAACAAAAAGATTATTAAACAATAAAAAATAGAGAATATTATGATTATCATGCCAGTTAAAGAGGGCGAGAACATCGAGCGCGCTCTCAAAAAGTTTAAGCGTAAGTACGAGCGTACAGGTGTTTTGAAGGAGCTTCGCGCTCGTCAGTACTTCACCAAGCCTTCGATTGCAAAGCGCGACAAGATGGCTCACGCTATCTATGTTGAGCAGTTGCACCGCCGCGAGGAGGAGTAAATCTTAAACTCTGAACAGAGAAAACGAATCGAGCTATCGGTTCGTTTTTTTTTATTTTTTAGCGACTGACAGGTACAAAACTTCGGCTTTTTCTCAGCCGAAAATTTGGGAATGTTAATTTTTTTTAACTACCTTTGCACCAGATTGATACAAGAGAAAATAGCAAATCCCTCCCTCGATTTTTCGGGGGGGGGGATTTTGAGGTTTAATTATTTGGCTTACAGCGAGTTACAAGCAGCGGAAAACGGAAAGCGGAAAACGGAAAACTAAAAAGCAACAGCGCTCCCCAGTAAGCGAACGGAGTGAGCGCCCCCAGTAAGGGCGGAACGCCCGCCCCCAGTAACCCCAGAAAACTCTGCGCCTTGACAAGTGACAGAGAGGGGAAAACGGAAAGCGGAAAACTAAAAAGCAACTTTTTATATAACATAACAAACTTTATTATTAAACTAAAAGCAAGAAGGATGAAAAATTTGACAAAAATTTTCATGGCGGTTGTAGCGTTGTTCGCGGTAGCGTGTACAACAGACACAACCGGTGACCTCGCTCCTGAGTTGGGCTATGGCGCAGAGGGCGCAGCAGGTCCGCAGACAACGCTTAC
>JAZQHQ010000049.1:0-62901 GCA_045540675.1 Alistipes sp. | reverse complement strand
GATAACAAAGACCTAAATACGATTTAGGTGGTTATAGCGGTGAGGTTCCACCTCTTCCCATTCCGAACAGAGAAGTTAAGCTCACTCGCGCCGATGGTACTGCGGTTTTCCCGTGGGAGAGTAGGTAGCCGCCTCTTTAAGACCAGCCAATATGGTTGGTCTTTTTTTTTGTGTGTATATGCGACCTCCTAACGATAAGCCCTTAATTGAGGTTATTGATAAGGCTGGTCTTAAAGAGAAGTGTGTTACCCACCCCCTAAATCCCCCGCCTGTGCGGGGGACTTATTGTTGCTTGTGGTGATGTTGCAAAATTATAAATAGTTTTCCGTTTTAATCATGCTGCGCAGGCTTTTCTTCCTTGCGGCTCGGCATAGCGCAAACAAGTTTGCCTTCTGCTCTCGCTCCGCTGCGTCAGTTTTCCGCTTTCCGCTTTTAGTTTTCCGTTATAGAGAGCCGTAGGCCCGTACCCTAAGTTAAGCCTTGCCACCGATAATTCGATAGGGGCAATAGGGATAATAAGGGTAATAGGATAAATGGTTTTTTGGACTAATAGGGACTATGATAAATTTGCCCAATAGGTCGAATGTTTAAACAATAGGGAGTGAGTTTTAATAGGAAATGGTTGCAGGATTAGTGCAGGAGGTGGAGGGAGGTAAGGCCGTTCTTGCGACCGACAATATAGGATTTTGGAGCGACAAATGTGGAGGTAGCAGATGGTGTAAAATCGTTCAATATTGCCTCTTTACCGAGAGAGAATTGCAGGCAGGAGAAGGTGTCGCCCGCTTGCATCTTCGAGTTCTCGCATCGCTCCGCCACAAAACGATTATCGCCCAAGTAGCGCACTGTGCAGAGTCTATCGGGCAGCCAGCCTATCTGCAATCTATCGCCAACGGCAAGGTGGCGCGTGTGGATGTGCTCCGTATTGAAAAGTTCCGACTCGCACCCGCCTTCGCTTGCACGTTTTTCGCAAAACTCCTGCCAATCGCACCCCTCGGCATAGTGAGAGAGCACATCGAGCGTGCGTAGCGACACCGTATTATATCCGCGCGTAGAGTAGCCCCACACACGCTCCAAAGTACTTTCGGAGATGTGTTGTCGCTGCTCCATTTCAATCACGGCAACAAGTGCCAAAAAGTCGGCGTGAACGCTCAACTTCTTGCCAAAACGACTCTCTACTCGCTCTCGGAGTACGATAATTTGCGGAATATCTCTTTGTATGCTCATCGTTACAAAAATAATCATTATCTTTGACAATCAAAAATGTTTCGATGGTAGAGGAGAGTAATATATTTGGAGGTACGCCCGAAATGGGTGATACCACGCAGGGCTTTCACGACTTTAAGTTGTTGAAAACCACTGCAAATGCCTCGTTGTATCTCGCTTTTAAGGCGGGCAAACGCTTTTTGATAAAGACTACAAAAGACAACTCCGAGCGACAGATTAAGATGTTGCGCCGAGAGTATGAACTCTCCATCGGTTGCGACCATCCGCACTTGGTACACATCTACACGATAGAAGATTTGCCATTAGGAATAGGTTTGGTTATGGAGTATATCGAGGGGCGGACACTCGATAAATATCTCGCTGAAACCCCTTCAAAAAAGGAGCGTAACCGCATCTTCTCCGAACTTTTATCGGCTGTCGGTTATCTCCATAAAAGAGGGGTGATACACAACGATATTAAACCTGAAAATATACTCGTTACCCACGCCGATAACACTCTGAAACTTATCGATTTCGGCTTGGCGGACAGCGATGCCGAGTATGCTATGCGTACCCTCGGTTGCACGCCTTGCTACGCCTCGCCCGAATTGCAGGCGCAGAGCCGAGAGATTGATGCCCGTAGCGATATCTACTCGGTCGGTGTGTTGATGCGTGAGATATTTGGCAGACAACACCACCGTATTGCCGAGCGATGCTGCCGTGCCAATGCCGAGGAGCGATACGAAAATATATCGGCACTGCAACGGGCTTGGCGCAATCGCAATCTTCCGCAGAAGGTATTACTTGGCATCGTTGCAGTCGCTATTTTTGCTCTGCCTTTTATCTTTTTGGGGCAAACGAAACTCACCGAACGCAACGAGCGTATGGAGCAAGAGCGGTTGTTCCGCCAAATTGAGCGTGATGTAGAGCGAGTCTATATGGTTACAACCGACTCTATCTCTCGGGAGGTTTATCACGAATTTGCGAGTAGTCATCTTCTCGTTTTTTTTGAAGAACTTGCGAAGTATCAGAGCGAGCATATTACCCCTATTGTAGATATGGAGTTGAATACGCTTGCCGGCAATGTCTATATCCATGCGCTCAACAAGTATCACGCCCGTTTGTGGGAACAGATAGACTCGTTGCCCAAGATATACAAGAGCAACCTACCTACGGAGGAGCTAATCTTCTATAATAATCTACTCAAAGAGCGCAAGCCTTATCGCCCTTATCGGGCAAAATAGTTAAAAGACAACGAAAGACAACGGCGTAAATCGTTGTTATATCTCTTTTATTCATACCTTTGTCATAAGCAACAGCCCTGCAAAAAAAATGGCAGGTTTGGGTGCTTTTATTGTTTTTTTTACTACATTTGTGAAAATAAACGATAAACACGCAAGTGTTTGTCCATCTCGCTGATGAACCTAGGAAATTCATTTACGGTAAGAGAGGACGAACCCTGCTGCGGGTCTATATATCTTTTAGATATATAGCCATAGCGTAGGCTGTTGCTTTTTTTCTTACCAAAGGTTTTCCTAGGACCTATCAGCGGAGATTAAGTAGTTAGTCTGCGCTTCTTTTTTTTGTATGCAGTTGTTGCAGGCAGAGTAGTAACCTGAAAAGCCAAATGAAGGACTCTTGTTTTTGTATCGCAAGTAAAGAGCGACAATTTGTAAAACTATGTAAGAAACATAGAGGGGGTAGTGTACATTTCACGGGGAAACCGGAAATAGACGCTCTTATTAACAATGTAAAGAAGTATCCTCATCTATTTGTTTTAGCATGTTTAATGGACAGACAGATAAAAGCCGAGCGAGCGTGGGAAATTCCATATCTTGTTTGTCGAGATTTGTGCGGAGCTCAATATGAATTCTCTCCATTGGCAGAACTTACTCAATCACAAATAGAGTCCTATTTTCAAACAAAGAAATTGCATCGCTACAACGATACAATGTCTCACATTTTCTACAAAGCGGTACAGAAAATAGCCAAAGATTATGCGGGAAATGCAAGTAAAATATGGGTTGGTAATAATAGCGCTAATATAATTTATAATTTTTTGTGCTTTGAAGGGTGCGGAATAAAGATTGCTTCGATGGCTACAAATCTACTACATCGCATCTTCGGAGTGAAATATACCGACTATTCAGCTCTAGATATCTCTCCTGATATTCATATTCGTCGAGTTTTATTTCGTTTGGGTTTTATTGAGGATGAGAACGATATAAATATGGCTATTTATAGAGCGAAAAGCATAAATCCACAATATCCAGGCTTGCTTGATGAGTGTTGTTGGAATGTTGGTAGGAGATATTGCGACCCTTCTTGCCCAAATTGTATTGAGTGCGAATTGAATATAATATGTGATTTCGCTAGCAAGAAGATAAAATAAAAATTATTTTTTAACTAAAACAATTATAAAATAGCATTATGAGTTGCAAGAAAATCCGAATTTACTACTATGGTGATGGTGTTAATACCAAATCATCTGCAAAAACCCGTCAGGGTGTAGAGAAAAAAGCCACGCTCAATCTACCAAAAAAGGTTGTTGCTTATGGAGAAGAGAATGGCTTTGATGAGATTTATGTAACATTCCACAAGGATCATCTTATTTTGAAAGGTGGCGGAGAAGTGTTGATGGATACCGATTTCAATGGTGGCAGCAATGAATACATTGAAGAGATAACAAAGTATGAGTGGCTTGACGAAGATGGGGATGTTGTGGAGAGTTGTTCCCAAAGTCATTCATCTAATCACAGTAACAATAGCAACGCAGAATTATTATCTACATTGCTTGATGACCTCACTAGCACCGATGACGAATCATCTTACAACAATCAGTCAACCAATGCAAAACCAAAAGTGGAAAGGATTGCACTATCGGAGTTGATGAGCCAACCATTCAAGAAAACAGCGTTGGGCATATTATTGTGGTATCCAGAGTATCGTTTCTTCTCGTGGATTTTCTATGGTATATGTTTTATTATTTTAATGGAAATCATATACTAATGTAGATGTGGATTAATCTGAAAAGGCTACATGGCAGTTTTGCCTATAGGCTATTTCGACTATAATTAAACTCTAAGGTAAGTGGGATTTGACCACCCTACCTATCGCAAAATAATCGAAAATAGGCAAAAATGTTACTCACTCTAATTATAATCATCGCCTGCTGCATTGTGTTCGCTGCGCCGATTGAGGTATCGCTGATAATTGTCGGACTAATATTTTGGGCAGGTGCAGGATACGATGTAAAATGGGGTTGCTTGGGGCGTATAATTGATATTATACTGCTCTTGATAGGCACAGTACTGATAATAGTAGGTTTTTGTTTGATGTAGTTATGAAAATTCCGGGATTATCGTTTTCGCTCAAACGAGCAGTGGGTATTAGCGGACTTAAAACAAAAGTCGCCCGCAAAGTTGGTATTCCAACAACCAAGCAAGGTTTGGAACGCAAGATTGGTGGTGCAATATTGAAAGGTGTGTTTGGTAAGAAGAAATCTAAATAGCACAAGATTATGAGCAAGGAGTATTACAAGAAGAAGATTATTGACCTGCGTGCAAAAATCGCAAAGGAGAGAGAAGACAAAAAGCGCGAAAATGCTTACTATGCCGACAAGGTAAAGAGTGCATCGGGCGCATCGAACAAGGCGTACTATCGCAAATCGAAGATTGACCACGCGGCGGCTCACGACCGCCGTATTGAGCAGTGGAAGCGTGAGATAGAGAGCGCAAAAGATTCACTCAAACGCTGTAAATAGTAGATATTATGAAGAGATTTTTAGTATTGGCAGTGATTATTTCCACTGCCTTGACACTTGTGGCGTGCGGTCCATCGCCACGAGAGCAGTTTGATGCGGCAGTAGCCGAAGGCCGCCTGTCTGATGCGCAGAAGGAGTTGGTCAAGATGAAGGGTGGAGTAGGTTTCTACGACTGTTGCGATATACTTATAGATGAGTATCTCGCCATTGACAATCTCAACAAGGCGAAATTTGTCTTTGATAAGATATCGCCACACTGCTCAATGTATGAGATGCGGTGGGAGCACACCTACTCAACCGCTAAATATACAAAGCAGAATGCCCAAAAACTCTACAAGCATCTTATTGCTGCTGACAGATTTGACGAGGCGTGGGCATACCACCCATTGGGCTACGGGGACGAAGGCTATCCAGGCAATGCTCCCGACTATTTTGCCTTTATGGTTGATGTGATATCCCATCTTTGCGCCAACAACCGAAAGGCAGAGGCGCAGACATTTATCACTACACATGTAAATTGGTTTACGAAGAATGTCGATAATCACCAGTGGGGGAAAGACTACCCTCAATACTACAAAAGTATTATGCACGGGCAGTTGCTTGATGTATTAAATAGTTTCTAATGTAGATATGAAAAGGGTGTTACTATGGGCGATGGTGATTATTTCGCTATCGTCTTGTATGGGCAGAGGTGGAGCAACTTCCAAATCGGAAGGTGTCCGCCTATCGGAACGAGAGGAGTATCGCTACAATAAGGCTGTTGCCGATATCGAAGCGGTAGAGGCGATGATGAAGGAGTGTGAGCAGAGTAGAGATAAAGATGCGTATATCAAGCTGCTGACTCAATCCAAGGCTTTGCGATACGACTACAATGCCGAGGGTATGAATAGTGCAACAGTCGAGCATTGCAACCAACTCCGTCAGCGTATCGAGAATTTGCAGAGAGAAGCTTTGGCATTTGTCGAGAAGAGCGTCACCTCTATCGGAATGGTTGATGTCTATTCGCACAAAAATCTCTTGCTTACCGAAAAAAGTACAACTCCGCTCTATTTGGAGGCGGGCGAGGTGATTATATTTGAGCATAAATCATCGGAGGCGACAACCCTTCGACTCAACAATGCCGACACACAACGCACGCTTCGGACTTACAACTCTGCAAGTGTCAAAGACTCAATAAAGATTGCCTATTCGGGCATCTATACCATTGACCTCGCACCAAAGACGAAGTGCTACTCCTCGTTGAATGTCAATGTGCGCCCAACTTCGACCGATAGAATTTACAGCCGTAAGGGCGTGCGTAGCGAAACCGTAAAGTGCAAAAAGGGCGATTGGGGCGCAAAGGCGGTAACAGCCATTGAAATGCACAACTGCTTCGAGGAGCCTCGCAAATTTACTCTGCGAGGACAGCTCAAAGCGATGTTTTCGGGCAATGCCAAGGCTGTGGTGGCGGTGCAAGTGCCGACAGGTGCGACAGATATTCTCTACTCGTTGCGCGTTGCCACAAGTGAGCAGGGGCGTGCCACCGATGGCAAGTTTCATAACAATCTGACTCACTCCTACAAGAAGATAAAGATACTCGGGCTGCCACTCTACGAGAAGGAGAAGACTCGTGGCGTATTTATGCGACTGCTTGATGACAACCGCCCAATTCGTGATGAAGATGCCTACTGCAATATGTATGTGTTCCGCAACCAGTCGCAAGCCAAGCAGTTCCAAGATGGAGCAAAGCCCGCAACTCAACTCAACTATGATGTCGATTTCTCGACTATTGGTACGCAGTCGTGCAGTGGTCGTATTCCGACCAAGGGGGCAAAAACCATATATCTCGGCTTCGAGAATGAGCGAATGCGCTATGTGAATTACTTGTGGGTTGAGGTCGTGGCAGTTACTCCGACAACGGAGTACTACACAACAAAGTATAGTGTGCAATAGAGGTGCTGAAGGTTTTAATTACGGGTTTTGAACCATTCGGTGACTACTCCGAAAACTCATCATGGGAGGTTGCTCGACAAGTGGCTTCTTGTGGTGTTGAAGGGGCGGAGGTAGTTGCGGAGCAACTGCCCGTAAGTTTTGCGCGTGTTGGCGAAGTTTTAAGGTCTGCAATAGAGTTGCATACACCCGATTTGGTAATAATGCTCGGACAAACAACTATCACCGACTGCGTTAGGTTGGAGCGTGTGGCGTTGAATATGATGGACTCGGCAATGGGCGATAACGATGGTGTAAAACCCGATGAAGAGCCGATATACAAGGGCGAGGAGAGTGCGTTATTTACATCGTTGCCAATAAAGTCGTTTCGCTCGGCTATTGAGGCGCAGGGCATAGCCGTGAAGATTACCAATTCGGCGGGGTTGTATGTCTGCAATCGCACCTACTACGAGGCGTTGCGACTGTGTCGTGAGCGAGAGGGCTTGCAGGCGATATTTGTACACTTGCCACTGTGTGAGGGGCAGACCTTATCCCAATCCGATAAGAAGAGTATGCCACTCGGCGATATGTGCCGTGCGGTACAAACTATAATTGAAGAGATAAAATGACAAAAACGGAGAAGTTTAGAAAGCAGTTAGCAAGAGTTTTCGATAACGACCTACGCACCAAACAGTGGGAGAATATCCCCGACTATATCATCATCGGACTGATTGTGTTGAGTACCCTTTCGGTCTTTATCTCGACCTTTGATGTGTCGCCTCTGTGCCAACAGATACTGCACATTATAGACCTTGTAACAGTCGCAATCTTTACGGTTGAGGTGTCGTTGCGCATCTGGGTAGCTGATGAAATAAGTCCTAAATATAAGGGCTTCTGGGGGCGTGTACGCTACTGCTTTACTTTTTACGGACTGATAGATATCCTATCTACCTACTCATTTTATGTGGCGTTGGTTGTGCCTCTGCCTTATGCGATGCTCAAAGTGTTGCGAGTGGCTCGTCTGTTGCGCGTCTTTCGCTATATGCGCTCATTCCGATTGTTGCAGAGTGCGATTAGTTCCAAGTCAAAGGAGATGTTTATTTCGTTGCAATTTCTTGTGATTGTAACGCTGATACTGTCGTTCATTCTCTTTTTCTATGAACACGCAGCGCAACCCAAAGTCTATGACAACGGCATAACCTCGGTTGTGTGGGCATTTGCGCAGTATATTGGCGACCCGGGAGGCTTTGCCGATACGCCGCCCGTAACATTGGTTGGTCGCATTATTGCCTGCATTATTGGTCTGCTGGGTATCGCTCTCTTTGCCGTTCCTGCCGGTCTTATTGGAGCAGGATTCTCGGAGGCGATGGGCAAGGAGCTGCACAAGGAGATTACCGATAAGAATATCAAAAAACTCCACAAAGCCTTTGAACGCAAACTTGACCGCCCTTCGGGATTTCAGATTGTACCTCCCGTGCTGTCGCTTATCGACATTCAAGCCCGTATGGGTATGAAGGTCGATGATATTATAGATGCCGTAGAGAACTCCGACCGCTTCCGCTTGGCAAATACGGCCGTTATGCAGACCGTTGATGAACATCCGCAAGATAGGCTTGTTGTGGAGCATTTTGCAGTTAATCGCCCCTATGGTTGCTGTATTGATAGAGGTTCGAAGGTAACAATCGTATCGCCAAGCAATATCGTAGATCCTGTAATTGGTCACTTCGGCTACTATTTGGCAAAAATCGGAGGTTTCAACTTTATTAGCCGAGAACTTGGCGAGACTCGCCCATATCGCTCATTCTATAAGTTTGACGATGAGAATGCCGTAGAGGGGCTTACGGAGTATATGACAGACCTTAATCGCCTCACCTCGCGCGAAGATTCATGGGTTATAACAGTGCTTGCATCGTGTGGTGGAAATGAACCTTCGTACCCTGCAAAGATTGAATTTACAGCGGGTGGAGAAAAGGGCAATGAGTCGCTTGAACAGGAGGGCTTGACCGTTAAAGATTTGGCCCGCTTCAAGGCTCTTATAGATGATACAGAGGTGCGCTTAAAAGAGGACTTTGAGTTGGAGAGTGCCTTCCAACGCTACCACGGTGTAGGAATCAGCTCTCATAAACTATATACCCACAAACTTGTAAATGCTGCAAATATCAACAGCTTCGCCTTGCTTGTTGCGTGGAGCGTAAGTTTTTGGGACTCTCGCCGCACGGCTGTTGCCAAGTGCCTTGCCGAGCTTATAGCGAAACATATCGAGGGGCGCAACGAACTAACGCTCTCGGTAGAGTTAAAGCGCAAAGATTGTGGATATGATGATTATAAGGAGTAGAAATTGTTGTCAAATGATATATTTAGATAATTTTAGATTTCCAACTTTTGAAAAGGAGGATAATTTCTTGGCGGGTTATTTTCAGGCTAATCCGTCAAGTATGGAAACGATATATCCTTTTAAGATTTTGTCTGTGAAAGGACTTCACTCGTTGGATTTTACCGAAATAACTATTCTCTATGGTGGAAACGGCTCTGGTAAATCTACGGCTTTGAATGCCATTAGTAATAAGTTGGGATTAGCTCGAAATTCGGTCTATAACAAGGGTGATATGCAAAGTGCTTATCTTCGTATGTGTGATTACGAATTAGCTAAATGTGACGATTATGAGGATGATGGACTCGATCTGAAAGACAAAGCAACCCTCATAACCAGCGATGATATTTTCAAGTATATGCTTGACACTCGCAAGAACAATGCTGTTATGAAGCGAAAGATTGAAAAGGCTACTGACGAATGGCTATGTAATCGTAATAGAAACGGTAAGGTCCCAATCTCAGATATCGGTTTGACAACTGAACAACGGGCTAAACTGGGATTAGGGCGAATGCACGGTCTAAATCGCTCGCAATATGTAAGAGTAACTGCAGGAGAACGAACAAATACTTACTCCAATGGCGAAACGGGATTTATGAAGTTTGTCGAGAGTATTGTTCCCGATAGGTTGTATATCCTCGACGAGCCCGAAAACAGTCTGTCATGTGCACTACAAATCGAGTTGGCAAGATATATTGAAGGCTCGGCTAGACATTTTGGCTGTCAGTTTATTATTGCAACCCACTCACCATTCCTATTGGCGATTAACGGTGCTAAAATTTACAACTTGGATGGCGACCCCGCAACCATCTCGAAGTTTTGGGAACTGCCCAATATGAAATTATATTACGAACTATTTAAGAAGTATGATAAACTATTTATATAGTTAATTTTCATTTTATAAACCCATTTAACTAAAAAATTTACAGTATGAAAAAACACGCAACTTATGGCGATTACACCATTTCAATCGCTGCAAACAACAGTGTATCAGTTGTTTATCAGGGGGGGGGTATTTGACAATACCAAAGCAGCCCTGAGAGAGATTGCCGACCAAGCAGGCTTCGCTTACGAAAAGGCTTGGACCACACAACAATTCGGCTCGAAGTTGGTCGATTTCCTGAATGCCAACTCTGCACAAACGCCTGCCTCAAAGTTAGAGCCGAACAAATCACAAAAACAACATATCTGTGTCGATGTCGAAATTACGGAGCACGAATATATGGCCTTCGACTGTGGCGACGAGATGGTGGGAAGCAGCTCATTTGTTTTCAACGGTGATGATGCTCCCGGTTTTATCCGTATCACAGTAGATGGCAAGGAGATTGAATTCGATGAAGAAGCACTTTCTGATAGAAGCGAATACTCTGACTATGAGCCATTCGACATGGAGGAGAAGTGGAATAGCGAGGACATTGTAAAATTCGGCTACTACAACAATATCGCAGGCAAGACTTGGGAGTTCGATGTGAAGAACTTTGACATAAACAAGTTGAGTTTCTACTACGAGTGTTTCGATGCAATCTTTGGTCCTGCCGACTACGATTGTGAAGAGCATCGTATCACACTGCGATATGACGGCAAAGAGGTCGAGGAGGATCTCGATGCCTACTGTTGCTCCGATGGTGACTTCGAGCAGGAGTGGTATATGTACGACGATGAAGATTAACGCGCGCCCACATACCCACGATTAGTTATTTAGCAAGACTGCCTCTGGGCAGTCTTTTTTGCCGCACAAGCCCAACATACTCCCCAAAACTCCCCGCATACAACAATCCATACTTCTGCCAATGTTTTATCCGCCTGTGTGAGGGACCTATTGTTGCTTGTGGTGATGGCTACTGAAATGAAAACAGTTTTCCGTTATAGAGAGCCGTAGGCTCGTGCCGTAAGTTAAGCCTTGCCACCGATAATTCGATAGGGGCAATAGGGTGTATAGGGATAATAAGGGTTTTGGAACAAATAGGACAAATGGGAAATAAAAGGGGTATTATATTAATAGGGGCTATGAGAAATTTGTTAGATAATAAATTTTGCCTAACTTTGTGTAATTCAAAACGAATTAGAATGAAAGAAGCCGGTTATGTATATATTTTGACCAATCCGAGTTTTAAGGAGGATTGGGTAAAGATTGGTAAGAGTTCCCGTCCCGTAGATATTCGCTCAAAAGAGCTGGATAATACTGCCGTGCCATTGCCATTCGAGATTTATGCAACACTGAAAACTGTGAAGTATTCGGAGGCAGAAAAACTTATCCATCATTACATAGAGCGCTTTACCAATTTGCGTATTCGTAATAATAGAGAGTTCTTTAATGTTGCGCCAGATGTGGCTCTTTCCATCTTCAAAGAGGTTGCGTTGTTGCTTGATGATGCAGAAATTGAGGAAGTTTTTAAGCAGGTTGTTGTTGGAAAGGTTGAGAAAACATGTGCAGATAAATCAACTACACCTCGTGAGAAGGCTGTTACTTGGTTGTTACCTGCTAATAGCAAGTTCTTTGATGTTGATGGGTGTCTTAAAAAATATAATGAGATATATTGGACTCAAAATTATAAAATTCAAAAAGGCGATATCGTCTATATATACTTATCAAGTCCAGATAGTTGTATAAAATATAAGTTATCAGTAGAAGCCCACGATGTCCAGTATAATCCTGAATTTGAAAAAGAGAAAGAGTTTTATGTTGATGCAAATGATTTTGAAACAGCAAAGGCTCATAATCGTTTTGTGAAACTTCGCTTATTGGCAGAAAGCCATACACATAATATGTCATTGCCACATCTTCTACAAAATGGGTTAGCTATGGCGCCAAGAGGTGGTATGAATTTATCTAATGCGAGTGCAACAAAATTACTGAAATACATAGAGGATAATTTTTAGCCAAATAATTTATGCGAAAGATTTGTCCTCGGTGTGGCTCGGAGTTCGAGTGTTGTGCAGATGGAGATGTGGCTCAGTGCCATTGCGTAAATGTGCGATTATCAGAGGTGCAACGAGTAACCATAAAAGCACAATATAGCGACTGTCTGTGTCACGATTGTCTGCTCTATTTTATGAAACAATAAGAGTTTGTTAGCAAGCAGAAAGAAAAACGCCCCACAGAAAACTGTGAGGCATTTTTTGGAGGTCTGAAGCGGATTCGAACCGCTGTACGAGGTTTTGCAGACCTCTGCCTAGCCACTCGGCCATCAGACCATTCCCGTATTTCGGTCTGCAAATATACAAACTTTTCTATAATCTGCAAAATTTAGCACCACTTTCATCGAATAATTCCTATTTTTTAGCCTATTAATGCAACTTACATCGTTGTAACAATAGGCTAAAAGTTAAATCTGCAATATAGGAAGCGGGCGTGTCGGGAGCGTTATCCCTTCATCACCTTATTTTGGTGATTGATACTCTCAACATGTATGGCATCAAGTATGCTATGAAGGAAATCCTCGCTTAAACCGAGCTTTGTTCCATGTGCGAGAGTTCTACCTACAATATCTTCCCAGCGCGAGAATTGAAGTATGCGAACGCCATTATCACGCTTTATGCGACCGATATTCTCGGCAACATTCATTCTCTCTGCCAGAAGTTGCATAATTTCATTGTCGAGGGTATCTATTTGTTCGCGCAGTCCAAGCAGTGCCGTTTGGTATGATTGTGAGTCGGACTCTCCTGCGCGCCATTTGAGGCTGTCGAGAGTCTCGGCAAGTGATTGAGGTGTGAGTTGCTGCTTTGCATCGCTCCACGCCTTATCGGGGTCGATATGGCTTTCAATCATCAATCCGTCATAGTTCAAATCGGCAGATTGCTGTGCAATATCTTTGATATATTGATGGCATCCGCAGATGTGTGACGGGTCACAAATCATCGGCAATTCGGGCATACGGCGGCGCATCTCCAATGCGAGGTGCCACATTGGGGCATTGCGCAAATTGCCTGCACCATATCCCGAGAAACCTCGGTGTATAAGACCAATATTTTTCACTCCGCAGGCGCGAAGTCGTTCTACGGCTCCACACCACAACTCTATATCTCCATTTACAGGGTTCTTGACAAAAACCATCTTCTCCGTACCGCGCAGAGCCTCTGCCACCTCCTGCATCGAGAATGGGTTGGCGGTGGTACGCGCTCCAATCCACAATATGTCGATATCGTACTCCAACGCGCTCTCCACATGGCGGGCATTTGCCACCTCGGTGGCGACCGGCAGACCTGTAACCTCCCTCACCTTAACGAGCCAAGGCAGTGCCACTATGCCTACACCTTCGAATGTTCCCGGTTTTGTGCGGGGCTTCCACACTCCGGCACGGAAAATATCCACCTTGCCCGATGCTGCAAGGGCTTTCGCTGTTGCAAGAACTTGCTCTTCGCTCTCGGCACTACAAGGTCCGGCTATAATCAGAGGTTGTTTTTTGTTCATAACGCAATCTATTTATGGTCTAAAATTTTTCGTATTGTATTTGCTCTCTCGATAGTCTGACGAAGCTCCTCGCGATTATCCTTTTCGAGGGCTTTACGGAAGATTTCGAGTTGGTGAATATACTCACGCAAGACATCGAGTACATTATATTTATTCTGCATCAATATAGGAATCCACATATCGGGCGAGGACTTTGCCAATCGCACCGTGCTCTCGAAACCGCCACCTGCGAGGTTGAGAATGGTGTCGCTCTCACGCTCCTTTTCGAGTACCGTGGTGGCGAGAATAAACGATGTGATGTGCGAGATATGACTTATATAAGCTGCGTGTGTGTCGTGCTGTGCGGGCGACATGTGCATAATCTGCATACCTATCGCATCGAAAATCTTTTCGATAGTTGCTACCGCATTGCTATCCGATTTTTCAACCTCACAAAGTACGGTGTTGCAATCTGCAAAAGCTCCCTCCACGGCAGCTTCGGGACCGCTATGCTCCGTACCCCACATTGGGTGTGTAGCAACAAAACGGTTGCGGTGTGGGTGCTGACTGATAACTTCGCACAACTCCTCTTTCGTGGAGCCCATATCCATAACAATCTGGTTGTCATTCACGCGATTGAGCAACTTAATAGCCAACTGCGGAATTACATCTACGGGTGTTGCAATGGCGGTAATATCGGCAACCTCTGTCGCCTTGTCAAACTCTACGACCTCATCGACCAACCCCAACTCCAACGCCTTCTCGGCATTGCGAGGTGAAGCATCAACGCCAAAGATGCGCTCCGCAAGCGCGTGCTTGCGCAACGCAAGGGCAAACGAGCCTCCAATCAAGCCCAAACCTATGATACAAATTCTCATAACCCTTAATTTTGCATTTTGAATTTTGCATTTTGAATTCTGCAAAGCACCCTTTGCAACATCTCTTCCGAAGCACAAAGGCTTATGCGAACATATTGCACACCCTCGCTGCCGAATATCCCACCCGGAGTGAGGAAAATATGTTTATCGTATAGTAACTTGTCGCAGAAGTCGTAGCAGTTTTCGCCCTCGGGAACTCTGCCCCATAGGAATAATCCCGCCTGATTTGGGCGACACTCCACGCTGAGAGCTTTCATTATCTCCAACCCCAATTTCTCGCGGCGGCGGTAGATTTTGTTCTGCTCGGCATACCACTCATCGCCCAAACCGAGTGCCGTAGCGGCCGCTAACTGCAAAGGTAGGAACATTCCCGAATCCATATTGCTCTTGAAACGCAAAATCTCATCAATGCGCTCCTTCGCACCTCCAATCATGCCCACTCGCCACCCCGCCATATTGTGGCTTTTACTCAACGAGTTCAGCTCGATAGCGACCTCTCTTGCCCCCTCAATCGATAGTAGCGATAGCGGATTGTCGTTACGAAGGAAGCAGTATGGGTTATCATTGACCAGCAGAATATGATGTTCGCGACACCAATCGACAATCTTCTGCAAATCCTCCTTTGATGCCACCGCGCCCGTAGGCATGTGAGGGTAGTTCACAATCATCATTTTTACCCCTTCGGTCGGCAGAGAGGTGAGGTCGGGCATATAGTTATTCTCCTCCCGCAACGAGTAATTTACAACCTCACCCTCGGCAAGTCGTACCGCCGAAGAGTAGGTAGGGTAACCCGGATTTGGAACAAGTACCTTGTCGCCCTTCGAGATATAGGTCATTACCGTATGCATAATGCCCTCTTTCGAGCCTATGAGAGGAAGAATTTCGCTCTCGGAATCCAACTCAACGCCAAAGCGAGTACGATACCACGCAGAGAGAGCATTGCGTAACTCTGCTACACCGCGATATGATTGGTAGCCATGTGCCGATGCCTTTGTCGACTCCTTGGCAAGTCGCTCCACCACCGAAGGGTGTGGAGGCAGGTCGGGAGAGCCGATACCGAGCGAGAGCACATCTGCCCCTGCGCGGCGCATCTCCTCAATCTCACGCAATTTGCGCGAGAAGTAGTATTCGGTAACCGAGCCCAATCGAGTTGCTAAATCGAAGTCGTAAGCAGTTTTCATAAATCTTTGCCTTTCTGATAAATGCCGTAGATATGCACCTCCACATCGCGTTCACGCAGTCGCTCCACCGCCTTCGAGAAATCTGCTCCCGACTGAAACTCCATATCGGTATGGAACATATAGTGCCAAGGCTCGGTAGGGATAGGGTAGGACTGCAACTTTGTCATATTGAGGTTGAGTCCCTCGAAACAGCCGAGTGTATCGTAGAGAGAGCCCGAAGTGTTGTTGATTTTGAAGTAGAGCGATGCTTTACCGCTACCCTCGCAAGGCTTTGGCTCACTAACGCTTCGGTCGCAGTAATCAAGGCGTAGAAAGCGGGTGTAATTATCGCGTATGGTGTGAATATCCGGCGCAACGATATCGAGGTTAAAGAGTTCGGCTGCCAACGAACTCGCAATTACCGCCTTTGTTCGTGAGCCACTCGCTTGGAGTTGCGCTGCACTTAATGCAGTGTCGGCACTCTCGATTAATTGCCAATGGTGCTTGTCGAGGTAGTCAGTACATTGCAGGAGTGCCATCTGATGCGACTCCACCTCGCGAATATCCTCCAACTGCACACTGCGATTAACCATCAGATTTTGGCGAATACGGAGGTATGCCTCGCCCGTAATATGTACATTGCAGTTCTGCAATATATTGTAGTTAGGGAGTATTGAGCCGGCAATGGAGTTTTCGATAGCCATAATGCCATAATCCACTATGCGCTCTTCGACAGCCTGTGCCACCTCGCGGAAGGTGTCGCAGGCGAGAATTTCAACCTCGCCACCCTCAATACATTCTGCTACAATATGGTGGAAACTACCTCGGTATCCCTGTATTGCTACTCTCTTCATAGTTCACAACTTCTATCTATTGTTATAGATAGCAAATCTTAAAAAAAGTTAATTCCTCTTAATCAATTAAAAGACCGCCTCTTTTTGTAGAAGCGGTCTAAATCATTATGTCTTACACATATACATCAACTACCGCTTCTATTCGCACGAAAAGAAGTAAAAGTAAAAAAAGTAGTTCGAAGAGTGGTTCAACATATATTTCCTAATCTTTGGTAATGCAAATATAGTAAAAAATCTGCATAATGTACCATTTGGGGCTATTTTCTTTTGAAAAAATCGCAGTTTCCTATCCTATAATAAATATTGTAGGTCGTTTGTTAATTTCGGGTAATCCCATTTTGCGCCACTCTGCAATGGTGGCAGTGCGGATAAACTCCTCTTTTGATGTTATGTCGCAGGCAATACATAGCTTTGTCTGTGCTCCGCATGAGGCGACAATCTGCTCTGCCAACTTGGTGTTGCGATAGGGAGCTTCGATAAAGAGTTGCGATTGATGCTCGGCAACGGCACGGCTCTCCAAACGCTTAATTGCGCGAGTACGCTCCGGCTCTTTTACGGGCAGATAGCCGTTGAAGGCGAAGGATTGACCACTCAATCCCGATGCCATCACAGCCATAATAATCGAAGATGGACCAACCATCGGAACAATTCGGATACCTGCGCGATGACACGCTTCGACAACGAGTTGTCCGGGGTCTGCAACGGCAGGAACGCCCGCTTCGGAGATTACGCCTGCCGAGCGACCTGTCTTGATTTTGGCAACCATACGCTCCACATCGCGTGGCGAGGTGGTGTGTTCGCTCAACTCGTCAAACTCCAACTCGTCAATCTTACCCGACAGCCCTGCCTTCGACAAAAATCGGCGTGCCGAACGGAGATTTTCAACTATAAAGTAGTCGAGCGAGGTTATAACATTGCGATTTCCTTCGGGGGTTACATCGTAGGGCAATGTATCCTCCGAAATGGGACAAGGTATTAAATATAGTGTGCCTTTACTCATTTATGTAAATTCGCTTTACTCGTTTTGCCACCGAGGTAAGAACCTCATAAGGTATTGTACCAAGCACAGCCGCCATATCTGCTGCGGTGTTGCCCTTCTCGGCAGAGAATATCTCTACAATATCGCCCTCCTCGACACCCTCGATGTCGGTAATATCTATCATACAACTATCCATACAGATATTACCTACTGTTTTAGCTCTCTTACCCGCTACAATCATCTCCCATGCACCATTGCCGAGGTGGCGGTTCAAGCCATCGGCATAGCCGACAGGTATGGTGGCGATACGGCTCTCTTTCTCTATCTTTCCGTTGCGACCATAACCTACGGTGTCGCCCTCGTGGAGGGTGCGAATCTGCACTATGCGAGTGCGGAGTGTCGAAACAGGTTCCAACGCCTCGCCTGCGGTTGTCGAAAAACCATATAGACCAATTCCGAGTCGGCACATATCGAAACGAGCCTCCTCGAATCGCAACATCGCCTCCGATGCCGCTGCATGGCGTAGTGGGCGGTACGACAACGACTCCATAATGGCGGTGCTGATATGGTCGAACTCTGCAATTTGCTCCTTCGAGAAGTTATCTTGCGCAGTGTCGTCTGCCACGCAAAGATGGGTGAAAATCGATGCTACACGCACACTCTGAGCGACCTGTGCAAGAGTTTTGCATAGCCCCGTAATATCCTCTTTTGCAAAGCCGAGGCGGTGCATACCGCTATCAATTTTCAGATGTATAGGGTAGTTGCGCTCGCCGGCACGCTCCACCGCCTGCACAAATGAAGAGAGCGAACGGAACGAGTATATTTCTGGTTCGAGCGAGTGGGCAATCATCGTGTCGAAACTTGCATCATCGGCATTCAGCACCACGATAGGCATCGTAATACCACCCTCTCGCAGTGCTACACCCTCATCGGCAAATGCCACCGCGAGGTATGCCATGCCCTGCTTTTGCAACATCTGCGCAACCTCTGTTTCTCCTGCACCATAGCTCGAAGCCTTAACCATCGCCACAAGGCGAGTCGAACAGCCTATCTGCGAACGGAAATAGTTGATATTGCGAGCCATAGCCTGTAAATTAACCTCCAAAACGGTGGTGTGGCTATGCTGTTCCAAGCGGTGTGAAATTCGCTCCAAGCGGCTGGCGCGATTACCCTTTATCAATACGGCGCAGTTGGCGATATCCAACTTGGAAATATTTGATAAAAGCTCTTCGGTAGTGGCAAAGAAAAGAGCCTTCTCGCCAAACTCGCCACGCGCCTTCATCAACCCCTCGCCAATACCGATAAAGGTATCTACACCCGCCTCTCGCACCATGTGCAAAACTTTTGCATAGATGTTTTCATCGCCACTTTGCAAGATGTCCGACAGGATAAGCACCGTTTTGCGCCCACCTGCTACCGACCGAAGATGGTCGAGCGCAATAGATAGCGAATTGAGGTCGGCACTGTACGAATCGTCAATAATAATCGAGTTGTCGATACCCTGCTTAACCTCCAAGCGCATCGCTACGGGTTGCAACTGCGTGAAGTCGGGCATCTCGTAGCCCATCTCGGCAAAAAATGCTGCGACAATCTCGGCGTTGTGCTGAGAAGCCTTGTCGGTCATCGGTGGCACCTGTGCCGTAGTTGCGGCATCGACAAGGTTGCGATTGTCAAATCGCTTTTCGACAACCTCCGCCAACGGAGCGTATGCCGAGTGGTATATTATATCGGCTGCGGTCTGTGCCAAGAGAACTTTCTCGTCAATCTTCTCCTCCAACGATGAAAATCCCTGCTCGTGGGCATCGCCTATCGAGGTGAAAATCACCATGTCGGGTTGGGCCATCTTGTAGAGTCGCTCCATCTCTCCCTTTTGTGAAATGCCCGCCTCGATAATCGCCACATCGTACGAGTTGTCCAACATCAGGAGCGACAATGCTACGCCCAACTGCGAGTTGTAACTGCGTGGCGAACGGAAAATCTTTGCATCGTGAGGTGCGCACTGCGCAATCCACTCCTTAACGGTGGTCTTGCCGTTTGAGCCCGTAATACCTACAACCGTGCCTTTGAATTGGTTACGATGGTGTGCTGCCATAGCCTGCAATGCCATCAACGAATTTTCAACCACAACCGCACCACATCCCTCTGCGAGGTCGATTTCTCGCTCCACCATAAAGCTCTTGACGCCGCGCTCTGCAACCTCTGCGATATGGTTGTGTGCATCGTGATTTACCCCCTGCATCGCTACAAAAAGGGTATCGTGCGTCAGGGCATAGGAACGGCTGTCGGTGGCTACCGATGTAACCTCCAAATCGCACCCTACGAGGCGACCACTCACAATGCTTGCTATGTCAGAAAGGCGGTATTTCATAATCTACTCATTGAAAGTTACTATTGTTATGCCTGAGCCACCTCTGTCGGGGTGGTCATCTACGGCACTCGCCACCTGTGGTAACGAGCGAAGATAACGGCGCACCTCCTCTTTCAGCGCACCCGTACCCTTGCCGTGCAGAATGGTTACACTGCTAACGCCCACCATAAGTGCATCATCGACCAAGGTTTGTACCCTCTCCAACGCCTCCATTACACGCTCACCACGAATATCTATCGAGGAGGTGAAGTTGAGGCGGCGTTGCGAAATATCTGCCGATATAACCGTGCGTGGTGTTTCAGGGCGTGTTGCTCGCTTGAACTCCGCCGAGGAGATAACCTCCAAACGGGACACTTCGACAGTTGTCAAAATGGCGCCAAACGCCACTTGTGCCCTCTTGCCACGAATCTCTTTCACTACACCCACGCCATTCTGCCCCATAAGGCGCACCTTTGCTCCAACCTCCAATGGCAGAGCCTTTTTGGTTGGCTGCGCAACCTCTTGTTTAGGCTCGGCAGGGTTGTTTTTGCGCTCCTCACGCCTCTGTTGACGGCGGCGAAGTCGCTCCATTTCACGCTCTATACGCTCATTTGCCTCGGAGTTATCCGCCTCAATCTCCTCGCGGAACTCCTCGAACTCGCGGCGTAACCACTTTGTCTGCTCCTTCTCGGCTTGCGCCTCGCGGATACCTTTTATTGTATTTTCGATTTGGCGATTAGCCTCGGCAACCAACTCCTTGGCTTGTGCCTTCGCCTCGTGGATAATGCGGTTGCGCTCCTCGCGAATATTCGATAGTTTCTCGCTCAGCACCTGCTCCATCTCCTCGACCTTGCGGTCGGTTTGGCGTATGCGCTCACGCTTCTGCGCCCAATAGTGCTTGTCACGCGCAACCTCGCGCAGTTGCTTTTCGAGGTCTATATGTTCCGAGCCCGCCTTCTCCTTTGCCGAGGCGATAATATCCTCGGAAAGACCAATCTTTCGTGCAATCTCAATGGCAAACGAACTACCCGGTTTGCCACACTCCAAGCGGAACAGCGGGCGGATATTCTGCACATCGAACATCATCGCTCCGTTCGTTACGCCTTCGTGATTTGAGGCGTAGTATTTGATGTTGGAGTAGTGGGTAGTGATAACACCATAGCAACCACTCGCCACCAACTTTTCGAGTATTGCCTCGGCAATGGCTGCGCCAATCACAGGCTCCGTTCCCGAGCCGAACTCGTCAATCAAAACCATCGTCTTTGCATCTGCCCCTGCCACCATCGCCTTCATATTCAAGAGGTGCGATGAGTAGGTCGAGAGGTCATTGTCGATGGATTGTTCATCTCCGATGTTTATATATATCTTATTGAATACGGGCAGTTCACTCGTCTCCGATGCGGTAATCGGATAGCCGCATTGGAACATATACTGCAACAGACCTATTGTTTTGAGGCACACCGACTTTCCGCCAGCATTTGGTCCCGAAATAACAAGTATGCGCCTTGTACTGTCCAACTCCGCATCAAGCGGTATGATAACGCGCTTTTGGCGTTTGAGCGACTGCGACAAGAGAGGGTGCTTTGCCGTATGTAGTACCAAGCGGCTATCCTCCGACATAATTGGTCGCCCTGCGCCATTTTCGATAGCCCAACGAGCCTTGGCGCGTACTGCATCGACCACTGCCATAAACTCCTCGGTGCGCTCTACATCTTTGATGTCGGCGCGTACCACATCGGTAAAGGCGGTCAAGATGCGTACAATCTCCCTGCGCTCCTCGTACTCCAATTCGCGCAGCATATTGTTCAACTCCACAACCTCGGCAGGCTCGACATAGAAGGTTTTTCCCGTAGCCGACTCATCATGAATGAAGCCGTTGAGTTTGCGCTTGTTCGCTGCCGTAACGGGAATTACGGCTCGACCTTCGCGAATCGAAATCGAGGCATCGCTCTCGACTATACCACTCGACTTTGCCGACTGCAAAATTGCTTGTAGTCGCTTCGATACCTGCCCCTCATGACGGCGTATTTGCGCCCTGATTTGGCGCAACTCCTCCGATGCACCATCACGAACAACGCCCTTGTCGTCAATAATGCGGCGAATATCTGCAACGATATTCCACAACGCCTTGACAGGTTTTGCGAGTGCGGTGAGAGTGGGGTATTGCTCGGCGTTGCTCTTGTGCAAGAACTGCACAAAGTCGCCCGCCGAAATCAACGCCTTGCCCAACTGCACAACCTCTGCGACCTCCAAGAATGTACCCTCGACCTTTGCCTTTTCGACAATCTCGGCGATGTCGTAAAATTCGTCAGTCGGAGCCTCTCGCTCGGAGAGAAGAATCTGTCGCATCTCCTCCGCGAGGGCGTGTCGGCCTTCAATCTCCTTGTGAACAGCGGTAAACCCCTCGTTTTCGAGCAGTTCGCGAGCGTGCTGCATCGTACACAATGCAACAACCTGCTCCCGAATGGTCGTAAAACCAATCTTCGCCTCGAAATTATGTGGGTAAATTACCGTCTTCATTTTTTGTTTTTGCGAACTCTGACCGTGGTCAAGGCGCAACCCAAATAGGGGTTATAGGGGCAATAGGGGTTATAGGGTGCGCCGCAGGCCTAAACAAAAATACCTTTAACTGTCAATTGTCAATTCCTCAATTGTCAATTATTTATTTGCCTTTCTCTTCGCTTTGTCGGCAGCCTTTGCAGCCTTGTCTGCCTGCTTCTCCTCGTAAGTCTTCTTACCAAATACGGTTACATTGATATAACGCTTCGGATTCTCCTTCAAGTCAGCCAACAAAAGTGACAAGTTCTGCGATGCCTGCGCCAACTCCTTGTACAACTTCTCGTCAGATACGAGGTTGCCGATAGAGCCGTTGCCACTGTTAATCTTCGCCAACAAAGTATTAACCTCTGCAATAGCCTGCGCCAACTTCTCGCCACTCTGCTGTTCGTTTAAGGCGTGAGTTACCGAGTTGATGTCGGTGATGATGCTATCCAACTTCGCACCATTCTGGTTGAGTGTAGCGCAGAAACCATCGATATTGCCGATAATGTTCGACTTCTTCAAATCAGCCATTACAGCATTGAGGCTCGCAATGGTCTTTGTGAGGTTTTTCGAATTGTCGTCAATAAGACTATCCACACCCGAAACGGTCTGGTTAAGATTGTCGAGCAAGGTTGCTACGCGCTCTTTGATATCGCCCAACTCATTAGCCAAGGTGTCGAACATATCGAGAGTTACACCCGTTTGAATCGTATCGCCACTCTTCAAGTAGTCGGTTGCCTCGCCGAGCTTAATTTCGATAGATTTTCCACCCATCAAACCTGCGCTGAATATCATCGCCTTCGAGTCGGTAGGAATGTTATACTCCTTACTTACCGAGAGATTTACATCAACGCCTCCCTGCTCAATGTTCAATGCGACACCTGTAACCTGACCAACTTTTACTCCGTTGATAACTACGGCTGCTGCGTCCTGCAATCCATTAACCTGCTCGTAGTGAGCCGTATAATTGCGAGTGCGTCCAAATATATCAAGACCACTCAAAAAGCGGATACCTGCCCAAGCGGAGAGCAGAATTACCACTGCATAAATTCCAATTTTTACCTCTTTTTTCATCTTAATATCTCAATTGTTTTTATCTTTATTATCTACTATTTCTTTGGCGCATACTTCTCTACTCGCCAATCCTTTATCACGCCACTCCAATTCAATCCAAAAGCGTAATCGTAAACATTGCCATCAGCATCTTTGTAGCACTTCATATCGAATGGGAGATCCTCTTTCTGCTCCTCTACGGCGCGCATATCCTTCGGCATCTGCACAGGAAGTAAACCTTGTGGCTCGGTCTTGCCGGCGATAATCTCCATAAATGCCTGATTTTGCACCTCGAAACCGATGAGAATTGCGTCAGCCGCCCTCTCAATCTCGTGGAAACACATTGGTCGTTCAGCTGCAACTGCTACGATAACGGGCTTATTCCCCATCGCCTTGCGTGTTGCGAGTACAGTCTCCATCTCCACTTTATTGAAAGTTGTTATGGTCTTGCCACGATATGAACGATTGATAAAATTCTCCTTCGGGTCGCCACCTGCAATACTCTGCTTGCGGGCATACTTGGCTGTATAATCGCCATATTGCAACGAAATTGGACAATATCCTGTACCACCTGCTTCAATGTCGGCCTTGTGGTGTCCACGACCTTGTGTAGGACTCTGTATAAACACTAATGCCATATCCGCCTCCGCCGGATTTTCTACTACATCGAAGTATCTCTTTACAAGGTTAAGACTTATGCCATAACTCTCGAACGGCTCACCTTTGACTTTGTCGCTCCATTGACTATATACGCCTTTGTAGGTGCGCTTTGGTACATAGACCTTCAATCTCTCTTTTACCGGTAGGGTCTGTGCGTGATTTTTCAACATTACAACCGACTTCAATTGAGCCTTGAAACCATCACTCATAAACTCTTCGCGACCCACTATTGCTTGGCTCTTTGCAGGTTCGAGATAGGAGTTCTCGAACAGACCTGTACGAAAGATATTCATCAATAAACGCACTGCCGACTCCTCAAAACGGGCACGGATTGCCTTCTCGCCATACTTCTGCTTTCCCAACTCGTATGCCTCGATAATATGCTTTGTGGTATTTACACCTCCATATTGATCTACACCAACCATCAACACTTTGAGATAACGCTCTGCAATAGGCATATCCTCCAATCCCCACGGCTTACCGGTGTTGCGATGGAGATTTGCATAGTCGCTAACGATACCCCAGTCGGTGCAGATAACACCCTTATAGTTATACTTCGTGCGGAGCAAATCCTTGATGATATACTCGCTATAACCATTTGCTATGTTTTTGCCCGAAGGATCCTGATTATACGAGATGGTATAGTAAGGCATCACTGCCGAAGCTTGCTTGGTACCATCTTCGAGTTTGAATGCACCCTCCGTAAATGGCAGTAGATGCTCCTCGAAATTATTTCCGGGATATACAGCATATTTTCCGAACGAGAAGTGAGCATCTCGACCCGCCTCGCCTGTACCACCACCCGGCCAATGCTTAACCATGGCATTTACACTATTCATACCCCACGCACCTTCGCATGCATCTGCCCCTTTCGATGTTTGGAAACCGTCAGAGTAGGCACGAGCGATGTCGGTAGCCAACTTCGAGCCTTCGCCAAAAGTTGCCATTACGCGGCGCCAACGAGGCTCGGTTGCAAGGTCAATCTGCGGAGAAAGAGCAGTTGCCATACCCAAGGCACGATACTCCGTTGAGGCAACTTCGCCGAAACGCTTAACCACGGCAGGATCGAAGGTCGCCGCCATACCAAGCAAACCCGGCCAAACCGAAATTTGACCACCACTACCGGCGTTAAATTCATCGTCCGAGATAAGTCCGTGGCGGGGGTCAGAGGAGTTGTTTGCAGGAATACCATGGTCGAGGCTCTCGCACAGAGCCTGAACCTTATTATTCCACTCGGCAGCGATATATGGACTCTGCACCTTTGTAATAAGGATATGGCGCACCTTGTCTTCTATTATGAATTTCAACTGCTGGTCGGTTAAATCTTCTGGCGAAGC
This sequence comes from Alistipes sp., assembly GCA_045540675.1. Taxonomy (GTDB): domain Bacteria; phylum Bacteroidota; class Bacteroidia; order Bacteroidales; family Rikenellaceae; genus Alistipes. The sequence continues at coordinate 37,457 of JAZQHQ010000049.1, read as the reverse complement.
ATAGGATTTGCTAAACGGCTTACCGTTGTATGTTCCCATTTTGTTGCCACTCTCCATAGCCGGCAACTGTTGATGCGAGGAGTAGAGCATCAAACCCGCAATCTCATCAAGCGAAAGTTGCGAAGCCAAATCCTTGGCACGCTCTTCCGATGGCAGACGCCAATCTTCATACTTATCGAGCTTCCCGTTACGATTCAGGTCCTTGAAGGCGTAGTCATCAACCTCTAAAATCTTCACTCCCGAATTTTGGCTATATCCGAGAGTGCGACCGCCTTGTTGAGTAATCTCGATAAAGTCGCCCTTGTCTGCTTTTTGATACTTCGGTTGTGCCATAGCGCTACCCGCAAGTACCACTGCGCTCAAAAAAATTAATCTCGTCCTCATTATATTGTAGTTTTATGACTATCTCTCGAATGTTACAATAAAAGCCTGCGGGAACTCCTTGCGGATACTTTCAATGTGTCTTTGAGCGGTGGTCTTGTCGGCAAAATCTCCGTAACAATACTTGAATTTAAGCGCGCCCGAACTCTCCAACACCCAAACCTTTCCGCGAAGACTTTTCAATTCGGGATGGTCGGTCGGTATTCTCTTTACGCTTGCCATAAGCTGTATGGCATAGCGCTTGACTGTTGATACAGGCTTTGCCTTTTGCTTTACACTCTCCTGTTTTTTCGGCGTTTGAGGCGCAGAAGAGGTTTGAGCTGCCGGTGCCGCTGTGCTATCCAGAAGCAATGAGCGATTTACACTATCTACATACCGCTTTATTGCGCGAAAAATTGCCCCGACAATCTCCTTTTGCCCTTTTTCGGAGGTAATGTGTTTCAAATCGGACGGGTTGGACATGAAACCAATCTCGGTCAATACACTCGGCATATCGGTTGCGTACAGGACTTTCAGTGGTTGTTTGCGAACACCTCGATTGTTGTATCCGAGATTGGCGTACTCCTCCTGAATAAGGCGAGCCATCATTTCACTGTACTCTCCGTATGTGAATTGCAGATTTTGAATGTATGCACGAACTATTGCTGCTGTCTTTTGGTCTGACATATCGAGCAACTCATCTTTGTTGTTGAGGTATAGCGCATTTTGATTTACGCGCTGCTCCATCGAAGTTTCGCCCATAATCAGAGTCTCGACACCACGCACCTCGCTGTTACGGTGGGCGTTGGAGTGTATCGAGATAAATAGATCGCCATTATTTCGGTGTGCAATGTCGGCACGAGCCTGCAAATCCTCCGAAAGTGTACTCGAAAACATCTTGTCGGTAGTGCGGGTATAGACAACCTTTATATGTGGCATATTTTTTTCGATAAGTTCACCGAGTTTAAGAGCCACTTTCAGGTTTATATCCTTCTCGGCAATGTTGTTATACCTTGCACCCGGAAAACGAGAACCTCCGTGTCCGGCATCGATAACGATAACTTTTACGCCTTGTGCAACATTTTCTGCTCCAAATCCGTTGTAAGGCAGAAGCAGTGCAATCGCAGCAATAGCTGACACTAAAAGTGTCTGTAAAGGTCGAAAGTTGGTCGGAAAGTTTGTCATATACACTTTTTTCACTATCTTTACGCGCCGAAAAAACGCGTGCCTATGCGTACGAAGAGGCTTTTTAGGCGTTTTTGCCGACTTGTCGGCAAAGGTATGAAATTTTTTGGAATTTTGAAACATTTGAGGCTGAAATATCTGGTTTTATTGGTTGTCGCCTTGGCGATGGCCCATATCGTGCTTGGCTCTGCCACTCCGCGACCACTCTCGGAGCAGCAGTTGGAGCAGGCGCGTAAGGGCGATTCGTTGGCTGCGGTTGCCAAATCAACAGTCGGCGATACCGTAAAACGAGATGTCCGCCAATCGTTGCGCCGAAATCGTAGAGTACGGAGATTAAATGATACGGTTGCTCCTGTTTTGCAACGCGACTCGTTATCACTTCCTGATTCGTTGGCAAAGCCCGATTCTCTTACAATAGCATCGCGCTCGCAACGCGACACCACCGCCCGTAAAAATAGTGGTTCGCCAATCGATCAGATTATTACGGGTAAGAATACCGACTCGCTCTACTACGATGTGCGCAATAAGCGAGTTTACATCTACAATCAAGGTGATGTCAAGTACGACAATATGGGCTTGCAGGCGGACTACATGCAGATTGATATGTCCACCAAAGAGATTTATGCCTATGGAAAGGCGGACTCTGTTGATGGTCAGCCAAAGAATACCCATCCTGTGTTCAACGAAGGAGGCTCATCATACACGATGGATACCATAACCTACAACTTTGGCTCGAAGAAGGCGTTTATTCAGGGTGTGGCAACCAAGGAGGGAGATGGCTGGCTTGTCGGTGGACAGATTAAGAAGATGCCGGATAACTCGATCAATATCCGTCAAGGAAAATATACCACTTGCGACCATACCGACCATCCTCACTTCTACCTTGCAATGACCAAAGCAAAGGTTATTCCGGGCAAGAAGATTATCACAGGACCGGCATATTTGGTGATGCACGATGTACCAATCTACTTTGCTTGCATTCCAGAGGGTTTCTTCCCGATAAACCTCGGACCAAAGTCGGGATTGTTGATGCCATCGTATGGAGAGGATGCCTCGCGAGGATTCTTTATTCGTGGATTGGGTTACTACTTCATCATCAATAAGCATATAGACCTTGCTCTTACGGGAGGTATCTATACACTCGGCTCGTGGGAGGTAAATGCCTCTTCGCGTTATGTGAAGCGATACAAGTATCGCGGTAATCTCAACTTTGACTTCTCATCGATAAAGACGGGAGATAAGGGAGAGGCAGACTATATCAAGCAGAACAACTTCCGCTTTACATGGACTCACTCGCAGGATCCAAAGGCTAATCCGGGCTCAACATTCTCGGCATCGGTAAACCTCTCTTCGAGTGGCTATTCGAAGTACTCGGCAACAACGCTGAACGATATTCTCGCCACACAGACAAACTCCTCGATATCCTACTCGAAGAGTTGGGCGGGTACACCGTTCTCGCTCTCGATGAACTTCTCGGTATCGCAGAACTCGCAGACACGACAGTTGGCTGTGACACTGCCTAACATCGTCTTTAATGTGTCGCGTGTCTATCCGTTCAAGCGCAAAGATGCAATGGGTAAGCAACGCTGGTACGAGAAGATAGGTTTTACCTACTCGGCAAAACTTACCAATTCGGTGTCGAGTCCAGAGAAGGATCTCTTTACGATGCAGACCTTGAAGAATATGCGTAATGGTGTCGAGCATACATTGCCTATCTCGACCTCGATAAACCTCTTCAAGTATATTAACATCTCGCCATCGTTCAACTACTCGGAGCGTTGGTACTTCTCGCGACAGAATCAGCAGTGGAATCCGGAGACCAATCAAGTCGAAACGCTCGACCCTGAGTATGGTTTCTATCGCATCTACAACTACAACGCTTCAATTTCGGCAAATACCACCATCTATGGTATGTGGCAGATGAAGAAAAAGACGGCAAAGGTGCAGGCAGTGCGTCATACCATAACACCGCAAATCGGTTTCTCGTATGCTCCCGATTTCAGCAAGCAGAAGTATGGCTACTACAAGACTGTGCAGACCGATTCACTCGGTAACTACAAGGTCTATTCGCCATATTCGAATCAACCATACGGAGTGCCGGGTTCGGGACAGCAGGCAAACCTAAACTTCTCGCTCTCGCAGTCGCTCGAAATGAAGGTTTTGAGCAAGCGCGATACCTCGGGCGTGAAGAAGATTAAACTTATTGATGAGTTGCGCATAAGCGGCTCGTACAACTTCCTCGCCGATTCGCTCGGATTGTCGAACTTGCCGATTTCGTTCCGTACCACTATCTACGGCAATTTTGGTTTGAACCTTTCGTTCACACTCGACCCTTATGAGGTAACTCCGCAAGGTCAGCGTATCAACAAATTGATGATAAAGCGAGGACGACTTGGTCGTATAACCAATACGGGTTGGAGTTTCGGATATACCTTCAAGTCGCGACAGGATAAATCTACCCCTGCGGCGAATGATATCAACTCGATACCGCCTGAATACTTCAATCCATTCTCCGATCCTTACGGTTTGATGGACCCTACATTGCGAAGGCACTACATGGCAAGTTCGTATTACGACTTCTCGATACCTTGGAATATCGGATTTAACTATGTAATCAGTTACAGCATCTCGTATGTGAATAACGGCACAACGGGATTCAAACGAAATGTATCGCAGACGATAGGTTTCAATGGCAGTGTCAATTTGACGCCAAAGACGGGTATCACATTTACGACCGGTTTCGATATACAGAACAGAAAATTGACAACGACTTCAATCTCCATAACGCGAGATTTGCACTGTTGGCAGATGTCGTTTGTGTGGATACCGTTCGGAATGCACCGTAGTTGGAGTTTCAATATCGGAGTTAAAGCATCATCACTTGCCGACTTGAAGTACGACAAGAGCCAATCGATGTACGACAACCTCTTCTAACTTTGCAAGTGAGGGTGTGGAACGGTACATCTTTTGTGCTATATAATTGGAGAAAACGATAAAATTTAGAGATATGACAAAGAAAACAGCAGAGAATCAGGTTGTTGAAGAGAAAGAGGGCTTCGTAGAGGGAGAGGGCTATCCAAACTGCGAGGGTGAGCCTTGTGCCAATATGGCAGATGAGGAGAAAGAGGAGGCTGACACTGTGGCAGAGGAGCAGACCGAGGAGCAGCGCGAAAGTAAAGCAGAGGAGCAGACCGAAGAGGCTCCAAAGACCGAGGAGATAGATTGGAAAGACCGCTATATCCGTTTGCAGGCGGAGTTCGACAACTTTCGCAAACGCACCTTGCGCGAGAAGATGGCTCTTATAGAGTCGGGTGGTAGCGATGTTTGGAAGGCTGTGTTGCCCGTACTTGACGATATGGAGCGAGCTATTGCCGCATCGGAGAAGAGCGAAGATATTGCCGCTCTGCGAGAGGGTGAGAAGCTTATCTACAACAAGTTTATCGATATTATGCGACAGAAGGGCGTTGTGGCTATCGAGGCTCTCGATACCGAGTTTAACCCCGATTTGCACGAGGCTGTGGCGCGATTTGCTGCGGGCGAGGAGAAGTCGGGTAAGGTTATCGATGTAGTACAGCAGGGCTATAAGCAGGGCGAGCAAGTGTTGCGCTATGCAAAGGTTGTTGTAGGCGAATAGAACGGAAAACTAAAAAGCTAATGGCTAATTGCCAATGGCTAACGGCTAAATAATATGGCAGAGAAAAGAGATTACTATGAGGTGTTGGGCGTTGAGAAGAACGCCAATGCCGATGAGATAAAAAAGGCATATCGCAAGGCAGCGATAAAGTATCACCCCGACAAGAACCCGGGCGATAAGGAGGCAGAGGAGAAGTTCAAGGAGGCTGCCGAGGCGTACGATGTGTTGTCGAACGAGGAGAAGCGTGCCCGTTACGACCGCTTTGGTCATGCAGGAATGTCGGGCGCCGGCGGAGCAGGAGGCTTTGGTGGCGGCTTCGGTGGCGGAGGATTCTCTATGGAGGATATCTTCTCGCAGTTTGGCGATATATTTGGCGGTCACTTTGGCGGAGGCTTTGGCGGTGCGCGAGGTGGCGGTCGCTCGGTAAATCGTGGCTCTGATATCCGTGTGCGCATCAAACTCACGCTTGCCGAGATTGCCAACGGCACAACCAAAAAGATTAAAGTCAATAAATATATCGCCTGCGACAAGTGCGGTGGTAATGGCGCAAAAGATGCCTCTTCGTTCTCGACCTGCTCGAATTGTGGTGGCTCGGGATATGTTGTAACGGTACAAAACACCTTCTTCGGCCGTATGCAGTCGCAGTCGGTTTGTCCTACTTGCGGTGGTGAGGGCAAGGTTATCACCGCTAAGTGCGACAAGTGCGGTGGCGAGGGCTATATCAAGGGCTCGGAGGTTATCGAGATAAATGTTCCGGCAGGCGTTGGCGAGGGTATGGCTTTGACCGTTTCGGGCAAGGGCAATGCTGCGCGTCATGGCGGTATCAATGGCGATTTGATTGTTGTTATCGAGGAGGAGCATAATCCTGAACTTCTGCGCGATGGCAACAACCTTATCCACAATCTCAACATAACCGTTGCTACGGCAATTCTTGGTGGTGAGGTTGAGGTGCCGACCATTGAGGGCAAGGCAAAGATTAAGATTGCCGCAGGAACACACGCCGGCAAGGTGTTGCGTTTGCGTGGCAAGGGTTTGCCTGATGTGAATGGCTACGGCAGAGGAGATATTATGGTTGTGGTGGATATCACTATTCCGACATCGCTCACTTCGGAGGAGAAGGAGTTGGTCAAGAAGTTGGCAGACAAACCTCACTTCAAGGAGGCGGAGTCGGTGGAGAACCAGAATATATTCGAGAGAATGAAAAACTTCTTCCGATAAGTGAGTAGTGAGTAGTTGAAAAAGATAATTCTTAATTCTTAATTTTTAATTTAGCCAACGGCTAAAAATTATGGGACTTTTCACACCGGTAAAGAGACACGCCAATAAGTTTCGCTATATTCCGCGTTACTATGACCCTGAGAAGGAGCGCCGTGAGCAACGCCGCCGAGAGCTGCACGGAACATCTTCCGAGCAGGAGGGGCAGGAGTATCAGCCCGGACAGTATATCCGTACACAGCGAGATGCAAGGCGTGCAGCAAAGAGCAGCAACGAGGGCGGTCGTAAAACGCCTTCGATGGTGTTTTTGATGCTGTTGGCGGTGCTGGTGATAATTATCTATATGCTCTATCCTCGCATTGTCGAGGCATTCTCTTCGGCTCGCACTTCGCCCGAGGAGCAGGCTCAGCAGGAGATTGAGGAGTTCAACCCATATACACCGATTACGATAGTACCAAACGATTATAAGGAGGAGTAGAGGTGGCAGATTGCATTAAGTTACTACCCGAAATAGTTGCAAACCAAATCAAGGCAGGCGAGGTTGTCGAATCCCCTTCATCGGTGGTGAAGGAGATGATGGAGAACGCCATAGATGCAGGGGCTACGGAGGTTACCGTAAACTTTGTAAATGGTGGTCGTGACCTTGTGCAGATTATTGACAATGGTCGAGGCATGTCGCCCGTAGATGCGCGTATGGCGTTTGAGTGTCATGCAACGAGCAAAATAGCATCGCTTGACGATATCTACTCTCTTCATACCTTCGGTTTTCGAGGTGAGGCATTGTCCTCCATCTCGGCAGTGTCGCAGGTCGAGTTGATTACCCGTCAGGCAGATTGCGAGGTGGGTACGCAGACCATTATCAATGGTGGCGAATTCGTGTCGCAAACCCCTACGGCTGCACCTGTCGGCTCGCAGTTTTTGGTGCGTAACCTCTTCTATAACACTCCTGCACGAAGAAAATTTATCAATAGTAAGGAGTCATCATTGTCTTCGGATATTAAGCGCGAGTTTCGCCGTGTGGCACTCTGTCACCCCGAGGTGGCGTGTACGCTTTTGAATAATAGCGCACCGATATATTCGTTGCCTGTATCTTCGCTCGTGGAGCGTATCGTGGGTATTATGGGCAATGCTACAAGACGCAATTTGTTGGAGGTTGATGTTGAAACGACTATCGCCAAGGTCAAGGGATATGTTGGTCGCCCCGAAACAGCTCGCAACAATTCGAGCGAGCAGTATATGTTCGTAAATGGAAGATTTTTCCGTTCTCCATATCTCAATAAGGCGGTGACGAAAGCGTACGAAAAATTGATACCCGAGAAGGGCTACCCTTCGTTCTTCCTCTACATAGAGGTCGATACCGAACGAGTAGATGTGAATGTTCACGCCCAAAAAACCGAGGTCAAGTTTGCCGATAACGAGGCTATATGGCAGATTCTCAATGCAGTGGTACGCGAAACTCTCGCCAAAAATGGTGCAATGCCAATGATTGATTTCGAGGCGGAGGATTTGGTAGATATTCCTGTGGCAACTACGGGAGTGAGTTATGCCGAGCCTCGTGCAACGACAAAGGATAACTACAACCCTTTTGCTGATAACTATGGAACGGGAGAGGGAGAGTCGCAACTAAAAGGCGGTTGGTCGGCAATGCCAACTATCTCTTCGGAGTTCGATTTGGCATCGTCAATCGATTTCGGAAGGGATTATAAGGCTGCGGATACCGAGTTCGATTACTTTGAGTCTGGCGAGGGTACAGAACAATCGTTGGGATTGGAGGTCGAGAGCCGCGAAGAGCCTTTGAGCATCTCGCTCTGTTGTGGTCGCTATGCCGTTGCAACATTTGCAACAAAGGTGCTGATTGTCGATTTGGCGCGAGCAAGAGAAAAACTGCTCTACAACCACTATGCAACATCTTTGCATAGCGGTCATTCGGTGTCGCAACAACTGCTCTTCCCCGAACTGCTCACCCTTACCGAGGAGGAGTTCGACTTGGTGGAGGAGTACGCAGTAGATTTTGCTGCACTCGGCTTCGATATCAAGGCGAAAGAGGGCAACACGATAGAGGTCTTCGGTATTCCTGCCGATGTGCATACCGAGCAACTCGATAGAGCCATTTACGATTTGTTGCAGAGTTTGAAGTTGCCACAGTCGATGGTGGAGTTGCGTAGGGAGTCGTTAGCAAAGACTTTGGCACATAGCGAGGCGGTTGGAAGTATTCGCTTCTCGCAAGATGATGCCGAGCGACTTGTAGTACAGATTTTGGCGGCAGGCGAGAGTTATACTCCGGCAGGCAAGCGCATTGTGTCGGCGTGGTCGCTCTCCGATATTAAAAATTTGTTTGAGTAATAAAATAATAATTGGCTAACGGCTAACAGCCAATGGCTAATAGCAAGAAAATATGAGAAATCCATATTTCAATACACCTCCTGTGGTGCAAAACCTTATAATTGCCAACTGCGTAATCTATCTGGCAGTGACACTGATACCTGCGATAAACCATTTTTGCGCGGAGTATCTGCAATTGTGGTGGTCGGATGCGCCATACTCTCCACCGTTTCATAGCTATCAGTTCGTGACCTATATGTTTTTGCACGGAGGCTTCGGACACCTCTTCTCGAACATGTTTGCGTTGTGGATGTTCGGTCGCACTTTGGAGTACGAACTCGGCTCGAAACGCTTCTTGACCTACTATATGGTATGCGGTATCGGAGCAGCACTGATACAAGTAGGTATCGCCTCGTTGTTCGGCGAAAATCTGACATTGCTCGGAGCTTCGGGCGCAGTAATGGGTTTGTTACTCGCTTTTGGTGTTATGCATCCGAACAATATGATATATATCATTCCGCTTCCGTTCCCGATTAAGGCGAAGTGGTTTGTTATCGGCTATGCCGTATTGGAGATTGCGCTCGGTTGGTCGGGTGTAAATACGGGAGTGGCGCACTTTGCCCATGTGGGCGGTATGTTGTGGGGCTTGGCTCTGCTCTATTGGTGGCGCAAGCGAGGCAATATATTCTTTTAGTTAGAATACAGTTAAGTATGGCAGAGTATTACTCGAATAGTATAAGTCGTAAAAGGAGGCGTAAGAGTAGAGCGTATAGCGGCAAGACTCTTGCGCTCTTTCTGCTCGATATTGTGGTGACATTGGCGATGGCTCTGCTCATATTTGCCACAGTCGCGACAATTATTTGTCAATACATCTCCCCCGAAAAGAGTGGGGTACTCTCGACTCTTGTGCTTGGAGCACCTATTTTCTATCTGCTCGATATTGTGGTAATGTTCTACTGGGTGGTGCGTTGGCGATGGTATCGTGCTGCGGTGATGATTGGCGTGGTGGTGTTGGGATTGTTCTATCTCTCGCGATACTATAAAATAGATATTGACCGCCATTACGACACTTCGTTCAAGGAGTATCGACATATCAAAGTGATGACCTACAATGTGTTTGAGGGGAAGGAAGCGGAGTTGCCTGCGTATATAAAGAGGCATAACCCCGATATTCTATGCTTGCAGGAGATGAATATCGGCACCGATAATTGGAATACCCTGACCGAAACCTACAAAACCACATATAAACCCAAGGTGAGTACAAGTGGAAATCAGATATTGACCAAGTATCGTATTATTCGTAGTGGAGAGATAGAGGGTTTGGAGCGCAAAAGTGCAGTTTGGGCCGATTTGAAGATTAAAGATGACACGGTGAGGGTGGTGAGCCTCCATTTGAAATCGACCTCCATTCGTCCCGAGGATACTCAATTTCTCGAAAAGCATCAATATCTCCTTGACAGTCAGCGCGAGAGTAAGTTGCGCAGTATTGTAGGTCGTTTGACGGAGAACAATTGCAAACGCGCGGTTCAGGCAGAGGCGGTGGCAGATTTTCTTGCACAATCGCCATATATGACTATTGTTTGTGGCGATTTCAACGATGTACCATTGTCCTACACCTACAATCGTATAGCGCGTAATCTTGATGATACCTTCTCGAAGATGGCAGATGGCTTTGCCTATACATATAACACGAAATACCGCCTATTGCGTATAGATAATATATTGGTATCGCCATCAGTGGAGGTGGTGTCGTACGAGGTGGATAATGATGTCGATTTTTCGGACCACTATCCGGTGATTGTTCGTCTGAATTTGCCTGTCCGAGAGAAAATAGATTAGGTTTTGCATAGAGAAAAATTTTTACTAACTTTGTAAAAGAGTCTTGTATTAACCCTAAAATAATTCTGCACTATGAAAAAGAGTTTGATTGTAACAGCATTGGTGGTGGTAGTAGCACTCGTTGTCGGCTATCTCGTTGCCAATCGTGCGCCAAAGGCGGATTTGCCACTCAACGATGCAGTGGTGGAGATTTTCAATGAGGGAGGTTGTATGGCTTGCCACTCGGCAAATCCCGACCTTCCGTTCTACTTCGATTTGCCTGTTGCGGGCGATATCGTAATGAAAGATGTCAATGAGGGATATCGCGCCTTCGATATGGAGCCGATGATGAAGGTTTTGACATCGGGTGAGGGCGAGTTGTCGCCTGTGGATGTGGCGAAGGTCGAGAAGGTCGCTTTGGATAAGCGTATGCCTATGGCGAAGTATTACCTTGTACATTGGGGTAGCCAGATGACAAATGCCAAGCGCGATTTAATTCTTGAATGGGCTACGGCGTATCGTATTGCACACTATAACGATGGTCTTACGGGAGAGCGTGCCGGAGAGCCTATTCGTCCTATTGACTTGTCGCTGCCTGTCGATAAGGCAAAGGCAGAGTTGGGATTTTTGCTCTTCCACGACACACGCCTCTCGGTGGATAATACCGTATCGTGTGCATCGTGCCATGGCTTGAACACCGCAGGTGTAGATAATAAGCAATACTCGGAGGGTGTAGAGGGACAACTCGGCGGAGTGAACGCTCCAACCGTATATAATGCAGTATATAATTTCGTGCAGTTCTGGGATGGTCGTGCTACAACACTTGCCGAGCAGGCTGCCGGACCTCCGGTAAACCCTGTCGAGATGGCTTCGCCAAACTTTGACCAGATTATTGCTAAACTCAAACGCGACCGCAAGATGGTACGCGCCTTTAATGCACTCTATCCTGAGGGTATAACCGAGGCGACCATTACAGATGCTATCGAGCAGTTTGAGCGCACACTTATTACCCCAAATTCGCGTTTCGATAAATATCTTCGTGGCGATGATGCTGCAATTACTGCCGAGGAGTTGGAGGGCTACGAGTTGTTTAAGAAGTATAGTTGTGCTACTTGCCATGTAGGACAAAATCTCGGTGGTGAGTCGTATGAGTTGATGGGCTTGCGCAAGCACTACTTCGCAGACCGTGGTCTGGAACTTACCGAGGAGGATAATGGTCGCTACAAGCAGACCAAGGAGGAGCGCGACCGCCATCGCTTCAAAGTGCCGGGCTTGCGTAATGTTGTTCTTACCTATCCGTACTATCACGATGGTACTCGCACTACATTGAAGGAGGCTGTTTGCGATATGGGAACATATCAGTCTGGCGTGGCATTGACCGATGAAGAGGAGGATAAGATTATGGCATTCCTCAACACCCTCACGGGCGAGTATCAGGGGAAGTTGCTGACAAATACGAATGTTCAATAATTAAATAGAATAAAGTAAAATGAGAAGAGTTACATTGTTCGTTTTGGCACTTGCCGCTTCGTTTGCAGTTGTAGCGCAGACCAATACAATTATTGTTCCACGCCCTATGGAGGCAACAGCTGTTAAGGGTGCTTACACCGTAACCGCCAAGACTGTTGTTGCTGCTACCGATGCGGAGTTGGTGCGTCCTGCGGAGTTGTTCGTAGCCTATGTAGAGAAGGATTTGGGCGCAAAACTCGATGTTGAGCAGGCAGAAAAGGGTGGTATTGTGTTATCGCTCGATAAGTCGCTTGCAACTGAGGAGTACACACTCCACATCTCCTCGAAGGGTATTAAAATCGTTGGCGGAACGCCTGCGGCAGTGTTCTATGGCTTGCAGAGCCTTCGTCAGTTGGTATCGGCAGGCGAGGCAACAAAGAAGGGTATCAAGTTGGAGGGTATAGCAATCAAGGATAAGCCTCTGCTTGGTCATCGTGGTGCAATGCTCGATGTTGGTCGCCACTTCTTTACTGTTGCCGAGGTTAAGCGTTTTATCGATATTGCAGCAATGCACAAGCTGAATATCTTCCATTGGCACTTGACCGAGGACCAAGGTTGGCGTATCGAGATTAAGAAGTATCCGAATCTTATTAAGGTTGGCTCGATGCGTAAGGAGACTATTATTGGTCGCAACAGCATCTCGAAGACCTATGATGGCACTCCGCACGGAGGCTACTACACACAAAAAGAAATTAAGGATATTATTGCCTATGCCGCAGAGCGTTATATCGAGGTTATCCCCGAGATTGATATGCCGGGACATATGGTAGCCGCATTGGCTTCGTATCCACACCTCGGTTGTCGTGATGAGAAGTTTGAGGTTCGTATCCGTTGGGGTATCAGTAAAGATGTACTTTGTGTAGGCAAGGAGTCGTCATTCGAGTTTATCGAGGGAGTTTTGTCGGAGGTTATTTCGCTCTTCCCATCGAAGTATATTCACATTGGAGGTGACGAGTGTCCTCGTCATCGCTGGAAGGAGTGCCCTCATTGCCAGAAGCGTATTCAAGAGGAGGGGTTGAAAGATGAAAATGAGTTGCAGAGCTACTTTATGCACCGCGTAGAGAAGTTCCTTGCCAAGCACAACCGTGTAATCATTGGTTGGGATGAGATTATCTATGGCGGAATAAACAAGAGTGCAACAATCATGTTGTGGAACGATAGAAACCGCTCCAAGGTTATTTCGCTCGGCAATGATGTAATTCTTACTCCGAAGTACTTCTGCTACATGGACTACTATCAAACCAAGCGACCATTCTGCAATAAGGAGGGATTGTTGTTCCGCGACAATCGCATTTTGACACTCCGTAAAGCTCATAGTCTTAATCCGTATGAGGGCTTACAGCCTTCGGAGTATGGTCGTATCAAGGGTGTGCAGGCTAACTTATGGACAGAGTATGTTGCCGATTTTGACCGCGCACAGGTTAAGTTGCTGCCTCGTTTGGCGGCTACTGCCGAGGTGGGTTGGACTATCGGAGAGCGCAACTTTGACGACTTTGCTCGCCGTTTAGAGTATTTGCGCCGCTTGTACGACAAGGAGGGCATCAAATATGCAACATACTTCTTTGAAGGCGTAGATGAGATAGAGTAACAATTAAGAATGGATTTCAAACTTGTATCGGACTATGCGCCGATGGGTGATCAGCCCGAGGCGATAGATAAGTTGGTGGCACACCTCAAACAGGGTGTGCCAGCTGCTACTTTGCACGGTGTTACAGGCTCGGGAAAGACCTTCACCATGGCAAATGTTATAGCTCAACTCAACCGTCCGGTACTCGTTTTGAGCCACAATAAAACTCTCGCTGCTCAACTTTACAGCGAGTTCAAGAGTTTTTTTCCGGAGAATGCTGTCGAGTACTTCGTATCATACTACGACTACTATCAGCCCGAAGCGTATATTCCCTCGACCGATACATATATCGAAAAAGACCTTGCTATCAATGCCGAGATTGACCGTATGCGTCTTTCGGCAACCTTCTCGTTGTTGTCGGGAAGACGCGATGTGATAGTCGTGGCGAGTGTGTCGTGCATCTATGGTATAGGCAACCCTGCCGACTTCCATAGCACGATGATACAACTCAAAGTGGGCGATGTGATGGCTATGAAGCATCTGATGTATCGCCTTGTCGAGATTCTCTATACCCGTGTTGAGGGCGGAGAGTTAGAGGCTTCGACCTTCCGTGTCAAGGGTGACTCGATAACGGTTCGTTCTTCGGTGGGTAACCACTGCTATCGCATAACCTTCTTCGATGATGAAATCGAGGAGATTTCATTGATAGATGGTTCAACAGGACAACGCATTGACTCGTTGGAACAGGTAAATCTATATCCTGCCAACCTCTTTGTTCCGAGTAAGGAGCGTGTAGAACAGGCGGTGTTACAGATTGAGCATGACCTCGAAAAACAGATAGAGTTCTTTACGAAGGAGGGGCGTGATATCGAGGCAAAGCGTATCGAGCAGCGTGTAAATTACGACCTCGAAATGATTAAGGAGTTGGGCTATTGCTCAGGCATTGAGAACTATTCTCGTTACTTCGATGGTCGTGCTCCGGGAATGCGCCCATTCTGCCTTTTAGACTACTTCCCCAAGGATGCGTTGATGATTATTGACGAGAGTCATGTTACCGTACCGCAGGTGCGCGGAATGTTTGGTGGTGACCGCTCGCGCAAGGAGAATTTGGTGGAGTATGGCTTCCGCCTACCTGCTGCGCGTGATAATCGCCCACTACGTTTCGAGGAGTTTGAGGGTATGCAGGGGCAAACGATATATGTGAGCGCAACGCCTGCACCATACGAGCTGACTCGTAGCGAGGATAGTGTTGTCGAACAGTTTATACGCCCTACGGGAATTATCGACCCTGCGTTGAAGGTGTGCGATTCGACTCGTCAGATAGACCGTTTGATGGAGGATATTGAGTATTGTGTAAGCCGAGGCGAGAAGATGATTGTAACGACCATCTCGAAGCGTATGTGTGAGGAGGTGTCGGCATATCTCGAAAAGATGGGGGTGCGCAGTCGTTATATCCACTCTGACCTCGACACTTTGGAGCGAGTGCAGATTATCGAAGATATGCATGCCGATTTGTTCGATGTTTTGTGTGGTGTAAACCTCCTGCGCGAAGGTATAGACCTGCCGGAGGTGTCGCAAGTATCAATCTTCGATGCCGACAAAAATGGCTATCTGCGAAACTATACAGCAATGACGCAGGTAGCAGGTCGAGCTGCCCGCCATGCACAGGGTAGAGTTGTGTTGTATGGAGCGACATGCACCGAAGCGATGCGCCGTACCGTAGAGGATAGCAATCGCCGCCGTGAGCGACAAATCAGATATAATATCGAGAATGGAATTATGCCTCGTCAGGCAAAGCGCAATGCGGCACAGCCAAGTCCACTGCTCACAACGGAGGAGTCGGGCGTGCAGAGAGTTGTTGCCGATAATGTGGTAATCTACGACACCGACCTATCGAATGTGAGTATGGCTGCCGACACAAGTGCCCAATACAATAATATAGGTACAGATCTTGATTTCCTTATCGAACAGGCGCGTAAAGATATGGAGCGAGCGGCCAAATCATTAGACTTTTTGGCGGCAGCCCGTTATCGAGATAGGATGTATGAACTGCAAGCAATCAAAGAGGAACGGTTCAAAAACAACTTCTAATAGAAAAGGAGTGTCTAACAAGTTTTTTTAGACACTCCCTATATGTTTGTGAGTGGTAGAAACTACTTATCCAAACCCATCTGGTCAATCAGCGCCTTGGTTTGAGGCTTGTGACCGCGGAATTTAACATACAAATCCATCGGGTGTTCCTTGCCACCTGCTTCGAGCAGTGCGCGGAACTTAGATGCCGTAGCCTTATCGAAGATACCGTTCTCGGTGAAGAGCGAGTATCCGTCAGCAGCCAAAACCTCTGCCCACTTATATCCGTAGTAGCCCGCAGCGTAACCACCCGAGAAGAGGTGCCCGAATGTTGGCGAGAGAGCTGTTCCCTCCACCACAGGAAGAATCTGTGCAGGGGCCATAGCCTTCTGCTCGAACTCTACGATACCACCCTCATAAGGGGTTGTGAGTGTATGCCAAGCCATATCGGTCATGCCGAATGATACCTGACGAACATTTGCGTATGCTGCGAGATAATTCTTTGCTGCAATGAGTTTTTCGATTAACTCGGCAGGCATAGTTTCTCCTGTCTGGTAGTGCTTTGCCCAGAGGTCGAGATACTCCTTCTCGTAAGCCCAATTCTCCAAAATTTGCGATGGCAACTCTACAAAATCGCGGAATACGCTTGTTCCGTTCAACGATGCGTGCTTACCCTTTGCCAACATACCGTGACAAGCGTGTCCGAACTCGTGAAGGAAGGTTGTGAACTCATCGAAAGTGATGAGAGAAGGGGTTGTCTCGGTAGGCTTTGTGAAGTTCATTACGAGTGAAACGAGAGGTCGAATATCGCCCTCTGCACCTCGGAACTCGGTCATCCAAGCACCTGCACGCTTCGAGTCGCGTGGGAAGAAGTCAAGGTATAGAATAGCCAAATGCTCGCCACTCTCCTCCGAAACCTCATATACGGAAACATCTTCGTGGTACTTTGCTACACCCTCGGCAGGCTTGAACTCCAAGCCGTAGAGCTTGTTTGCAAGCATAAATACAGCCTGCTTTGCCGACTCCAACTCGAAGTATGGCTTCACAGCCTCATCGCTTACGGCATACTTCTCGTTCTTGTACTTCTCGCTGTAATATGCCCAATCCCAAGGCTGAATATCACCTTCGAAACCGAGCGAGTGAGCATACTCGTTGATTGTCTGATAATCCTTGTCGGCATACTCTTTTGTCTGCGAAAGCAACTCTTCGAGGAACGAATTTACAGTCTCGGTCTTCTCTGCCATACGATTGTCGAGAACATAATCAGCATAACACTTGTAGCCGAGCAGATTTGCGATTTTAAGGCGCAAGGTGGTAATCTTGCGGATATTCTCTGTGTTGTCGAACTTGCCTCCGATAGCACAGCTGCTACGAGCCTTGTAGAGCTTCTCCTTCAAGTCGCGCTGCGAAGAGTAGGTCACGAATGGGATATAGCTCGGAGCCTTCAAAGTTACGGTCCAGCCCTTCTGCCCACGAGCCTTTGCCTCCATAGCTAAACCCTCCTTCACAAAGTCAGGCAACTCCTCAACCTGCTTTGCCGACTTTATATTGAGCGAGAAGGCGTTGTTTGCAGCCAACGAGTTCTGTCCGAATTGCAAGGTGAGTTGCGACAACTCCGAAGAGTACTGACGATACAACTCTTTGTCCGCATCGTTGAGGTTTGCACCGCTGCGAACAAAACTCTTGTAGGTATTTTCGAGCAACTTTTTATCCTCTTTCGAGAGGAATAAACCGGGATTGTCATTCACAGCCTTTACGCGCTTGAACAACTCCGGATTGAGCGAAACATCGTTGCCGAGTTCGGTCAATTTAGGTTGTACGCGCATAGCAATCTCCTGCATCTCGGGCGATGTGTGGCACTCCAAAAGGTTGAAGAATACCGATGAGATGCGGTCGAGCAGCTCTCCCTGCTTTTCGAGGGCAAGGATAGTGTTGTTGAACGATGGCTTTGCCGGGTTGTTTACGATTGCATCAATCTCCGCACGACTTACTGCAATAGCAGTCTCGAAAGCGGGCTCATAATCCGAAATCGAGATTTTGTCGAATGGCGGGGTTGCGTGTGGGGTATCCCACTCTGCCAACAATGGATTGTTTGTGTCAATCTCGGGCAACTGTGCTACGGGCATATCGTTGCCTGCACACGCGCCGAGAAGTGCTGATACTGTCATGATTAAAAATAGTTTTTTCATAAAATTATACATTATTTGGTTTCTGCATTGTCTTGGTATTTCTTGCGGTGTTCCACCGCATTTACAACTTTACCCACCCCTAAATCCCCTCCTCGGAGGGGACTTGGTCGCAGAACGTAGTTCTGCTCCGAGTGCTGTTGGGTATGCTTTTAAGAACTCTTATACATTATTTGGTTTCTGCATTATTCAAGTTTTCATCTTGCGGTGTTGGCTCGGGCTCTACCCACAAGCCTCTCGCTTTGAGCAGTGGCTCACGGCTTGGCTCGGCACCGCGGAATTCGCGATATAGTGTCATTCCATCTTTCGCACCACCACTCGACAACAACTTGCGGAATGCTTGTGCCGTGCGGCGGTGGAACAAATCCCCCGTTTCGGCAAAAGCAGCGAAGGCATCTTTATCTAGAACCTCTGCCCAAGTGTAGAAGTAGTATCCTGCGGAGTAGCCTCCTGCAAAGATGTGTGCAAAATATGGCAGTCGATAGCGAGGCTCAATTTCCGAAATCATCTTGCGCTTTTCGTAGAGGGCATTGTATTCAAAACTGTCGATATCCAGCTTCTCATACTTTGTCAGCGAGTGAATATCCAAATCGAGCAGTGCTGCTGCCAGCAACTCGGTAGTCATAAAGCCTTGGTTGAATTGTGCACTACGACCAATCTTTTCGATAAGGCTCTTATTTATAACCGTGTTGTTGCGGTGGTGTACGGCGTATGTTTTAAGCAACTCCTCCTCCAATGCCCAATTCTCCATAATCTGCGATGGCAACTCTACAAAATCGCCCTCAACATCGAGCAATCCGTTGTATGGTACATCGGAGAAGAGGAAATGGAGCGCGTGTCCGAACTCATGGAAGAGGGTTGTAACCTCATCAATCGAGAGCAGTGCCGGATTGTCGGCAGAAGGTCGTGTAAAGTTGCAGACAATACTCACCACAGGTGCTATGCGCTTGCCGTTGCGGTCGTACGATGGTCGGCGGAAATATCCGCACCATGCGCCTTGCGACTTGCTTGCGCGAGGGTGAAAATCGAAATACAACACACCAAGATGCGAACCATCATTATCCAAGACTTCGTATGCCGAAGCCTCGTTGTGATACTGCGGAACTACCACAGGACGGAAGGTCAGACCATAGAGGCGGTTTGCGAGGTTAAATGCTCCCTGACGCACATTGTCGAGTGCAAAGTAGGGAGAGGTCATCTCTTCATTGAGGTTGTATTTCTGTTTGCGTACCTTCTCGGCATAGTACCACCAATCCCACGACTCGAATTTATCGTCACTCTCGGTGTGGTCGCGCTTAAACATTGTATTCATCTCTGCCAACTCCTCCTTCGCCTTTTCATTTGCTTGGGAGAATATATCTTCTATCAGCGCATATACTGCCTTTGGCGAGCCTGCCATCTGCTCCGAGGTTACATAATCGGCATAGCTCTTATATCCCAACAAGTTAGCCTTCTCGATGCGCAGACGGATAATATCGTTGATAATCTCCTTGTTATCGTGGCTGTTTTCGTTATTTCCGCGATTGAGGTAGGCTTTGTAGATTTTTTCGCGCAACTCACGATTCTTCGAGTAGGTCAAAAATGGAATAAGACTTGGCTTGTGGAGTGTGAAGATATATTTGTTCTCGTCTTCGTCATCTCTCGCAGCATCGCGCACAGCCTTTGGCAGTTCTGTTACCTCCTTGGCTTTGAGTTCCAACTCAAAGTCGTTGGTCTCGGCAAGCAGATTGTTGTCGAACTTAACGGTCAAGAGCGATAACTCCTCGTTAATCTTCTGCAAACGCTCTTTTTGCTCCTCGTTGAGCAACGCACCTTGGCGCACAGCGTTTCGGTACATCTTCTCGGTGAGGCGAATCTGCTCGGCGTTTAGGTCTGTGCTGTTACGCTTGTCATAAACAACCTTTATACGCTTGAACAACTCCTCGTTCATTGAGATAGCGTCATAGTGCGCAGCCAAGAGAGGCATAACCTTTTCCTGAATCTTCTGCATATCTTCGTTGTTCATTGCAGCGCACATCATACCGAAGATATCAGAGATATTGGCGAGCAACATACCTGAACGGTCCAATTCGAGAATGGTATTGTCGAAGGTTGGCTCCTCTTTGTTGGCGAGGATTGTAGCAACTTCATCATTGTGGAGCGACATCGCAAAGCGAAATGCCGGCTCATAGTGCTTTGCTTCGATGCGGTCGAATGCAGGAACGCCGTACGGAGTTTCCGACTCCACGAGCAGAGGGTTTTCCTCCTTTTGCACCTGCTTCGAGCAGAAGGTGGTGTTAAGTGCAATCATAAGTAGTGATAATACAAATAGTATGCGCTTCATTTCAATAAATTTTACTAAATTTGCTACGCAAAGATAATAATTTTTCAATCGTTATGCAACTATTCTACGCTGCGGACTTCACCGCACCCGAATATATGCTCTCCGAGGAGGAGTCGCGCCACGCCGTTAAGGTGTTGCGTTTGGTCGAGGGCGATACCCTCCATATCACCGATGGTCGAGGCTCGCTCTACCGTTGCGAGGTGGTGTCGGCACACCAGAAGCACTGCCTTGTGCGTGTGGTCGAGCACTTCGAGGAGTTTGAGAAATTGCCCTATCGCTTGACGATGGCGGTAGCTCCGACCAAGAATATCGACCGCTATGAGTGGTTTTTGGAGAAGGCGACCGAGATTGGCGTTGCGGAGTTTGTACCTCTTGTGAGCGAACATAGCGAGCGCAAGGTTATCAAGGCAGAGCGTGAGGAGAAGGTCATTACCGCTGCCGTAAAGCAGTCGTTGAAGGCGTATCACCCTGTGTTGGCGGATATTACACCATTTAGAGAGGTGGTGTGCAAAAATTTTGCAGGGCGAAAATTTATTGCTCACTGTGGCGAAGCCGTTAAGGAGAAAAAGTATCTCGCTTCGACTCTGCGCAAGGGCGAAGATGCGCTGATTTTGATAGGTCCTGAGGGCGATTTCTCGCCTGAGGAGGTGCAGGTGGCAGTAGCAAACGGCTTCGAGGAGATAACCCTCGGCACGCAACGTTTCCGCACCGAGACCGCGGCAGTCGTGGCGGCGGATATGGTTTCGATAGTGAATAATTTGTAATGTTTAACCCGAAAATGTTGCTGAAACTCTTTACAACATTCTTCAAAATAGGTCTTTTCAGCTTTGGCGGAGGCTTTGCGATGATACCGCTTATTCAGCGCGAAGTTATCGAACGCCACAAGTGGATTGACCACAAAGATTTTGTCGATATGCTCGTCTTGGCGCAATCGACACCCGGACCTATTGCCGTAAATACCGCAGTCTTTGTCGGCTACAAGACGGCAGGCATAGCGGGTGCTGTGGCGGCAACGCTCGGCACGGTGTTGCCATCGTTTATTGTGATTTTGTTGCTTGCGTTGTTTTTTGCCGAGGTGCGCGAAAATCGCTATGTCGATGCAGCCTTTCGTGCAATGCGACCTGCGGTTGTGGCTCTAATTGTCGCACCATTGATGGGGCTTGTCAAGGGTATGAAGTGGTATCTTCTCGCTGCTGCGGCTGCGGTAGCGGTGCTTGTGTGGTACTTCGGATTTTCGCCAATGTATCTTATTGCAGGCGGTGTCGCAGTGGGTATCGCTATGGCGGTCTATAACAGTAGAAAGGGGGTGCAGCGATGATCTACTTGCAGTTGTTTCTCTCCTATTTGAAGATTGGCTTCTTTGGCTTCGGCGGTGGCTATGCGATGTTGTCGCTTATCCAAAACGAGATTGTCGAGCAGCTCGGTTGGATTACCGCCACACAGTTTGCCGATATTGTTGCTGTGTCGCAGATTACACCCGGACCTATCGCCATTAACTCGGCAACTTATATCGGCTACACCGTGGCAGGTGTTGCAGGCTCGGTGGTTGCGACCTTTGCGGTCTGCTTGCCATCGCTGACGCTGATGCTGTTCTTGACAAGATTCTTCCTTCGCCACCGCGAAAATCGCTATATTCAGACCGTTGTCAAGGCGGTAACGCCGATTGTTGTCGGAATGATTGCCTCGGCGGCGTTGTTGATGATGTTCCCTCGCACGGGTGCAAACGAGAACTTTACAGATGTGTGGTCGTGGGCGCTATTTGCTGCCTGTATGTACGGCTCGTACCGCAAAGTAAATCCGATATTGATGATTATCCTCTCGGCAGTGGCAGGCGTAGTGATTTACGCCCTTGTGCCAATGATAAGTTGAAAATATAAATAAAAGAAGCCCAAACCAATTTATGACCAACCCAAACCCAAACGACATTTTAATCAAAGAGGTGAAATCGAAGCGAGCGTTGTATCGCTTTGTGCAGTTCGGAATAGACCTCTACAAGGGCAACCCCTACTACTGTCCACCGATATTTTTTGATGAGATAAACACCTTTAACCCGAAGGGTAATCCCGCACTCGAAGTGTGTGAGTATGTGATATATATGGCGTATCGCAACGGTGAGATTGTCGGGCGTATCGTAGGAATCATAAACCATCGTGCCAACGAGGCTTGGGGCGTTAAGAAGTGCCGCTTCGGGTGGTTCGACTTCGTAGATGACTACGATGTTTTCAAGTCGCTTGTCGATGCCGTTGCCGAGTGGGGTAGAAGCAGAGGTATGACCTGCCTGAATGGTCCTGTCGGCTTTACCGACTTCGACCACCAAGGTCTGTTGATTGAGGGCTTCAACTACAATGCCCCTATGGCGAGCCTATATACACACCCCTACTATATGGCTCACTACGAGCGATATGGCTTATGCAAAGAGGCAGATTGGATTGAATACCAGATTACTCCGCCAACAGAGGCGCCCGAGCGTATGAGGCGTGTTGTGCAACTTGTAGAAAACCGCTACGGGCTACATGTCGTCAAGGTTAAGAATTCGAGGGAGTTGAAGAAGAGATACGGTTACACCTATTTCGATGTTCTCGACTTGGCATATCAAAAGTTGTATAACTATCAACCGATGACACCGCGCCAAAAACAGTACTATTGCAAGATGTACTTCCCGATACTCAACTTCGATTTTGTGACAATGGTTGCCAACGAGAAAGATGAGATTATTGCCGTGGGTTTGGGTATGCCATCGCTCTCGAAGGCGTTGCGTAAATGCCGAGGTCGTATGTTCCCGTTTGGGTGGTATCACCTTATCAAGGCATTGAAGGCGAAGAAGATGACAGATTTCGACCTATTGCTTATTGCTGTGCGTCCCGACTATCAGGATAAGGGAGTTACCGCCCTTATCTTTAACGAGATGACGCCACACTTCGCAAAATATGGTATCCAACGAGTTGAAACAACCGCCATTCTCGAAACCAACCATAAGAGCCTTGCCAACTTTGCAGAGTTCGACCATATACAGCATAAGCGCCGCAGGGCATTTTCCAAAGCAATATAGAGGTTGTATTAAATTATAGGTAGCAACAGGGATAACACGCCAAAGAGGACTGCTGTGGCGATAAGTACCAGAAAGATTGTCCCCAAACAGCCGAATGAGTATCCCAAGCAACCATATTTTGGCTCCGAGCCTGCGGGCAGTGGGTCCGAGATAAGGGCGGCAATAAGCCCGATAAGCGGTGTAAAAAGTACTGATATAATAAATGCCCAGCCGAAGCCGAGATTTCTGCGACTACCCAAGAGTCCTACCAATACATCGAGCAGTATTCCCGATGCGAGAGCGAAAATAACAATCGAAGATACCATATTATTTAGTTTTCCGTTTTCCGTTTTCCGTTTTCCGTTCCATTCGGTAGAATGTTCCAAACGGCAACTCCTTGCCTGCTCTGTCGGTGAAGAATAGTTCACCAAACTCCTCCTTTGCAGGTGTGCCGAACATCTGATGCACAAGAGTTCGGGCAATGGTCGAAGATAGCCCCATAGAGTACAAATTTAGCACCAAGAAGCCATCTTCGGCAAGCAACTCGGCGCACGCCTCCAACATCTCGGCGATATTCTGCTCCAACACCCACTTCTCGCCATTTGCACCACGACCGTATGCCGGAGGGTCCAAAATTATGCCATCGTAGCGGTTGCCGCGGCGGACTTCACGCTGAACGAATTTCAGAGCATCTTCCACTATCCAACGCACACCATCGAGGCTGCTTGACTCCATATTCTCGCGCGACCAAGTAACCACCTGCTTTACCGAATCGACATGCGTTACCTCTGCCCCTGCCGCCGCGGCAGCAAGGGTTGCACCACCCGTGTAGGCAAACAGGTTTAAGATTTTCGGCTTTCCTTCGTGGGAGGGCTTTTCGATTTTTGCACGGCAACTATCGTATATAAAGTTCCAATTTACCGCCTGCTCGGGGAAGATACCTATATGTTTGAAGGCTGTGCAAGCAAGTCGCATAGTGAGATGCATTGCCTTGTAGTCGTAGCGGATAGTCCAGCGGTCCTTCATCTGCGGCTTGTTGCGCCACTCGCCACGCTCCTCACTGCGGTCGGTGCGGAGGAATGAGGCATCGGCAAGGCGTTGCCACTCGCGCTCATCGAGCGACTTGCGCCATACGGCTTGTGGCTCGGGGCGGCGCAGCGTGTAGCGACCAAATCGCTCCAACTTCTCGCCCTCGCCCGAGTCAATCAACTCGTAATCCTTAAAGTTCGGTGTTAAGTTCATATCTTTTTATTGGCTTTTAGCCATTAGCCATTGGCTTTTTTCTTTTTGCAAAGATAATAAAAAGACGAGAGACGAGAGACGAGAGACGAGAGAAATTTCAAAAAATAATAGATCGTCATTCCGAGCGAATGTAATGAGCGTGGGAATCTCCATTATATTCTATTAAATTAACTGTGGGAGATTGCCACAGTCGTTTCACTCCTTCGCAATGACGGATTATTTATTTTTGCATCTATCGAAAATTATTTCTAAATTTGCATTGCAGTCCTCGGATTGCAGACATAATTACGCAGAAAGTGTAAGTTTATTCTCGCAAACGAAATGTAGGAAGTTTCAAAAAACGAGAGAGTAGGCAGACATCTTGCTGCGTCATACCACTTGGTATGGCGTGGAGTTGTTGCTTATTTTGCTCGTTTGGGTTTCCTACAACCTCGTTTGCCAAGATAAGTTTTCAGCACCACGCTTTCTTTTACTGTTTTACGCCATTTGGTGCTGGTGGTGACAAGTTTAAGTCGCTATGTTTTTTGCTGTCTATACGAATGGGTGTATGATTATGCAACCGACATTTAAGGAGCTGCGTCATTACCCCGAAGATGTTCTATTCTATGCCAGACTCTACATGTCGGAATCGTGCAAATACTACTATCTATTAAACTCCAAGGGCGAGATATGCCCATTAGAACTAAATGGAGGCAAATTGATATCTATCAGATACAAATGCACAGATACTTCTGCTATAATAGCCTTCGAGCTTGAATCACCGGACAGAGGCGTGGAGATAATAGATTTATATAAACAACAAAGCTTCTATTTTCCACCCTTATCTGTCTCTGCCTCTTTAATCAAACATCTTAATAAGGTTGGATTGAAAGCCTTTTTGGGGTTGGAGTAGCAATTAAAACAAGCCAAAGGCTAATGGCTAAAAGCAACAAGATGGGTATCGAAAACGATGCCCATCTTGTTTAGGGGAAATCAGATGATTTTCTATCCGCACTTCGAGTAGCCACACGATAGGCAAGTCAAGCAACCATTTTGGTATGCCATATTCTCCTGACCACACTGTGGACACTTGCCCTTTGAGCGAGTACCATCCTCGATGTACTGCTTCAAAGCACGCTTAACACCATTCTTCCAAGTGTTGATATTCTCATCGTCAAGGTGCAAACCGTCAATCAACGATACAACCTTCTCGATTGGCATATTGTAGCGCAATACTCCCGAAATCAACTTTGCATAGTTCCAGAAGCTCTCGTCAAACAAACGCGAGATACCACCGATTGTGTTGGTGTAGCCATAGCGGTCGGTATATTGGAAGTCGTAACGCTTTGTGCCATCGTCCTCACGAACCTTGATGATGTTACCCTTGGTAATCTTTGGAGGAATATATATTGCATCGTCCTCAATCTTACCGGTAAATATTTCGTAAGGGCGATCATCAACCTTTCCTACGAAAGCAATCCACATCTCCGAGCCGTTCTTGAAACGAATGACATCGGCAGGGATAGACTTCGGACGGCGATTTTCGCCTGTTGCCTCCTCGCACTTCTTCGACTCGGTCTTCTTGCTCTTCTTGTCCACCAAGACACCTGCACGGCAGCCGTCACGATATACGGTGATACCCTTACAGCCCGACTCCCAAGCTGTGCGATATACATCGGCAACAATCTCCTCCGAGATGTTGTTTGGAAGGTTTACGGTAACCGAAATCGAGTGGTCAACCCACTTCTGAATTGCACCCTGCATCTTCACCTTGGCAACCCAATCGATATCGTTTGCGGTAGCCTTGTGATATGGCGATGCTGCAACCCACTTATCCAACTCCTCATCGCTGATTGAGTCAAGACGCGAGATGTCGTAGCCATTGATACGCAACCAATCCACAAACTTGTGATGATATACATTATACTCCTCGAACATCTGTCCCTGCTCATCGGTAAATGCAGCCTTTACATCGCGGTCCGAAGGGTTAATCTTACGGCGGCGCTTGTAAACAGGACGGAATACAGGCTCGATGCCCGAAGTCGTCTGCGACATCAACGATGTTGTGCCCGTAGGAGCGATGGTAAGCATTGCGATATTACGGCGACCATACTTAACCATTGCCTCGTAGAGCGAAGCATCAGCCTCCTTCAAGCGGTTAATCATAGGATTGTTCTTCTCTTTCTCGGCATTGAAGATGGTGAAAGGACCACGCACGCGAGCCATATTTACCGACTCACGGTAAGCCTCAACAGCCAAGGTCTGATGCACCTTTGTAGCGAAGTCGAGAGCCTTGTTCGAGCCATAGCGCAAACCAAGTGCAGCCAACATATCGCCCTCGGCGGTGATACCAAGACCTGTACGGCGACCTTTGAGTGCCATATCCTTAATCTTATGCCACAAATCCAACTCTACACGGCGAACATCCTTATCCTCAGGGTCCGAAGCAATCTTCTCGATGATGAGGTCAATCTTCTCCAACTCCAAGTCGATAATGTCGTCCATCAAGTGCATCGCCTTGTGAACATGCTTCTTGAAGAGGTCGAAGTTGAATGAAGCCTCCTTCGTAAACGGATTCTCCACATACGAGTAGAGGTTGATAGCCAACAAACGACAGCTATCGTAAGGGCACAACGGAATCTCACCACAAGGGTTTGTCGAAACGGTTACGAAGCCCTCATCGGCGTAGCAATCAGGCACACTTTCGCGAATGATGGTATCCCAGAACAACACACCCGGCTCTGCCGACTTCCACGCATTGTGGATAATCTTTGCCCACAACTTCGATGCGTCAATGTTCTGCACAAACTTCGGCTTGTCGGCATTGATAGGGAACTGCTGTGTGTAGGTGCGGCCTTCGATTGCTGCACGCATAAATTCGTCATCAATCTTCACCGATACATTTGCGCCCGTAACCTTGTTGGTGTCGAGTTTTGCATCGATAAACTTCTCCGAATCGGGGTGCTTAATCGAGATCGAGAGCATCAACGCTCCACGGCGACCATCCTGTGCAACCTCGCGAGTAGAGTTCGAGTAACGCTCCATAAACGGAACGATACCTGTCGAGGTGAGAGCCGAGTTCAATACGGGGCTTCCCGAAGGACGGATATGCGAGAGGTCGTGACCTACACCACCACGGCGCTTCATCAGCTGTACCTGCTCCTCATCCATACGGAAGATACCTCCGTACGAGTCTGCCGGATTTTTGTGTCCGATTACAAAGCAGTTCGAGAGCGAGGCAACCTGCAAGTTGTTGCCGATACCGGTCATTGGTCCGCCCTGCGGAATGATGTAACGGAAATGGTCGAGCAGGTCGAAAATCTCCTGCTCCGAAAGAGCCTCACCGTACTTATTCTCGATACGGGCAAGCTCTCTTGCCAGACGGTAGTGCATCTGCTCGGGCGAGGACTCGTAGATGTTTCCTGCCGAATCCTTCAATGCATACTTGCTAACCCACACAGTAGCAGCAAGTTCGTCACCTCCGAAGTACTCCTTCGAGGCAGCGACAGCATCAGCGTACTGGACTTTTTTAAGAGTCGAGTTGTTCTTCATTATAATATATGGTATTTAATTGTTTTGTCCGTTAGGCGGAAATACCCTCCTTGTGGGAGGGCGTTTTCCGATTTCTACCGATACAAAGTTAGAGCCTTTCTGCTGAAAAGCGCAACTAAAATCGAGTAGTTTATTGACAGGTTATTAACAATTATTTTCAATCATTGTTGTAGCGCCGTAGAAGGCATTTTTAACGGAAAACTGAAAACTGAAAACGGAAAACTTTTAGTTTAGTGAGTAGAGAGTAGTGAGTAGTTAAAGACTTTCCGCGCTCCCCAGTAAGCGAACGAAGTGAGCGTCCCCATTAAGGGCGGAACGCCCGCCCCTAGTAGCCCCTAGAATGGTTGCGCCTTGACAAGGGTAGGAGTTCGCAAAACTAAAAACCTTACCGAAACTTTCTCACCATCGGAGTAGTCCTAAACTCCTCTCTCTCAGGCATTCGCTCTATCGGATTGAAGAGCGGAGCGAATTTCGAATTGCGGAAATATGGTGCTTTGCGATTGTATGGGCAGACCGTTTGGCACTCATCGCAACCGAAAATCCAGCCGTGAGTATCGCAACCACTCTCCTCGTTACGACACTCTATTGTCGCGCACGAGATACATCGGGAAGTGTCTATATGTCGCTCTTTTATAGCACCATTCGGGCAAGCCTCTATGCAGCGGTGGCATTCGCCACACCCTACACCCTTGTAAGGTGTGTCGTATTGGTCGCACTCTGCGGTCATTACAATCTCCCCCAACAACACAAACGAGCCAAATTCGGGCGTTATCAATAGCGACTGTCGCCCAATCCAACCAAGTCCCGCCTCTACGGCATATCGCTTCTCGAAGATAGGAGCACTATCCACAAAGCAACGAGCCGAGAAGTCGGGGTTAATCTCTTTTAGGCGAGCGCACATCTCGAACAGCATCTGCTTGATTGTGGTGTGGTAGTCGGTAGTGCAGGCGTACGATGCAATCTTTTTCTGATGGTCGGCAGGGTAGCCGTCACTTATCTTGTTTTTATAGGATACGGCACAAACAATCACGCTTTTTGCCCCCTCTACAAGGTGGTTGGCATCGGTTCGACAATCGATGTTCCTTTTGAGATAGTCGAGCGAGGAGGCGTAGCCCTGTTCTATCCACTCCCCGAGAAAGGCTTTATCATCCTCAAATATACGGCATTGCGCCACTCCGCACAGGTCAAATCCTACTTCGTGCGCAACCTCCTTTATATACTCCAAATTGAACATCAGACTGTAAATTTTCTTACAAATATACTTATATTTAGGAAAAATAACATATTTTTGCATTTGATATTGGTGGGAAAATTTTGCCGTTTCATTGAAATTCGGCATCACCAAGTAGTACAAACTTAAATTATTTTAACTACTTTTTATGAAGTTGAATACACTTTACGAAATTCTGAACAACAGCGTGAAGAATTTCTCGGAGCGTATAGCCTTCTCGTTGTGGAGAGGCGGTAGCTACACCTTCAAACAGGTGGGCGAAAAGGTAGCCGAGGTACAAGAGTTGCTCCGCTCGGCAGGTCTTAAAAAGGGCGATAAGGTCGTCTTGCTCAGTAGTAATATGCCGAATTGGGGTGTTTGCTACTTTGCTATCACAACAGGTGGTTATACGGTAGTTCCCGTATTGCCGGATTTCACATCGGCAGACCTCGACCGCATCGTTGAGCATTCGGAGGCGAAGGCTATGTGCGTTTCGGATAAGCTCTTTACCAAAATCTCGAAGGAGGTTTCGGCAAAGTTGAATATCATCGTTCGTACAAAGAACCTCTCTGTTCTCTCGCAGAATGTTAAGGAAGAGGGCGAATTGACCGTGCCACAGCCAGAGGATTTGGCAGCTATAATCTACACTTCGGGTACTACATCTGCCCCAAAGGGTGTAATGCTTACGCACTATAACCTTGCATCGCAGATGTGGCTGATTGATCCGTTGTTCCTTGTGCGTGAAGATGATATATTCCTTTCGGTGTTGCCAATGGCACACACCTACGAATGTACGCTCGGACTTATCCTTGCGTTCCATCACGGAGCCCATGTGGTCTATCTCGATAAGGCTCCGACTGTATCGGTATTGTTGCCTGCATTGAAGGAGGTACGACCTACGATTATGCTTACCGTACCGCTTATTATCGAGAAGATATTTAAGGGTAAGGTTAAGAAGATGTTTACCTCGAACGGCTTTATGAATGCGCTCTATGGAGTTGGTTTCATTCGCCGCTACTTGCACCGTATCGCAGGCAAAAAACTCACCAAGACCTTCGGAGGTCGTATCCGTTTCTTCGGCATTGGTGGCTCGAAGCTCGATGGCGAGGTGGAGCAGTTCTTGCTCGATTCGAAGTTTATCTACGATGTCGGTTACGGCTTGACCGAAACCGCACCGCTTATTGCAGGTATGGTTGATGGAATGTTGCGTCACGGCTCGACAGGTCCAATCTTGAAGGGTATTGAGTACCGTTTGGAGAATGTGAACGAGGAGACCGGTATAGGAGAGTTGGTTGTAAAGAGTCCATCGCAGATGCAGGGATATTACAAAAACCCTGAGGCTACGGCTGCGGCATTTACCGAGGACGGTTTCTTCCGCACGGGTGACCTCTGTTGCTTCGATGAGGACGGCTGGCTCTACATTAAAGGTCGCTCGAAGAATATGATTCTCGGCCCATCGGGCGAGAATATCTATCCGGAGGATATCGAAAATGTCCTCAACTCGCATGTCTTTATCTCGGAGTCGGTGGTTACCGAGTCGGAGGGTAAGTTGGTGGCGTTGGTACACTTCGACACCGAGGCTATCGAGGCAAAATATGCCGAAATGGTTGATACTTGGCACAAGAAGAAGCACGAATTTGACCTCTTCAAAGAGGATTTGATGCGTGAGATTAAGCAGTATGTGAACGAGCGCGTAAATCGTTACTCGAAGATTTCCGAAGTTGTCGAGGAGGAGCAGGAGTTCGAGAAGACCGCAACAAAGAAGATTCGCCGATTCCTCTACACCGATAAAGGCAAAAAACAAGAAGAGTCCAAGCAGGAGTAGATAACCGAATAGAGAAAAGAATTTGTCTAATAAGGCTCTTTCGGCATCTGCCTTGTCTGGAAAATGCTCATTTACGCCGAGTAAACTCCGCTTTTCCGGCCTGCGAGCAGCTTCAAGATAGCTCTTGTTATACAACTTCTAACAAAAAGGTGTGTCTAACAAAAACTTGTTAGACACACCCATTGTTTATAATCGGGTAAGCAACTATTTTCTCGCCTCCTTTGCTTCGATAGTCTCGGTAGCATGAGGAACGCGCAACAAACGCTCGCGCGGAATCAACTTACCGGTAGTCTTACAGATGCCGTAGGTCTTATGCTCGATACGCACAAGGGCGAGTTCAAGATTACGAATAAACTTCATCTGATGCGCAGCCAAACGCTCACTCTCATCTTTTGAAAGTGTAGCAGCACCCTCTTCGAGTACCTTGAAGGTCGGCGAAGTATCTTCGGTATCATTGCCCGTAGCACGACTTATGCTTGAACGCAACTCCTCGTAGTCGTGGCGAGCTTGTTCGAGTTTCTTCAAAATCAACTCCTTGAATTCGGCCAACTCGGCATCACTATAACGGGTTTTCTCTTGTTGTGCCATAATTAAGTCCTCCCAATTTTAATTGTTTCAGTTATCAAAATTAAACAGAAATTCTCACATCTCCAAATTTTGCGCCAAAAATAACTCAAAATATAGGCTGAAAAGTTCTGTCTTTGATGTTCAATAGACCACAAATGCAGATGAAACGACTACTTTTTAATCTTGTACATTGCAAAAGATTTCGCGGCAATCTCCACCTCAAAATTCGGAGAGTCAATAACGATAACACTACTCTGTGGAGTATATTTTGTGGGATTATCCAAAGTGTTTTCGTCATCAATATCACCTGCACTATATGTTGTCAGCGTTCCCTCGTGACTCTTTTTCGATAAGCCATCGAGATTAAGTTGTATGCGTTGTGCCTTGTCGCCCGTATTTACAATCTTGACAATCACCTCGTTGGTCGATTTATCGATTACTGCACTTGCAAATAGCCCCTCTTGCCCCTCGCTGCCGGCAACAGGTTTGCCATGCCAGGTGAGCTCCAAAACATTTGTACCCTTGTTGTGGGAGAAAATTTGATGGAAATACCAAGTGCAACTGCGGAATGAACGCAGATTGTCAAACCAAATCATATCTGGACGCCAAGTCCACGCATTGATGTTGGCAAAGAGTGGTGCATAAGTTGCCATGGTTACGATATCGGCATTACGCTCAACGCCCGTAAGGAATGCAGCTTCGAGGAGTGATGCGTGGAAGTGGTTCCACTTCTTTCCATCGCCGTGGCAGGCATACTCTCCGACAAACACCTTCGGACCTTTGCGGTCATAATTGTCGTAGCGCGTACCACTCGCCAAAAACCACTCCTCATTTCGGTAGAAGTGTTCATCTACCAAATCTACACCGAGTTTGCACATCTCGGGCCAAAGGTGGCTGAAACGCTTTCCACTCGGAGCAGAGCCGGACCCTCCGATAATCTTAATATCAGGATATCTCTTACGCAACTGTTCCACAAATATTTTAAGATTCTCGACATAGATATCGCCCCACTGTTCGTTGCCGATGGCAATATATTTGAGGTTGAACGGCTCGGGATGTCCCATATCTGCACGAAGTTTTGCCCACTCATTCTTTTGCGGATCGCCATTTGCAAACTCTATAAGGTCAAGTGCATCGTCAATGTAGGGTTGTAGCTGCGATAACGAAGCGTGAGCTTTGTCATCTCGAACATCTTTGTTGCGGAATTGACAGGCCATGCCGGCATTTAGTACAGGAAGTGGCTCTGCGCCAATATCTTCGGCAAGCACGAAGTATTCATAAAAACCGAGTCCGTAACTTTGGAAATAGTCGGGAAATAGTCGATGCGAGAAGGTGTAGTTCCATTTATTGTCGTTAAGTGGGCGGTTTTCTACCATTCCGACACTGTTTTTCCATTGGTAACGAGTTTCGAGGTCTATACCCTCCACAATACAACCTCCGGGGAAGCGGAATACACCCGGTTTCAGGTCGTAAAGAGCCTCTGCAAGATCTTTGCGCAGACCATTCTCTCTCCCTTTCCAAGTATCGACAGGAAAAAGACTTATATGCTCCAAATCGACCACCGCGCTCTCATTGTCGAGAATAACGCGAAGAAAACCTTTGTCGATGTGCTTTGTCGATTTGAGTACAATCTGATACTTTTTCCACTCTTTCGATTCGATTTTGATGGTTGCTTGGCTGAAATGCTGGTTCAAATCCTGTGAGCCATTCTCACACAACATAACATGAATGGTACCTTCACCTCCTTCGGGAACGCGAGCCCAAACCGAAAAGCGGTATTCTGCTCCCTCCTTATAACCAATGCCCGTAAAGCCATCATTGTCCAAACCGGTGCGTCTGTGGTCGTGTCCGCTATAACCTAATCGTACATAGTGTGGATTTCGCTCAAAAGGTCCATCATTCTTGATTTGAATATTTCCGTACACCTTCCAACCCATATAGTGATCGGGAAATTCGAACGAACGATTTTTGATAAGTTCTGCATATAGACCACCATCTGCTGCAAAGTTTACATCCTCGAAGAAGATGCCATACATTGTAGATGCAATTTCTGCACCCGCATTTCGGGTATTTACATCGAACCTATGAGGCGCATTCTGAGCCGTTGCACACAAAATAGCCGATAGTGCTATGAGTGTGGAGAAAAGTTTTTTCATAAGTGTTTCGTTTTCCGGTTTAGTTTAACAAAATTAAGTAAAATATCTACTCTCTCCAAATCAGGACACTGCTATTCAACCACTAGTTTCAAGAAAATGGCATCTATTTTGTATTTTTCGGTAGATAAACACAATAAAATAGAATATTTTTTCGTATATTTGTGTGACAACAGATAAAAAACCGTATAATTATGAAAAAGATTTTACTTTCAGCGTTGGCTATTGCCACGCTTGCGGTTACCCCGACAATGGCCGAGGATGTTGCCATTACCGCACAGAGATTGCCGCAGGAGGCGCAAAAATTCTTAAAAGCACACTATTCGCAAAGCAAGGTGGTGTCGGCTATGCACGACCGAGATATCAGCGACAACGACTATACCGTAGTTCTCGATGACGGCACAAAAATAGAGTTCGATGCTTCGGGAAAGTGGGAGAGCGTAAAGAGTCGTAGCGGAAAGATGCCGGTCGGCGTTGTTCCGACAACCATTCAGGGCTATATCACCGAACATTATCCTTCGTTAGGTATCGAGAAAATCGAGCGCAAGAGATATGGTTATGAGGTGGAATTGACCAACGACCTTGATATGAAATTCTCATCGAATGGTAAATTTATCGGTTTAGATGACTAAAATTGGACATAGGTGTTCATATAGGGAGTGGAGGGCTTAAAAAAGTCCTCCATTTTTTATATTTTTCCCTGCTTTTTCTTTGTTTTTTTCATCGAAAGGGCTTAACTTTGTACGATAGAACGAGCAAATATCATATCTAAAACATAAAAACATAAAAACAATGCAAAGAGAAAACTTACTCAAACAACTCGAAGATACCGAGAAGGTATGGGACTTCGTAGTCG
This sequence comes from Alistipes sp., assembly GCA_045540675.1. Lineage (GTDB taxonomy): Bacteria > Bacteroidota > Bacteroidia > Bacteroidales > Rikenellaceae > Alistipes. Next base: position 2,856 of record JAZQHQ010000049.1, on the reverse strand, counting down.
TAGGTGGCGGAGCAACCGGTCTTGGTTGTGCCGTTGATGCTGCATCACGCGGTTACAGCGTTGCGCTTTTTGAGCGTGAGGACTTCGCAAAGTGTACATCAAGCCGTTCGACAAAACTTGTTCACGGTGGTGTGCGTTATCTCCAAAAGTTGGAGGTGGATTTGGTGCGTGAGGCTCTTCACGAGCGTGGTTTGATGAAGCAGAACGCTCCACACCTCGTTAAGGATCAGGCTTTCGTAATCTCGAATTACAGCCATTGGGAGAACTTCCTCTATTTCTGCGGTTTGACCGTGTATGATATTCTTTCGTTCGGTTTTGGTTATGGTCGCTCGCGTTTTATCACAGCAAAGACTCTTCGTCAATACCTTCCTACCTCGGTTGCTGAGGGTTTGAAGGGTGGCGTTGTTTACCACGATGGTCAGTTCGATGATGCTCGTATGGCTTGTAACTTGGCGCAGACCTGTGTTGAGCATGGTGGCGTTGTTGCTAACCGCACCGAGGTTGTAAAGGTGTTGCACGATGAGAAGGGCAAGGTTGCAGGTGTTGTAGCAAAAGACCTCCTTTCGGGTAAGGAGTACACCGTAAAGGCTAAGGCTGTTATCAACGCCGCAGGTTGCTTTGTTGATGAGGTGTTGCAGATGGATAAGCCGGGAGAGGCAAAGATGGTTGTTCCTTCGCAGGGTGTTCACATCGTTCTCGATATGAAGTTCTTGCAGAGCGACTACGCTATCATGGTTCCAAAGACTTCTGACGGTCGTGTATTGTTCGCAGTGCCTTGGCATGATAAGGTTGTTGTTGGTACTACCGATATTCAGCGCCCAACAGCAGAGAGCGAGCCACGCCCACTCGATGAGGAGATTCAGTTTATTCTCGACACAGCAGGTCTTTATATGAATCCTGCTCCAACCCGTGCCGATATCGTTTCGGTATTTGCAGGTCAGCGACCACTCGCAGCGCCTAAGAAGGAGGGTAAGAAGTCGAAGGAGGTTTCGCGTTCGCACAAGGTTGTGGTTTCGGACAACGACCTCATCACTATCACCGGTGGAAAGTGGACTTCGTACCGTAAGATGGCGGAGGATACCGTTGATAAGGCTATCAAGTTGGGCAAGGTTGAGAAGCGCAAGTGTGTAACTCGCAAGTTGAAGATTCACGGCTGGCGTCCAAATCCAAACTTGGCAGACCACATGTATGTTTATGGTGCAGACGAGCCTGCAATCCTCAATATGATTAAGGAGAACCCTGCACTCGGCGAGAAGATATCGGAGAAGTACGACTACACCGTAGCGGAGGTACTTTGGGCTATTCGTCACGAGATGGCTTTGACCGTAGATGATGTTTTGGCACGCCGTGTACGCCTCTTGTTTGTTGATGCTCGTGAGGCACAGAAGGCTGCACCACGCGTAGCACAGATTTTGGCAGAGGAACTCGGTCGTGATCAGGCTTGGATTGACGAGCAGGTTGCTTCGTTCACCGAGTTGGCATCACACTACTATGTAGCGTAACCAAAAACGGGAACGCCTATAAAAAAGATGCTGTTCGACTATTCGGACAGCATCTTTTCTATTCTGCGTTGCTTGTGCGATTTGCGTTTCGCCATAGGGTCAAAGATTTTGTATCCTATCGACACACCTATTTTTGATGGAAGCCACTCTGCCGAGCCATTATAGGGATCGGGATATTTTGTATCCACAGGGTGCATCGGGAAGAGGTTTATTTCGCCACTGCTCTTATAGTCGTTGTAGCGACTCCACATACGGTCGAAAGCGAAAAAGGCATCTACAACCCATCTCTCCTTGAAGGTGTGCGAATATCCGATACCCAAACCGACCATCATCCCCCAGCCGCGACCAAAGCCAGGCTCGAAGGAGATGATTTTACCATTGTTAAAGAAGAATGGGCGCGTAAGGTCAAACGCGTGCATTCCTGCGTTGGCACTCACATAGAAACCTCTCGCTTCGCGCTTGATATAGAAGCGGTACTCTGTCTGAAATATGCCGCAACGAGCATGAATATCTTTGCGGTCGCCCCACCTTATCGTTTTATGTGGTGAGAACATCGGGTCAATAGAGATAGAGGAGTGTGGTCCCACAACAAATTCGAGCTGTGGATTTATCACTCCCACAACGGCATATAGAGCATTCAACTTGGCGTATATCTGCGCTTGCGATATAACCGGAACGACCATCAATGCCATCGCTAAAAGTATGCTATAAATTTTGTTCTTCATCAGTTGGGTTATTTTATATAGTGCAAAGATAGTAAAAAACTTTTAACTTAAAACGCTACCCGGTAAGCACCGAAGCCCCCCCCCTAAAAAAAAGTCATCAATCTACCCATAAGATAAAAATGCTTTTAGGTGGATAGATGCAAGAGAAACGAGGAGCCGAGTCCGCAGCATACTTGGCGTATGTGAGGAACTCGGCTTGCGAAGTTTAACGCAGCAGATGCCGCATAAAACATTTTTCAAAAAAATATAGACACTCAATCGAGTGTCTATATTTTTCCGTGAAGAGTAGTGATTACTTCTTCTTATCGTAGCGCTTTGCGTAACGGCTCATAAACTTATCCACACGACCGGCGGTATCAACCAACTTCATCTTACCTGTGTAGAATGGGTGCGATGTGTTGGAGATTTCCATCTTATACACGGGATAGGTTTCGCCGTTCACCTCGATGAAGTCGGATCGTAGCCATGTCGTTCTGTGAGCCAAGGAGTTGGGGAAACATGTTGTCTTCCTAAGACCGCTTGGCCTCCGACTTGTATCAACCAACTTCATCTTACCTGTGTAGAATGGGTGCGATGTGTTGGAGATTTCCATCTTATACACGGGATAGGTTTCGCCGTTCACCTCGATG
>JAZQHQ010000048.1:0-16126 GCA_045540675.1 Alistipes sp. | reverse complement strand
CTCGCAATACGACAACGGGGTGTAGCGCAGTCCGGTTAGCGCATCTGGTTTGGGACCAGAGGGTCCCAGGTTCGAATCCTGGTACCCCGACAAAACAAGAGAAGAAAAGAGATGTCAGAAGACATCTCTTTTGTTTTTCAGGAGGGGGGGGGTAAGGCTTATTTACAACTCAGAACGATTTTCCAACTCGGAGAGTATTGGTGAAAAATCTGTCCAAGTATTGGCAAACTCATCGTACGATAGTTCGGTATGTCCATCTTCGGGAACATCGGATATGACTTTAACAGCCAATAGCGGCATATTGTCGCACATCTCGCAGGCGATAGCGATAGCACCTATCTCCATATCGAAAATTGCCCTCTCAACGCCAAATCGAGCCTTAATCTCTGCCACCGACTTAGCATTTACGAACGAGTCGCCCGTAAAGACTGTGATATCATCTGTGCCGAGCAGATTGCGTGGGTCGCTGACCTCCGGAATAAACCCTTCGGGGATATCGGCATCATGATACTGCACGCGATTAGGCACAACCACCTCGCCCTGCTTAAAACCGAGCGTTCCAGCTGCATAGCCAATCACTGCCACAAGGTCGTATGGTTGCTCCGCCTGCAAGAGATAGCGTGTGATAGTCGCAGCGGCAGCTGCCTTACCGATACCGCTAAATGCTACGGTGTATCTATTTTTCAAGGTTTCGCCCCTGCGCTCAATAGCAAGGCGGATATTTCTATTTTCTCGCTCGGTAGGAGCAACAATTAAAATACTCTTCATATTTTAAAATTGACAATTGACAGTTGATAATTGACAATTATTTTATATTATTCTTTATTTTTTCGGCATCTGAGGCTATCTGTTTGCGCAGCTCCTCGACAGAAGAAAATTTCTTCTCATCTCGGATTTTTTCGTAGAGTTCAACTCGCAATTTCAATCCATAGAGCAACCCCTGAAAGCCAAACAAGTGGGTTTCGAGCAGTCGTTTCGAACCATCAACCGATGGTCTGACACCCACATTTGTCATTGCCGAATACTCCTCGCCCTCAACAAAAACCTTCGAGCAATAGACACCATTTTCGATATCGAGCGCATCGTCAATAGCGATATTGGCAGTCGGGAAGCCCAACTTTCTCCCCAATCTGTTACCACCTATGACTATACCCTCAACAACCAACATCGCACTAAATTTCTTTGGTTAATTTGCGTACCAACGACACCTCCGAGAAGAACTCCTTGGCAAAGACACGCAGAACGGTATATGACGGCACAGCAACGAGCAGACCAACAATGCCTCCCACTGAGCCCGCCATCAAAATAACGATAAATATTTCGAGAGGGTGAGCCGAAACCTTCGATGAATAGATTGTCGGTTGCAGTACAAAGTCATCGATGCCCTTCACTACACATATTGTTGAGCAGATAACCGCAAGTGTATAGGCAATTGTACAGCCATCAATCGGTGATACTATACCTATAAATATAGATACCAACACGCCCAATGCAGGACCCGCATACGGAATCACATTCAGCATACCCATAATAACGGCAATAAAGCAGGCATCTTCGACCTTCATTCCGAAGAGCAACAACACCACTGCGATAATACTCGAAATAATAAGACTTTCGGTGAGTAATCCCGTAAAGTAGCGCGAGAGCAACAACGACACCTTCTCGATAGCGCGATGCACATTCTCTACATACTTATCGGGAAAGACCGCCGACACCATAGTCGAAAATAGTCCGTCCTCTTTAAGGAAGAAGAATGTTATGAACGACACCGAGAACAGCACAATCACAGCCGACATTCCCATATTTATTATGGAGGAAACGACCGAATTTACAGTGTCATAATTCAAAAATCGGCGCAAGGTCGAAACGATAATATCCGAAATCGAAAAGTGGGTTTCCGGCAGTACAAAGATTGTCGAGATATAGTTTTGCAACCTCTCCAATGGCTGCTCTATGCCCTCCAACGCCGAGCGAAGATCGAGCGAAGAGAGTTCGTAAACCTTTCCTGCCACCAATGGTATAATCAGCGACAGCAACCCTCCGATAACCAACCACAGCAAAACCAATGTAATAGCAGCTGCCAACCAGCGTGGCAACGAAAAATGTTTTACCTTGACTTTGCAGAGCAGACGCACCAATGGGCGACCTATAATTGCAAGGACTGCCGATATCAAGATATAGACCACCACCTCACGGAAGTACCACAACACAGCACCCACCGCAACAGCAATTGCCAAGCCCATAACCCAGCGCAGAAATGTCTGCAAGGTCAGATTATTGTTTACACTATTTCCCATCAAGTTTTCTTTTTCTGTTTTCTGAACTCCCTAACTTGTCAAGGCGCAAGTTTTCTGGGGACTACTAGGGGCGGGCGTTCCGCCCTTACGAGGGGCGCACCTTCGGTGCTTACCGGGGTGCGCTTTAAGTTTTTCAGCTCCTATCTCCTCACTGCTCCAAGTTTTCTTCTTCCGGAGTTTCGAGCGACTCCTCCTCTACGCCACCGATGCGGGCAATAGGGGTTTGAGTTCCCACCACCTTATCGCCAATCTCAACAAGCAGTTTCGCATCTTTTGGTAGCAATATATCAATGCGTGAGCCAAACTTGATAAATCCAAAGACACTATTTTGCTCCACCTGCTCGCCAACCTTCACATACGACACAATTCTTCGTGCCACAGCACCTGCGATTTGGCGGAACAACACCTCGACTCCCTCTTTTGTTTCGACAACGGTCGTAGTACGCTCATTGTCGGTCGAAGATTTCGGGTGCCAAGCCACCAAGAAACGACCCGGGTGGTACTTGAAGTACTTTACAAGACCTCCGACAGGCGACCAATTTATATGTACATTGGTTACCGACATAAAAATCGACACCTGCATCTTCTCCTCGCCATCGAAGTACTCGTCATCTTTCACTATCTCGGTAACCACCACACGACCATCGCAAGGCGAGAAGACAAGGTCGCCATCGTGAATACGCACACGGCGAGGGTCACGGAAGAAGGAGATAATAAAGAACCAGAATACCAACAACAGAGCCGAAAGTGTAATGATAAGCCAAGTCAAATCATTCGCTTTCAGCATGTAGAATAAGAGAAACCATATCGCCAACAGCACTACGCCAGATACGGTAATAATCTTGAAACCCTCTCTACTAATCTTCATTTTAAGGCTATTTTATAGTTTACGAAAACGATGTTACAATAAGATAGAAGAACGCAAATGGCACTGCCAAGTACAATGCATCGAAACGGTCGAGGAATCCTCCGTGTCCGGGCATCATCTTTCCCGAATCCTTCACATCGACCTCTCGCTTCATCAACGACTCAACCAAGTCGCCTGCTACACCAGCCAATGCTGTAACGAGTCCAAGACCTCCCCAAATAAGCAGATTGCCACCGAAGAGATATCCGAACAATACCGCTGCGCCAACTGCGCCAATCAGACCTCCGAAGAATCCCTCCCACGATTTTTTAGGCGAAATACGCTCGCAGAGGCGATGCTTACCGAGTGTTACACCAACCAAGTATGCGAAGATGTCATTTACCCAGATTATGCCGATAAATGCCAACATCGCCAAACCCGACCACTTGCCAACAAGCAACTGCGGAATAAACAACACCATCGCCATCGGCAGAGCAACATAGATAACACCCATAAATGTTGTTGCGATATTTGCAATCGGTGTCGGACTCTTGCGCCACAACTCACAGACAAAGGCGGTTGGCACAATCAACATCATATAGAGCAATGCACCCAGCACGATGCGTCCCGTCAAATCGGTTGCAGGTGTTCCCCACTGCAACAACACCGTAAATGCCAAACCGAAGATTGCCAACGAGGTAGCAATGCCTACACTATACATCGGTTCTGCATTAGCCTTACGGCACAAGCGGTAGAACTCCACAAGTCCGCCCAACATAATAACTGCGAACAATGCTCCTGTGCTCCACTTCGACCAGAGCAACGCCCCCACAACAACGAGCAGCAACACCGCACCACTCACCGTTCGCACCAATAAATTCTTAAATTTCTCACTCATATCAGGTTAGTTTTAACCAATTGACAATTGACGAATTGACAATTGACAATTATAGGTATTTTTATTTAATAGACATCTTTCGATGTCCTGATTATACAGGTTAATAATTTTATCAATTCTGCGCAATCGCTGTGTATCGAGTCAAAGCTACGCTTATCAATAATCTCTGCTCTATACAGCAATGTAAGCCAATATTCTGTTTCATCACTCTCTTTCAGAGCTATATTTAACTTATTTATAAAATCGTTACGACTCTGGGCATTTTTGCTCTCACTGATATTTGCCCCAATACTTGTACCACTGCGTTGTAGTTGAGATGCTAAATCGTATTCGTGCTTCTCATTTCGAATATATCTGCAAAGTTTTACAATACGCACAGCAAACTGCATACTTTTTTCTTGTATCACATTCTCCTTTGCCTTCATATCACCCTATTTATCGTTCAAAGCGCAACAAAGTAATATATTCTGCGAAGCACCTTTAATTGTCAATTCGTCAATTATCAATTGTCAATCTCTTCGGCTACGCCTTTGCGCTTGCCGAAGATGCGCTCTACATCCTCGGTAAACACAACCTCGCGTTCCAAGAGCAACTCTGCCAATTCAACTAAGCCCTCGCGATGCTCGTCAATGACCTTCTCTGCCATTGCTCGTGCCTTCGCAATTAGGGCACGCACCTCATCGTCAATCTGCTGAGCAGTGCGCTCCGAATAAGGTTTTGTAAATGCCATATCGCTCTGACCTGTCGAATCGTAGTAGCTCATCGAACCTACCTCATCGCTCATTCCGTAGTATGCCACCATAGCGTAGCACATCTTTGTTACGCGCTCCAAATCGTTCAATGCGCCCGTAGAGAGGTGTCCGAAGAACTTCTCCTCGGCAATACGACCTGCCAGCAACGAAGCGATCTCCTCCATCATCTGCTCGCGAGTAGTAATCTGTCGCTCCTCAGGCAAATACCACGCAGCGCCCAACGCTTTACCGCGTGGAATTATCGTAACCTTAACAAGCGGATTGGCGTGTGGCAATATCCACGACACCGTAGCGTGTCCCGCTTCGTGGTAAGCAATAGTCTTCTTCTCGTGTGCGGAGATAACCTTATTTTTACGCTCCAAACCACCGATAATTCTATCTACCGCAGCCAAGAAATCCTCCTTACCCACAAACTCCTTGTTGTGTCGTGCAGCAATCAGAGCCGCCTCGTTGCAGACATTTGCAATATCCGCACCCGAAAATCCCGGAGTCTGCTTTGCCAAGAAATCTCTATCTAAATCCTTGTCCAACTTCAACTTACGAAGATGAACATCGAAAATTTCTCTACGCTCGTTCAGTTCAGGCAAGCCGACCTCAATCTGACGGTCGAAACGACCTGCTCGCATCAACGCCTTATCCAAAATATCTGCACGGTTTGTTGCTGCCAAGATAATCACGCCGGCATTGGTCTGGAAACCGTCCATCTCGGTAAGCAACTGATTGAGAGTGTTTTCACGCTCATCATTGCCCGAAAAACCTGCATTTTTACCTCTTGCACGACCTATTGCGTCAATCTCGTCTATGAAGACGATGCACGGAGCCTTCTTCTTCGCTTGATCGAACAAATCACGCACACGCGAAGCACCAACACCCACAAACATCTCCACGAAATCCGAACCCGAAATCGAGAGGAATGGCACATTAGCCTCACCTGCAACAGCCTTTGCCAACAAGGTTTTACCCGTTCCCGGAGGACCTACGAGCAAAGCTCCCTTCGGAATCTTCGCACCGAGTTCGCGATATTTAGGAGCATTTTTCAAGAAATCGACAATCTCCATAATCTCAACCTTCGCCTCCTCCAAGCCTGCCACATCCTTGAATGTCACACGCTTATTGGGGTCCTCCTTGTCGAACTCCTGCGCACGAGCCTTGCCAACATTCATAATACCGCCCTGCGGACCTCCCCCGCGCGACATACCACGCATAAGAAGGAACCAGATACCGAACATTATAACCCAAGGCAACAACCCCATAAGCCACGAGTCGTACCAAGGTTTTTCATTCTCGAATGTAAGCACTACACTATTGCCTGTCTGCTCCTCCGCCTTCTCCAAATCGGCTTTGAACGAATCTACCGAGCCAATATTGAAGTAGAACTGATGACCACTTTTTGGTAGCTGTTTGTAACGCAAATCACGCTCTCTATACTCTTCGGGCTTACCCTCTTTCAGCACTACGCGCGCCTCGTCACGATTTACAACTACAATCTTCTCGACATCGCCATCTGCGACCATCTGCTCCACCGCAGCCCAATCGGACTTAACGGGCGAAGTCTCCTCGTTATTAAAAATCCAATATCCGATAATAACGAGAGTTATTGCGCTCCACAACCACATGATATTGGGGCGCGGCATATTGATATTTCTCTTGTTTTTTGCCATAAAAAGTTAAAAATTACACATTATTCCACCCTATTAACGATTTTTAGAGTGGATAAGTATATCCAAAAGGTGAGATTTACTCTTCACTTTCGTACTTTACGCACGGAGCATCTGCCCATAACTCCTCCAAACGGTAGTAGTCGCGCAAGTCGCTCTGGAAGATATGCACGATAACATCGACATAGTCGAGAGCCACCCACAAACCGGTCTGCTTACCCTCAACACGCCAAGGGTTTTCGTGCAGCTCTTCGTAAACCTTCTCCTCGATGCCGTCAGCGATAGCAGCCACCTGCGCCGTAGAGTCGGCATTGCAGACTACAAAGTGCGAACAAATCGCACCGTCAAAGCCCGACAAGTCAAGAGATACAATATTCTTACCTTTCTTATCCTGAATACCTGCAACAATGGTCTCAATAAGTTTTTCCATAGCCATTTTTAAGCAATATATATTTAATTGAGCAAATATAATAAAAAAAGTTGAGAGTTGACAGTTGGAAGTCGAGAATTTTCCCATTTTTATTAGATTTTCAACTTTTTCGAAGAAAAAGGAGCTATCAGAAATACTCTAATAGCCCCTAATTACCGCTAACGACTCTATTTGTATTCGGAAATAGTTGTGCGCAATGCATCAACAATCGACTTCTTCACATACGAACGGCGTGTAACGAGTGCGATTTTGCGCGATGAAGCACCCTTGAAGAGCGTCTTAACTTGTCGTTTTCGCTCCTCCGGAACAAAGTCAAGAGCCATCTTCGGAATGATGGTCATCAGCGATGTATTATCGACAATTCGCATCAGCGTATCGAGCTGTCCCGACTCGAAAGTATAGCGCGAAGGGAGTGCATTTTTAGCCTGACAAAGTTCGATGACTTGGTCACGCATACAGTTACCTGACGAGAGCAGAACCAACTCCGACATCTTGATATCCTCGAAACGAACATTCGACTTGTTATACAACGAGTTACGAGGCGACACATAGGCATAGAATTTATCATCGAAAAGTTCATATTCGATAAAGTTATCGCCACATGTTCCACCCGCCACCAGAGCGACATCTATGTAGTCACGATTCAGCGCCTCGATAACATCGGCAGTCTTCATTTCGCGCACCTCGATTTCTACCTTCGGATAACGCTGCACAAACTCCGGCACAAACTTATGCAGAAGGTATGGCGCAATGGTCGGAATAACGCCCAAACGAATCTTTCCCGAAATCTCGCCTTTTATCTGCTGAACAACCTCTTTGATAGTATGAAATTCGCGCAAAGTATTGCGCACCTGCTCCAACACCACCTCGCCTGCCTCGGTCGGCACAACGGGCTTTTTGGAACGATCAAGCAGCATCACACCCAATTCCTCTTCCAACGCCTTAATCTGCATAGATAGAGATGGTTGCGTCACAAAACAATGCTCCGAAGCGATAGAAAAACTACCGAAGTTTGCCACCGCCAAAAGATACTCCAACTGAATAATTGTCATAGGCTTCCGCTTATTAGTTACTGCAAAGATATAAATAATTCCTATAAAAACAAAGCACCCTCCGCAGAAGAACTCTGCGGAGGGTGAAGCCAATGGCTAATGGCCAATGGCTAAAAGCCCCAAAATTTAGAAGTCGTAGCCTACGATATCCGACGCATAGTCACTCCAATATTGTGCTGCCTTGTACGCCTCGACAGATGCTGTTGGAACATAAATCTTACGTCTCGATGCATTGCCGCCAAACATAAAGCTGTCTCCTGCTGGAGGAGTTGTCGGCTTGCAATATACCTCTTTCAGCGAGGTGCAATTATAGAATGCATCACCTCCAATCGCAGTAACTCCACTGCCGATTGTCACACTTGTCAGCGAAGTGCATCTGGTAAATGCTTGAACGCCAATCAGAGTAACACTATCTGGGATTGTTACACTTTCTAATACGGTGCAATTATAGAATGCATAGATTCCAATTTTTGTAACATTATGAGGGATTGTGTAGTATGTTTTACCGCAACCAATAGCAAATGTATTTAATACTCCATCTACTATCAAACAACAATTATCTGCCGATGCAAATTTTCCATAAAATGCAACCAGGGAGGAGCAAGAACCGAATGCATTCGATCCAATCGAAATAACGCTATCTGGGATAGTAACACTTGTTAGCGAATTGCCACCGGTAAATGCATATTCTCCGATCGAAATAACACTATCAGGAATAGTGATATTTGTCAGCGAAGGACAACTGTAGAATGCAAAATCCCCTATCGAAGTAACGCTATTAGGAATTTTTACACTCGTGAGTGAAGTGATAGAGTCGAATGCACTATTTCCGATCGAAGTGACAGCTGCATCAAATGTGATAACACCCTGACCGTTCTCGTACGTATTAGATACGATATTTGCACCATAAATATCACGTTTCAAAGGCTCAACAATCTTACCATCAGACGAGGTGTAGTATATCGTGTTGTCGGGAATCTCAACATCGGTGTTGTCACCGCCACCATCACCGGGCTGTTCGGTTGGGTTGTCAATGTCATCATCAACACCACCCGTTTCACAAGCGACAGCAACCATTCCGACCGCTGCCAATAAAAGTAAAAGTTTCTTCATACTATTTTGTTTTTGATGAATAATTATCACAAATATAACAACTTATTCCGAAAGTTGCAAAACTTTTAGAAGTTTTATAAAGTTTTCAGCTTTCCGTTTTCCGTTTTAACCCCACTCTGTGGGCCTTTCTTCCTTGCGGCTAGGAAAAATGTAAATAAATTTGCTTTTTTCGCTCGCTCCGCATCGTCAGTTCTCAATTATTTTTGTATCTTTGTGCGATTGTGCGTATATGCGTACACGAATACGGATAAATACAAACTACTTTTATGGGAAAAATTATACTTACGGGAGATAGACCAACAGGTCGCTTGCACCTCGGACACTTTGTAGGCTCGTTGCGCCGCCGCGTGGAGCTGCAAAACTCGGGCGAGTTCGAGAAAATATTTATTATGATTGCCGACGCACAGGCTCTGACCGACAACTTCGACAACCCTGAAAAAGTGCGTCAGAACATTATCGAGGTTGCCTTGGACTACCTATCTTGCGGTCTTGACCCCGAAAAATCGACAATCTTCATTCAGTCGCAAGTGGCAGAGCTGACCGAGTTGGCTTTCTACTATATGAACTTGGTTACCGTGCAGCGTTTGCAGCGCAACCCTACCGTAAAGGCAGAGATTCAGTTGCGTGGCTTCTCGGAGAACACAGCCGAGGGCGACACCACTCAAAAGCAGGGTATTCCGGTAGGTTTCTTCACCTACCCTATCTCGCAGGCTTCGGACATCACCGCATTCCGCGCCACAACCGTACCTGCGGGTGCCGACCAAGAGCCAATGATTGAGCAGACACGCGAAATAGTACACAAATTCAACTCAACATACGGCGAGACACTCGTTGAGCCGGAGATTCTCCTTCCTGAGAATTGTGTCTGTATGCGTCTGCCGGGAACTGACGGCAAGGCGAAGATGTCGAAGTCGCTCGGCAACTGCATCTACCTCTCGGATTCTCCGAAGGAGGTCAAGCAGAAGGTGATGTCGATGTACACCGACCCTGACCACCTCCGCATCGAGGACCCCGGTAAGGTTGAGGGCAACTGCGTATTCACCTATCTTGATGCCTTCTGCTGCGATGTCCATTTCGAAAAGTATCTGCCCGACTACAAAAACCTTGACGAGATGAAGGAGCACTATCGCCGTGGAGGTTTGGGCGATGTGAAGTGCAAGAAGTTGTTGATTGCCGTATTGGAGGAGATTTTGGAGCCTATTCGCGCACGCCGCAAGGAGTGGGAGCAGAAGATTGAGGAGGTTTACGCAATTCTCGAAAAGGGTACTGCTGAGGCTCGTGCTACGGCTGCCGCAACGCTCCACGATGTCCGCGAGGCGATGAAAATTAACTACTTCGAGGACAAGGAACTGATTGCAGAACAAGCAAAAAGATTCAGAGAATCTGCAAATTGAAAATTGAGAATGAAGAATTAAGAATTAAGAATTATTTAGGCTAATGAAGGGCGAAAATTTAATTGAAGATAGAAGTTTCGATTTTGCTGTTCGAATAATCAACCTATACAAACATTTGCAGAGCAAGCATCGCGAAAACAACTTGTCAAAACAAGTATTGCGTAGTGGTACAAGTATCGGAGCAAATATCAAGGAGGCTACACACGCACAATCTCGAAAGGATTTTATTTCAAAAATGAATATCGCACTCAAAGAGTCATACGAAACAGAGTATTGGTTACAATTACTAAATCGCACAGACTATATAACTGATACTGAATTTAGAAGTATATTTACAGAAAATCAAGACATCACAAACATAATAGCCAAGATAGTAATAACAAGTAAAAACAATCAAGAAGAGTAGTATTGTTGCGCAGTTTGTCTATTGAAACTATTAATTCTTAATTCTCAACTCTTAATTCTTAATTGCTTTTCGAAAAAAGTATGATTGAGCGTTCCAATTACATAAGCAAAGCCAACCGAGAAAAAATCTATCGTTGGTTTCTCGACATCACAAAGAGGTTGAGCGAGCGACAGATGTTGCTTATCCTCGCTGTGGTGGTGGGTGCCTTGGCGGGTTTGGCGACCTATCTGTTCGAGTTGCTGCTGCACCTCATTAAGAGCGGATTGGTAAATTGGTTCGATGTAGATACCTATCACTTCCTCTACCTGCTCTACCCCGTTATCGGTATTGTCTTGGCGACACTCTTTGTGCGATATATCGTTAGAGATAATATCTCGGAGGGCGTCACACGCGTATTGTACGCGATGTCAAGACGAGGCTCACAGATTGCGGGACATAATTGCTGGACCTCAATGGTGGGTGGTGCTGTAACAATCGGTTTCGGAGGTTCGGTAGGTCCCGAGGCTCCAATCGTACTGACGGGTGCTGCACTCGGCTCGAATGTTGGAAAACTTGCAAAACTAAACTACAAGAATATCACCTTGCTGCTCTGCTGCGGTGCAGGTGCTGCTGTGGCGGCAATATTCAAAGCCCCAATTACGGGCGTGGTCTTTGTGTTGGAGATTTTGATGCTCGATATCACTTCGGCATCGGTTATTCCATTGCTTGTATCTTCGGTTACAGCTACTACGATAGCCCTTGTACTGCGAGGTTTCGACCCGATAATCTCGGTAACGCTGACCGAAACAGATGTTTTCCAAATCAAACATATTCCGCTATTTATTCTGCTTGGTGCATTGTGTGGCGGAATTTCCTACTACTTCACAACAGCCAATGCAAAGGTCGGAGAACTGGTTCGCTCTATCAAAAATCAGTATGCGCGTTGGGCAATTGCCGGTTTGGTATTGGGCGTTTTGATATTTATCTTCCCACCACTCTACGGCGAAGGTTACGAGAGTTTTGTATCGTTGATGCAGGGCGACAAAACCACCATATTCGAAAACTCGCTCTTCTATCCGTTCCGAGAGATTGATTGGGTTATACTTATCTATATTATCGCCATCATCTTCTTCAAGGTTATCGCTATGGCAACCACCAATGCCGCAGGAGGTGTCGGAGGAACATTTGCACCATCGCTCTTTGTAGGAGCATTTACGGGTGCAGGAGTGGCGATAATTTGCAATATGCTCGGCTTGGATGTTTCGATTGCCGCCTTCACTTTGGTAGGCATGGCAGGAGTAATGGCAGGAGTGATGAAAGCACCTTTGACCGCCATATTCCTTATTGCCGAATTGTCGAATGGCTACGGATTGTTCCTTCCGCTGATGATTGTGGCTTGTATCGCCTTTGCGGTTGGGCACTATTTAGACCCCGACTCGATATATACCAAACATCTGCGTCAGAAGGGCGAACTGCTCACGCACGACAAAGACCAATCTGTTTTGGTATTTCTCAATCTTGACGAGTTGATGGAGAGCGATTTCGTGCGCATCAAAGAGCACTTCACCTTGGGTGATGTTGTCGATATTATCTCGACCTCGAAACGTAATATATTTCCCGTTATCGACAACTTTGGTCATCTGCTCGGCATTGTTCAGCTCGATGACCTGCGAGAGGATATGTTCAAACCATCGAAGCGAGGTAACTCTATTACACACTATATGATACAACCACCTGACAAGATTCTCGAACACGAGATGATTCAGGAGGTATTACCACGTTTTGAGATTAATAGAACTTGGATGCTGCCGGTAGTGGACAAGGAGAATCACTATCGCGGATTTATCTCAAAATCCCGTATTCTTAATGCCTATCGTGAACAATTAGTAAATATAACCCAATAGATATGTCGAACTACAAAGTTATAATGCTCGATTTTGATGGCACTACGGCTTGCACCGTACCCGCCATATACCACGCAGCCAAGCGAATGTTGAATATGCACGGCTACGAAGTTGAAAAGGAGGTTGTCTATAAGAATTTCGGATTGGCTCTCCCCTTTGCATTTCGTTGCTTTGCAGGCGATGATTCGATTGACGATGCAACTATCGAGCAGATGATTGCCGAATACAATAATATATATAAGGAGGAGGGCGAGCAACTTATCGAACTGTTTGATGGCGTTGTCGAAACACTCGACCGTTTGACCAAAGCCGGCATTAAGATAGTTATCGCCTCAAATAATATCCGCCCCGTGCTTGATCGTCTGACTGCAAATCTCGGCATCGCCAAGTATATTGACGATATCGTGTCAGTGGAGGATGTCGAGAATGTAAAGCCTGCTCCGGATATCGCACTTGAAGCATTGCGCCGTTACAACATATCGGGCGAGGAGGCGTTGGTTGTCGGTGACTCAACATTCGATATGGATATGGGGCGTGAGGCAGGTTGCCACCTCTGCGGTGTTACCTATGGCAGCCATACACCCGAAATGTTGTGCGACAAGGGTGCGCGATATATTATCAAACACTTCTCGGAACTCGAAAAAATTGTTCTCGAATAATCTATGGCTCCCGTAATCACCATATACACAGATGGCTCTTCACTCGGCAATCCGGGTGCAGGTGGCTATGGTATAGTCTTGATTAGTGGACATCACCGCAAGGAGCTATCACAAGGTTTTCGCCTTACAACCAACAACCGTATGGAGTTGATGGCTGTGTGCGTAGCGCTCGAAGCGTTGAAATTCGATGGCTCGGATGTTACAATCTACTCCGATTCGAAGTATGTGGTAGATGCCGTATCGCAAGGGTGGGTTTTCGGCTGGGAGAAGAGACGATTTTCGGGCAAGAAAAACCCCGACCTTTGGATACGCTTTTTGAGAGCCTACCGCCGCCACCAAGTAAGATTTGTGTGGGTTAAGGGACACGCTGAAACAGTCGAAAACAATCGTTGCGACCAACTTGCGGTTGCCGCAGCAAACGGTACTAACCTACTCGAAGATACAGGCTATCAGGGGGAAGCCTAAAACAAGAGTTGAGAGTTGAGAGTTAAGAGTTGAGAGTTGAGAAATCTCGACTCTTTTTTTGTGTGGGAGGAGTACAAAAAAAGGAAGGCGGTATCTCTACCACCTTCCTACTTGTTCAACACCATTATTTTCACCATTCAAGGTAAAAAAATCAGAGGTGATTGAGCTATTTTTGAGATAAACGAGAAGCGGAGTCCGCAGCATACTTGGCGTATGTGAGGAACTCCGCTATCGATGAGTGGCTCAAAAAGAGCCAATCAGAATGATTCTTTATTCAGACAATATTTCGAGCAACTTAATCGCTGCATCAGGAATCTTGGTACCAGGACCGAAGATAGCTGCTGCACCATCTTTGTAGAGCTGGTCGTAATCCTGTGCAGGGATAACGCCACCAACTACTACGATGATATCCTCACGACCAAGCTTAGCAAGCTCCTCGATAATCTGAGGAACGAGAGTGAGGTGACCTGCTGCGAGCGAAGATACGCCGACAACATGAACATCGTTCTCTACGGCCTGCTTTGCAGCCTCGGCAGGGGTCTGGAACAGAGGTCCCATATCCACATCGAAGCCGATATCGGCATAACCTGTTGCTACAACCTTAGCACCACGGTCGTGACCGTCCTGACCAAGTTTTGCAATCATAATACGAGGCTGACGGCCCTCCTTCTTTGCGAAGTCTGCGCACATCTGCTTTGCCTTCTCGAAATTATCATCTTTCTTCATAGCCGAACTATAAACTCCTGAAATTGAACGAATAACTGCCGAGTAGCGACCTACCTCAACCTCGCAAGCATACGAGATTTCGCCGAGGGTAGCGCGTACCTTTGCAGCCTCAACTGCGAGTTCGAGCAAGTTGCCCTTGCCTGTCTTCACGCACTCGGTAATAGCTGCCAAAGCCTTATCTACGGCTGCCTGATCGCGGTTAGCCTTCAACTCGTTAAGACGCTTAATCTGGCTCTCGCGAACTGCGGTGTTATCCACAGCGAGGATATCGATTGGAGCCTCCTTTGCAAGGCGGTACTCGTTCAAACCGATAATCTTCTGCTCGCCCGAATCGATACGAGCCTGTGTACGAGCTGCTGCCTCCTCGATACGCATCTTAGGCACACCTGTCTCGATAGCCTTTGCCATACCGCCAAGCGACTCAACCTCCTCGATGAGTGCCCACGCCTTGTGTGCAATCTCGTTGGTGAGGCTCTCAACATAGTACGAACCTGCCCAAGGGTCAACTGTACGGCATACATTGGTCTCCTCCTGAATATAAATCTGGGTGTTACGAGCAATACGAGCCGAGAAGTCGGTTGGGAGGGCAATAGCCTCGTCAAGAGCGTTGGTGTGGAGCGACTGGGTATGACCAAGTGCTGCACCCATAGCCTCGATAGCTGTACGACCAACATTGTTGAATGGGTCCTGCTCGGTGAGCGACCAACCCGAAGTCTGCGAATGGGTACGCAGTGCGAGCGACTTAGGATTCTTAGGCTCGAACTGCTTAACAATCTTCGCCCACAACATACGCGCTGCACGCATCTTGGCAATCTCCATAAAGTGGTTCATACCGATAGCCCAGAAGAACGACAAACGAGGTGCGAAGGCGTCAATCGACATACCTGCGTTGATACCTGCACGCAAGTACTCCAAACCGTCAGCCAAGGTGTATGCCAACTCGATATCGGCGGTAGCACCAGCCTCCTGCATGTGATAACCCGAAATCGAAATCGAGTTGAACTTCGGCATATTCTTCGAAGTGTACTCGAAGATGTCAGCGATAATCTTCATCGAGAACTTTGGAGGATAGATATAGGTGTTACGCACCATAAACTCCTTCAAAATATCGTTCTGGATTGTACCTGCCAACTGGTCGAGTGTGCAACCCTGCTCCAAACCTGTAACGATGTAGAATGCAAGAACAGGAAGTACGGCACCGTTCATGGTCATCGACACCGACATCTTGTCGAGTGGAATACCGTTGAACAACACCTTCATATCCTCGACCGAGCAGATAGATACACCTGCCTTACCAACATCACCTACTACGCGTGGGTGGTCAGCATCGTAACCACGGTGAGTAGCGAGGTCAAACGCTACCGAAAGTCCCTTCTGACCTGCTGCGAGGTTACGGCGATAGAATGCGTTAGACTCCTCGGCAGTCGAAAAACCTGCATACTGACGGATAGTCCAAGGACGCATTACATACATAGTAGAGTAAGGACCACGCAAGAATGGTGCAAGACCTGCTGCATAGTTCAGAAGTCGGATCGTAGCCATGTCG
>JAZQHQ010000047.1:0-16841 GCA_045540675.1 Alistipes sp. | reverse complement strand
CCGGATAACGCTTGGATCCTCCGTATTACCGCGGCTGCTGGCACGGAGTTAGCCGATCCTTATTCGTACAGTACTTTCAGCTCGGTACACGTACCGAGGTTTACCCTTGTACAAAAGCAGTTTACAACTCATAGAGCCGTCTTCCTGCACGCGGCATGGCTGGTTCAGACTTGCGTCCATTGACCAATATTCCTCACTGCTGCCTCCCGTAGGAGTCTGGTCCGTGTCTCAGTACCAGTGTGGGGGGTTAACCTCTCAGTCCCCCTATGTATCGTCGCCTAGGTGAGCCGTTACCTCACCTACTAGCTAATACAACGCATGCCCATCTGTAACCGCCGGAACTTTCAACCACAAAAGATGCCTCTCATGATGTTACGGGGTATTAGTACCAATTTCTCAGTGTTATCCCCCTGTTACAGGTAGGTTGCA
The DNA here is from genome assembly GCA_045540675.1 of Alistipes sp. Lineage (GTDB taxonomy): Bacteria > Bacteroidota > Bacteroidia > Bacteroidales > Rikenellaceae > Alistipes. The sequence goes on along the minus strand of JAZQHQ010000047.1, from coordinate 16,412 downwards.
TACGCGTTACGCACCCGTGCGCCGGTCGCCGACAAATTGTGCAAGCACAATCCTCGCTGCCCCTCGACTTGCATGTGTTAAGCCTGCCGCTAGCGTTCATCCTGAGCCAGGATCAAACTCTCCATTGTAAAAAAAAGAATTAATTAAATCTTAGCTCTTATCTCAAAGGTATTGTTTTGAAATATCACTTCTTGCGAAGTGAAGGAAAACTTATTTAGCTGCTCAAATACCTCAAAGAACGCATTTCTTGATTGGGCTCGTTTGCCCTCTCTATCGATTAAGCCTCGTGGCTCTCTCTTTCTGTTTTTGCTCTCTCGCTGTTTTATTAGCGCGAAAGTGGTGCAAAGGTAAGGCAAGTTTTTTAATCCACCAAATTTTTAAGAAACTTTTTTTCGGAAAAAATTCAGAACCCTAACTCTGCTGCTCTCTAATGCCTATTTTAGGCGCGAAAGCGGATGCAAAGTAACGGCAAAAAAATGACACTTCCAAATGTTTTTAGCACTTTTTTCTACAATTTTCGAGCCTTTTATTGCACCATCTTCGTTATCAATAACTTACAAGCAAAGATTTTTTCAAAAAATTTAATAACTAATATGAAGGCAGGGATAAAATGGGGATAATAAGGGGCGTTAGGGGTAACAGGGGGATAAAATAGACATCACCCTCAATATGGTGATGCCTATTATTATTTACATAATATATATAAGTATAGATAACTATTCTGCCTCTACTATCTCGTCAAACTCTTCCCACTGCCATGCAGGAGCAACTTCGCCCTCATAGAAAAACTCGAAGACATCTTCATCGAACTTAACAGCGGATAGGCTACCATCGTCATTAAAAGTATAGGAAAATTCGCCTACCCTTCCATCTACTGTAATTGTGCTTGGGAGATTTTTCGATAGCAAACCGTGATTGGTATTCATTGTGTAGATAGGCAATCGCTCCACCTCTCCACCATTTGCCATCATAAAGAACCAATCAAAGCCACCCCAAGTTGCAGGTGTATCAGTGTATGATAAAGTAGCCCCGTTATCAAAACTCGTAAGATTTCCATTCTCCCAAGTAAACGGCATAGTATAACCACTTCCTCCTGTATAGGCGGATATTCTGTGAGTTGTAGCATCGTACGAAAGAGAGCAACTATAATACTCGCCATAAGAGAGTGAAGATAGGAAGCCCAAACTATTCAAGTATGCTACGCCACTTGCACCTTTGCTCTTGTGTAGAATGGTTCTATTGGGATCGGTATCTTTCACAATCTCCTGCACTTCGCTTGTGATTGTTATAGGCGTGCTGTAAGTAATCGTCTGCAAGGTTGATTTTGTTGGATAGTTATCCTCAATATCGGTGTACTGAATGCTCTTTATTGCCCCATTCTCACCGTATGAAAGATAGATGACAGAACTTGTATCACTTATCTCCCCGCCTAATGGATAGTTTACAATTGCGGTAATGAGCTTCCCATTAGCAGAGCCTCCGCCCTCATTGCCACCACCGCCATTGTCATCGTTAGCACCATTGTCAAAGACACCCTCGCACGAGGTAAACAACATCGCAACGAGCGATAAAATCAAATAAAATCTTTTCATAATAGTTTGGATTTAATGGTTTATGATTGTTCTTACTTCATATCTCACTGTATATCAACAAAATACCCCCCCCCGAAAAGCGGGAAGGGGTATTTATTTACCCTTATTGTGCAAAATCGTACATTCTTTCGCTGATATGTTATTGCAAATATAGCGATTTATTTTCAATTTGGCAACTGCTTACTGCCCGACTATTTCGTTGAGCAACTCTTCGCAAGCCTCTTCGAGCATATCGATAACGAGGTAGAAGCCCTCACGACCTTCGTAGTAGGGGTCGGGAACATAGTCGTAGGCAGTGCGGTAGGTTGTAAAGTAGTCGCGCATACGATACACCTTATTTATATGCGCGCGCACGGGCGCGAGGCGACAGACACGCTCGTAGTTGCTATCATCCATAACCACTATGCGGTCGAAATCGTCAAAATCCGACACACGAAATGGGCGTGAGCGATGCGTAAGGCAGTAGCCTCTGCAATGTGCCGCCTCGCGCATACGAGGGTCCGCCAACTCGCCTGCGTGTCCCGAATAGGTACCTGCGGAATCTATTTCAAACTGCTCTGCCAAGCCCCTCGCAAAGACCTTTTGGCGGAAAATCTCCTCCGCCATCGGCGAACGGCAGATATTTCCCAGACAGACAAATAAAATTCGTTGTTTCATCACTTATTGTCAATTATTAAAAGGCTTCGTTGAATGAGAACACTGCTCCGTGGATAAGTTTTCCGTTCGAGTCCTTGCCTCCGAAGCCGTAATCTAAACGAATATTCAGACCATGTTTAACCCCATAGCGCAAGCCTACGCCATAGGTTGGTAGCGTTGCCCCCCAATCGAACGAGCTAAATGTAGAGAAAACATTGCCTGCACCACCCCATACCACTGCGCCGAAGCCTTTATATATGCTTTGGCGCAACTCTGCCTGTAAAGTTATGGCGCACAAGTCGTTGAAGCGACCTGCATAGTAACCTCGCATAACCGATGTGCCACCGATTGAAGCGTTATACACCCAAGGTGTTCCCTTACTATTCAGTTCCCCTCGCAAATCGAGCGCTAACACTGCCCCACGCCACAAACGCTGGTAGTAATCCACAACAAGTCGCCCGCTCCACAAGGTCTGGCCGACACTATTCATACCCTTCGGGCGCACCTTGCCCTGAACAGCAAGATAGACTCCTCGCTGCGGAGCAGAGATAGCATTACGAGTATCATACTCGATATAGAGAGATATTCCCGCGGCATTATATCTTACACCTTCGCCACCAAGTCGCAACATTAACGCCTCCTGCGAAGTATATTTACCACCGAACTTGCCAAAGTGATAATTATAGTCAATACCAGCACCAACATAGAGTCCTTTTGTGATTTTTTGCAGAAATTTACCCTCTACTATACAACGAGATGCGAGATATTTTATTGCACTATTCTCCACTGCCGCATCGTAGCCCACGCCCCAAAAATAGGTTGGTTGTGAGTAAAATTCGGCATTATAGACAATGCGTTGATTGTCGTCTTTGAAGATGTTATTACCCTTTACGCCTACACGATAAAATCCTGTCAGCGAAGCAGTTGCATAAACCGAAAAATCTGATGCAGGGATATTGCGGTTTTTCTTATCAAGGCGATACAATCCCGCAGCCATAACCGCCAAACCTGCCGAGGTCGAAGGCGAATAGTAAATAGCCGGCACGAAGGACATATCAACCTTGCGCTCGAAACTGCTATCGACATTACTCTCCGCAATATAGCGCACAAACTTGCGCCACCCATCGCCACTCTGCTTTTTTGTGGCGGTATTCTCTATTGGCGTATACCTATAAGCGACAGTATCCTTGCCTGTGACAAGGATACTATCATTTTGAGCCTCCGCTGTAATGCAAAGTGCAACAAGCAGAGCAAATGCAGATATGCGCCTAAACATTAATTAGTTACGATATTTATCTACAACCTTATAGAACTCTTCGACACCTGCTGCATCGAGGTCGTTCTTGGCGCAATATACCAACTCTCCCTCTTTCGATACAATCATAATAACGAACTTATTGTTGCAGTCACCCAAGCCCCACTGCTTTTTCAGGAGTTGCTGGTCATCATCGAGAATTGTAGCACCATTCTTTGCCGCACGCTTGCGAGCCATATTGCGCACCATATTCTTCGGAAGTCCGGTATCGGGAAAGTTCATCACGCCAAAGCCACGAATGGCAGAACCTGCTGCACGACCATTCTCCTCCAACTCATCGGAGAGTTTTTTATTCATACCGCCCTTCAAATAGCTATCGGGGTCAACATAGAATATAAGGAGGTTTTTCTGACCGAATTCCGGAAGTGTTACGGGGTTGCCGGAGATGTCGTTGATGGTTAAATTCTCGACCTTACGAGGCAACGAAAGATCCTGCGCTTCAACTGCTGATACTGCAAACATTGCAGCCAACAACAAAAAGATTTTTCTCATTTTCATAACTCTTTCTTTTGTTTGTACAGTGCAAATATAGTAATTATTTTTAGAATTTTACATTTTTGCGTTTGCGATCAAGATGCGTTTCCAATCCGTAGCGGCCTGTTCCTGCTATTACAAGTGTCACATAGATACCTATGTATAATATCTGTCGTTCCACACCAAGCCACCCGAGCGAGGGGTATATAATGAAAATCTCGACAAACATTCCGAGTGCCATAATAAAGGCAGCAAAGCGGGTGCCCCACCCAAGAATTATCATCACAGCAAATGCTGCCTCCAAGAAGGTAAAGATGACAAATGTAGCCCAACTATTGTTGAATAGGAGTGCAGGATAGCCGGTAAGCACAAAGTTGTAGGTCTGCAACTTATCGATGATATGCAGAGCGATAAGTACACCGACAAAGAGTCGCAGAAAGAGAATAGCGCGATCGATAAAGCGGTAGTCGCGCAATATTTCGAGGAGTTGTTTCATCATAGCAACTCCCACTGACGCAACTATTACGCCAAAAAAATAGGAGCAACCCTCCAATGGAAGATTGCGCCTAAAATTACAAGCAAGCAAGAACTATTTCTTTGCAGCCTCAACCGATACCTTACGGAACTCCTTCAAGAGCTTCGAAAGCTCCAAAGCAGCCTTACGAGCGCGAGTACCAGCAGCCTTGTTGTTCTTCTCTACCTGTGCAGCAGCATTTGCCTGAAAAGCAGCTACTTGTGCATTGATCTGATCTACTAATGTTTTCATAACCTTTTTGTTTTAGTGTTAATGGTTTATGATACAAATGTATATTATTTTTTTTTACCAAACAAATTTTTTCCGCATAAATCACGATAAAATTGCATTTTTTACACTTTTAAGACCATATATAGGTATATTTTTTGTGTAAAAGATGGATGAATGTCGATTTTACAAACTTTACTTTTATGTTATATAGACTAAAACTCACTATGTTATTGATGATTGCATTGGGTATTACCTCGTGCAAAAAGCGTGCAAACAGCAGTCTCGCTCCCTTAACAATCGATGTTACGGCTGTCGATGCGGTATCACTCCCCAATACCATGCAATTTATTGCACCCATAGCGGCGAACTACTCGGCGACAATCCAACCACGCATATCGGGGTTTCTGCTCTCCTCCTCATTCAAGAACGGAATGCCCGTAAAACGAGGAGATTTGATTTTTACGCTTGATGATGCACCTCAACGCGCCAATCGTTTGGCGGCAGAGGCGGCACTATCCTCTGCCAAGGCAAAGGCTGCCGAGGCAAAACGCAACTACGAGCGTGCCATACCATTGGCTCGCATTAACGCCATAAGTCAAACTCAACTCGACCAATATACTGCCGAGAACTTGGCTGCTATTGCTTCGGTGAAATCGGCCGAACAGACTCTGCGCAATGCTCGCCTCGATGAGAGTTACACGCGCATATACGCACCTATAAGCGGTATCATATCCACCTCGGCTGCAACCGCAGGTGATTATATAGGTCCGGGAACGCAGTTTTCGACACTCACGACAATACAGAATATTGACACCGTGGGTGTAGATTTGGCCATTCCGATGCGCGAGTACCTCGCCTTGTCGGGGCGTAAAGAGTTCTCATACGACAATGCATCGTTGCTCTCGGATATTCGATTACGCGTGGCAGATGGTAGCGAATATCCCGAAAAAGGCTTCTACCAATATACCCGTCAGAGCATCGCCAGCGAGATGGGAACGATTGTATTGGTCGTAGGTTTTCGCAATCCCGATTACGCTCTCAAAGTTGGGCAATTCGCCCGCATTTCGGCATCGATTGGCGGAGAGAAGGAGCGTATTGTCGTACCACAAAGGGCTGTAAGTCAAATTCAGGACATCTCCTCCGTGTGGGTTATCCGCCCCGACTCCACAGCCGAATATCGTGAGGTAAAATTGGGTGACACCGCAGGTGAATGGTGGATAGTGGAGAGCGGAGTTGCAAAAGGCGAAGTGGTAGCCACCACAGGGTTGCAGAAACTACGCAACGGAATGAAAGTATTACCGACAACTAAATAGGAGGCTCGACCGATGAAAAACTTTTTTATTCGCAGACCTATATTTGCCATATCACTATCGGTGGTTATAGTGTTGTTGGGCGCAATATCTATCGGAAATCTCGCCATAGAACAATACCCCGACATCACACCTCCCGTAGTAGAGGTTACTGCCACCTACGAAGGTGCAGATGCCGAGACGGTAAATAATGCCGTAGCTACACCCATAGCCGAGAGTATTATGGGTGTAAGCGATATGCTCTATATGCAGGCAACAAGTGCCAACGATGGTTCAATGAACTTGCAGGTAACTTTCGATATCGGCTCCGATGCCGACCTCGATGCCATATTCACGCAGAACAATGTCGCTACCGCCATGGCAAAACTGCCCTCATCGGTAACAGAGCAGGGAGTCGTCACCCGCAAGACGCAGACCGGGTTTTTGATGGTCTATGCCCTGTACAGCGATGGGCGTTACGATGAGAATTTCCTCTCGAACTACGCCTACATCAACCTAGAAAACGAGTTGCTGAAAATAAACGGCATCGGCAAGGTGGAGATTATGGGTGCGGGAGAGTACGCTATGCGCGTATGGCTACGCCCCGACCTCCTTGCCTACTATAATATATCGGTAAGCGAAATACTCAACGCCATAGCCGTAGAGGCGGGCATATACCCAGCCGGAGAGTTTGGGGCAGAGCCGACACCACCTACTACGCAATATACCTACACCGTGACAATGCCTCGTCAAATCTCCTCTCCCGAGGAGTTTGGCAACATACTGCTACGCACCACCGAGAGTGGTACGCAGGTACGATTGCGTGATGTGGCAACGGTAGAACTCGGCAACCAAAACTATGGTGCAAGTTCACGCTTTGGCGATAAGCCGACAACGATTATAAGCATCTATCAAGAGCCTAATTCCAATGCCGTAGCACTCGGAAAGGCAGTAGAGGCAAAAATGAGCGAGTTGGCGGAGCGTATGCCCGATGGCGTAGAGTATGAGGTATTGGTCGATGGCACGAAGAGCATCTCGGCTGGTATCCGCGAGATATTCGAAACCCTCATTATTGCTCTCGTATTGGTAATACTGATTATTTTCCTATTTCTGCAAGATTGGCGAGCAACGATTATCCCGCTTATCGCCATACCCGTCTCAATTATCGGAACATTTATGGTCTTTCCGCTCTTGGGCTTTACCATAAATATCATCTCGTTGCTTGGTCTGGTGCTCTCGGTCGGATTGGTCGTGGATGATGCAATTGTCGTGGTCGAGGCGGCACAAGCCGGCATTGAGCGCGGTATGACGCCTATCGCTGCCACCGAGGAGGCGATGCGCAAGGTTACATCGCCAATTATCGCTACAACTATCGTCTTGTTGGCGGTGTTTTTGCCGATATCATTTTCGGGAGGTATTTCGGCACGACTATTCCAACAATTTGCCGTTACGATTTCGGTATCGGTCATATTTTCGATGATAAATGCCTTATCGCTCTCACCCGCCCTCTGTGCAATGTTGTTACGCCCACGCAAAGAGCGCACAACGGGCTTTTTCGGAGGTTTCAATCGTCTTTTCGACAAAGCGATGAAAGGGTACGGCAACACCATAGGCAGCGTAGTAAGTCGTTGGCGCACAACGATAGCCGTAGTGGCAATTATGGCGGTCGCAATAGTAGCAATGTTGCGCCTTATTCCGCGCGGATTTCTACCGGAGGAGGATTTGGGATTTTTCACAATCTCCGTAACCGCGCCCGACAACACTGCCCTCTCGCGCACCGAGCAGATTATGGCAAAGGTCGATTCGGTAACCAAGGCTACACTTCCGATTGTTGAGAGTACGGGAGTCGTGTCGGGATTCAATATGATTTCGGGCGTAGCTTCGACCAACTGCGGAGTGGTATTTGTCAAACTTGTCGATTTCGACAAGCGCAAGATGTCGTCAATGGAGGCAGTGTCAAAACTGAACGAGGTGTTATACTCCGCCATTCCCGAAGCAGAGTGTGGAGCCTTCGTATCGCCTTCGATACCGGGATTGGGTGTAACTTCGGGTGTTACATTCGAGTTGCAGGATAGAGCCGGAAAAGGGACAAAATATCTTGCCGAGCAGAGCGACAAACTCCTCGCAGCATTGCGAGAAGAGCCTCGCATACGCTCCGCCTCAACCGAGTTCCGCGATGGCGTAACGCAGAAACATCTCGATATTGACAAGCAACACGCCCTGATGAGTGGCATACCACTCTCATCGCTCTATTCGGAAACGGCAACCCTGCTCGGAGGAAGTATGATAAACAACTTCAACCTCTATGGGCGATTGTATCAGAGTTATCTACAAGCTGCACCCGAATATCGCGAGAGTGAAGCTTCGCTGAACAGCTATTTCCTCAAAAACGGCAATGGAGAGAGTGTGCCTCTTACCTCCTTTGTTACGGTACGCGATACAACGGGAGTGCAATATGTATCGCAATTCAACCTCTATCGCTCGATAGGAATAAATGTCACCCCTGATGAGGGGGCATCTACGGGAGATATTATGAACGATATCGAGCGTGTTGCCGAGGAAGTTCTACCCGATGACACTACGATTGCATGGAGTGGAGTATCGTTCCAAGAACGCGAGGAGGGCAGCAAAGGCGGTTGGGTATTTGCGATAGCCTTTATATTTGTATTCTTCACACTTTCGGCACTCTACGAGAGTTGGAGTCTGCCGTTATCGATTGTTATGGGTGTACCTCTTGCCGTAGTCGGAGCACTATGTGCAGTGGGATTGGCACACCTTATAGCTCCGCAATTTATAAACGATATCTATATGCAGATTTCGCTGGCAATGTTGATAGGTCTGGCAGCCAAGAACTCAATTTTGGTGGTCGAGTATGCCGACCGACTATTCTATGAGGAGCAACAATCGCTGCTCGATGCCACCATAAATGGAGCAAAGATGCGTGTGCGCCCGATACTTATGACCGCCTTTGCATCTATACTCGGAATGTTGCCATTGGTATTTGCTTCGGGAGTATATTCGACAGCACGAAATATTATGGGAGTGTCGTTGGTCGGAGGTCTGCTCTTCGCTACAATCTTCGGCATACTGCTCTACCCTGCCCTCTACTACTTGGTGGGCAAAGTATCACGATTTGAACAAAGACGAGAGGAGAGAGAATACTATGAATAGAATACCTTATATATTATTGGTCGTTATCTTCGTGAGTTGCAATCCGCGACTCTCGGCTCCACAACTTGCCACCCACAAAGAGTATATCTTCGGGGGAGGATTTTCAAACGACTCGATACGGCTCGACAACGATTGGTGGCGCATGTTTGGCGATACCACACTCAATCGTCTTATCTCTCGCGCCATCGAACAGAACAAGAATATCGAGATAGCCGCCTCTCGCATTGAGGAGGCGCGACACAACCTTGTCGTTACACGCTCGACCTATCTACCTTCCATCTCGGGCGTGATATCTGCCGAAGGTAAATATGAGAGTACAACCGACAATATCGCCCAATCGTATAAAATTCTTCCGCAGGCGAGTTGGGAGATACCTCTCTTCGGCTCGTTGCGCCACGCCACCAAAGGAGCAAAGGCGGCAATCAACTACGAAGTATGGCAATATCGTGGTGTGCGCCTTGCTCTCGAAGCCGAAGTAGCAACCGCCTACTTCACCCTATTGCAATACCGGCAAGATTTGAGTATCGCCAAGCGCAGTAGTGAACTACGCCGCGAGATGGTTACATTGATAGATTCGCTCTATCACTACGGCTACGCCTCGGGCGTAAATCTCGAACAGGCGCAGAGCCTGCTCTACACTGCCGAGGCGGATATTCCGATGTACGAAAAGGCAATAGCACAGAGTCTGCTCTCGCTGGCAACACTTACAGGTGACAATCCTGCGACACTCATAAATGTAGGAGTAGAAGGCAGCAAAGCTATAACAAACGATTATCGCCCCTACGATATCTCTATCGGTGTTCCTTCGGACATTTTGCACCGCCGTCCCGATTTAATGTCGGCATACTACACGATGCAACAAAGTGCCGCAAATGTGGGTTTGGCTCGTTCGGCACGACTTCCTTCGGTAACGCTCACTCTCTTCGGTGGTACGGCAACCGACAAGGTAAGCCAACTATTTTCGAGCAAGGGGTGGGTGGCGGATGCTATGGCATCAATTGCACAGCCGATATTTAACTTCGGAGGGTTGCGCCGCCGTGAGTTGGCAGCACGCGAGGCGTACAAGCAGAGTCTGCTCGCCTACGAACAGTGCTATATAGATGCGTTGAGTGATGTGGAGAGTGCTTTGGTGTCGATAACCTCCTCGCGCGAGGAGTTACTGCGCTATGCGGGCTTGGTAAAGTCGTATCGTAATATCGCAATTATGACCTACTCGCTCTATCGCAATGGATTGTCGGGTTATCTCGATGTTATTGATGCCGAGCGTTCGCTCTACACCTCGCAGATGCAGTTTGAGAACTTGGTAGCACAGCAATATATCAACTACATCAACCTTTGCAAGGCACTCGGAGGAGGATACTAATTAGAGAATTAAGAACCGACGCTGCGGAGCGAGAGCAGAGGGTGCTTGCACACTTTGCCGAGCCGCAAGGAGGAAAAGCCTGCATAGCAGGGTTAATTAAGAATTAAGAATTGAGAATTGAGAATTAAGAATTGAGAATTAAAAGTTGAGAGTTGAGAATTTCAACTCTACCTGAACAAAAAAATCGTAAATGGTGGTGAAAATTTTGTGCTAAACGAGGTAGCGAAAGCGCAGCATAGTAAACCTATGTGAGCATTTCGATATCCGAAGTGCAGTGCAAAATTTACCCGCCAGAACGATTTTAATAGGGAATGTCGCGATAGTTATACTTGCCGATAATCGTGCCGTTTTCCAACTCAACCAAACCATAGTTTGCACGAAGCATCGTCTTCATGGTCTTGGCGTCCATATTGTATATAGGCACGGATACACCTCCAAAGTTCAGTTGAGCTCGATGTGATATATTTGCAGGGGTAAGGCAGATTATCCTACCTCCCTCGCTATTGGCATGCTTGGCAGTAGCGACAAATCGCTCGACAATATCCTCATCAAGAGATTCAGTATCCATCATACAGAGCATATACAACTTGCTTGGTGTAGCAAGCAACTCCGCTGTCTTTTCGCCCTCGGCATTGCTGATATAGAACTCCAAAATCATAGGTTCGACACTATGTTCATCGCTCTCTACACGCGTTTCAACCCACTCCCAGCGTTTTTCGTTATGCCACGCCTTGTCGTCAAGCGAGAACTCGCGTAGGCGACCTGTACGGCGGTTGCGATAGACAAGCACCACATCTTCGGAGGTCTGTTCGGCACGAGCTTTATCCATCTCCTCGGATATATTCACTCCCACACGATATGGCAGCATATCTATTAACGGCAGGTGGAGATAACTATATGTTCCGACACTCATCGCAAAAGTAAAGAAGAAGCACATCAGGAAGAACTCCAACTTCGAAAAGGCGAAGACTCTATCTGGGCGATAGCGATACCAAAAACAGATAGCCATAGGCAGTAGCACTGCATTTTTTGCAAATGTTTGCCAAGGTGTCAGCTTCACCAACTCTCCAAAACAGCCGCAATCCTCGACGGGGATAATTGTTGCGCTCAAAAATGTGAGAATTGTGAAAAATGTCATCGACAATACCGAGAAAATCGACACCAAACGGATACGCACCTTGAAGGTGAGCATGCAACCCATCATCAACTCTGCGCCACTCAACCATATTGAGAGAGTTGTTACAAGCCAATCCGGCGCAGTGATATCGTACGCCACAAGGTAATTGCGCATTGCGAGTATCGTACCCCACGGATCTATCGCCTTATAGAAGCCCGACACGATAAATGTCAGTGCGAAGATTATTCGGCACACATGCGAGAGGTAGCGAAACCAGCGTCTATTTCTCAGGTTTTGAGCCATTGTTCATTCCATTTAAGAGTGGGGTTATCGTTGCCTCTATGCGGGCAAAAATCTCTTCGGGCAGTGCCATTGCACCCTCCGCATTACTGCAATCCACAACAACAAGTTCGCTATCGCGCTCCGCAGATTCGAGATATACCTCACGCACTCGCTGCTGCAACGACAACGACTTCTCATGGATATCGGTCGCGCCATTGAGGTAGCTTCTGTCATCGCCCTCACGCTGCTCGGTCAGTCGCTTCTCGGTAAAGGCAAACGGCACATCGAGGAACAACGACACATCGGGGCGAGGTATCTTATTTACCTCGTATTCGAGGTTTAGAATCCAATCGTTGAGTTTGAGGCGCGCCTCCTTGTCGGCAATCTTGGCACATTGGTAGCCGATATTCGAATAGACATATCTATCGACAATCACGACCTTGCCCTCCTCCTGCCATTTGCGGATTTGTGGTGCCATATCGGCACGGTCGCCCGCGTATAGCAACGCTACAATATATGGGTCTACCTGCTCCACCGAGCCGAGTTCGCCACGCAGAAAGCGAGCAATCAAGTCGCCATATATCGGTGCATCGAAACGAGGAAAGTGAACATACTCACTCGCCACACCTCGCTCAGCAAACATCTCACGCAGTTTTTTGATTTGGGTAGATTTTCCTGCGCCGTCAAGTCCTTCAAGTACTATAAACATAAAAATTCTTTAATTGATAATTGACAATTGATAATTGACAATTAAAGGTATCTATTTTATAAAATTCCTCTCGACTCTCGTCTTATTTCAACATTCTGACTGCTCGTTTTACGCCTGCAACGAGTGCGTCAATATCTGCTTTGTTTGTGTAGAGTGCAATCGAGGCACGAACAACTCCGTTTGTGCCGTAGCGAGCCATAACAGGCTCGGCACAGTGGTGTCCCGTGCGCACCGCCACTCCCATCTTGTCGAGAATCATTCCTATATCGTAGTGGTCGCAACCCTCGACATTGAACGACACAATCGGAGCCTTGCCCTCCGTAGTGCCGTAGATGCGTAACCCCTCAATCTGCAACAACTGCTCGGTGGCGTAATCGAGCATTGCTCTCTCGTGTTCAGCAACCTCCTCAGCATTGAGCAACTGCAAAAACTTTATCGCCTCCGCCAAGCCCACAGCACCAATATAGTTAGATGTTCCCGCCTCAAATTTGAGTGGCAGAGGTGCGTAAGTGGTCTTTGCAAAAGTTACCTTATCGACCATATCGCCACCGCCCATATATGGAGGCATCTTGTCGAGCAGTTCTCGCTTGCCATACAATACACCTATGCCCGTAGGACCATAGAGTTTGTGTCCGGAAAATGCGTAGAAGTCACAATCGAGAGCCTTTACATCTACCCCACCATGGACAACGCCCTGACAGCCATCAACCACAACGATAGCACCCACCGAGTGCGCCTTTGCAATAATCATAGCGAGGTCGGGACATGTGCCGAGCGTATTCGATGCCTGCGTAACCGCCACAACCTTTGTGCGCTCGTCAATAAGGGTATCGAGCGCATCGAGTTCCAATGCGCCACTATCATCAACCGGAATAACTCGCAACTCTGCACCCTTGCGCTCCGTAGCCAACTGCCACGGCACGATGTTCGAGTGGTGTTCGATATAGCTGACAACCACATTGTCGCCCTCGTGCATAAACTTCTCGCACCAGCTCGTAGCCACCAAGTTCAAGGACATCGTAGCACCCGAAGTGAAGATAACCTCCTCACGGCTCTCCGCACCGATAAATTTGCGCACGACCTCTCTCGCCTCCTCGTATCGTGCGGTCATCTCCTCCGACAGCAGATGCACGCCACGATGGATATTGGCGTTATCGTGCAAGAGTAACTCCGACATCTTCGCCACCACGCACTTTGGCTTCTGCGCCGTAGCGGCACTATCAAGGTATATCAGCCGTTTGCCATACACCTCACGCTCCAATATCGGGAACTCCTTGCGTATTTCCTCTACATCAAACATCTCCGAATTATCCGTTTAATCTCTTTTGTAGGGCATCGGTTAGGTGGTTGCGCAGAGCCTCAATCTCGCACTTTGCCACCACATCGCCCACAAAACCCTCCAACATCAGCATTTCGGCACTCTCCTGCGAGATACCACGCTGACGCATATAGTATATCGCCTGCTCGTCAAGTTGTCCTACGGTCGAGCCGTGCGAACACTTCACATCATCGGCGTAAATCTCCAACTGCGGTTCCGACACCACTCGCCCACTGCCGAGTTCGACATTTCTATTCAACTGCTTGGCATCGGTGCGTTGCGCATCTGGTGCCACATAGACCAGCCCCTTAAACTCTGCCACTGCTCTGCCCGAAGCAACGCTCTTGATAGTCGAATTACTCTTGCAGTCCGCAACATTGTGGCGTGTAACGAGCGACAACACCGCGTGGTCGAAGCTCGAAGCCACCACCGCTGCATTCATCACAAACGATGAGTGTGGAGCATTGAGCAGTGTTTCGTAGGCGGTATGCGCACCACGCAACATCACAGTCGTAACATTGCACTCGCTACCCTCGCCCTGCTCAATTGTGAGCGACACATACTTCTCCGAAGCATAGACCTCCGTAAGCGAAAGGTTTGCATGCGGAGCAAGGCGCAGAGTCAAAGCGCACTCCTTCGCATCATCGTGCCACACCACGAGCGACACCTTTTGCGAGGTTGCAACCTCAATTTTGCCCTTGCGAGGATTTACGACAACAAAAGGTAGCGACAAGCCGCACTTGTCGTCAATGCGCCCAACCTTCGTCTCGCGCAACAACCCCTCTGCTATTAACTCTCGAACAGCCATCGCCTACTCCTTATAGTCGTTAATCAACCAATCGTAGCCCTCTTTTTCGAGCTTCAACGCCAACGACTTATCGCCTGAATAGATAATCTTGCCCTTGTACAACACATGCACAAAGTCCGGCACGATGTAGTCGAGCAGTCGCTGATAGTGGGTAATCACCACCGTAGCGTTCTGCGGTGTGTGCAACTTCGTAACACCCGTAGCGACAATTCGCAAGGCGTCAATATCCAAGCCCGAATCTGTTTCGTCAAGGATAGCCAACTTCGGATCGAGCATCGCCATCTGGAAAATCTCGTTTTTCTTCTTCTCGCCACCCGAAAAGCCCTCATTCACGGCACGCGAGGTCATCTTGGCATCGAGCTCCACAACCTTTGCCTTCTCGCGCATCATCTTCAAAAATTCGGCTGCGGTCAAAGGCTCCTCGCCACGCGACTTGCGCTGCTCATTTACGGCAATCTTCATAAAGTTAGCCATCGTAACGCCCGGAATCTCTACCGGATATTGAAAACCGAGGAACAAACCCTTGCGGGCGCGCTCCTCAATGGACATATCGCGCAAGTCCTCGCCCTCAAACGACAACTCGTCTGCTTCAACCGTAAACTTATCGCTACCAGCAATCACCGATGCAAGGGTACTCTTTCCCGAGCCGTTAGGTCCCATTATGGCGTGCACCTCGCCCGCCTTAACCTCGAAATCTATACCTCGAAGTATCTCCTTGCCATCGACACTTGCACGAAGGTTTTTTATTTTCAGCATATAATTTTAATTCTTAATTCTCAATTCTTAATTTGGCGTTTACCCTACGCTGCCCTCCAAACTTATCGAGAGCAACTTCTGCGCCTCGACAGCAAACTCCATCGGCAACTTTGCCAACACCTCGCGAGCATATCCACCCACAATCAAGCCCACTGCATCCTCGGTTGAAAGACCTCGTTGGTTGCAATAGAACAACTGCTCCTCCGAGATTTTCGAGGTTGTAGCCTCATGTTCGAGTTGAGCCGAGGAGTTGCGACAATCTACCGTAGGGAAGGTGTGTGCGCCACACCTGTCGCCAATGAGCAACGAGTCGCACTGCGAGTAGTTGCGGGCATTATTCGCCTTCGGCATAACCTTAACCAAGCCTCGATAGGCATTTTGCGACCGCCCTGCCGAGATACCCTTCGATACAATACGGCTGCGTGTGTTGCGACCTATGTGTATCATCTTCGTACCGGTATCTGCCTGCTGGAAGTTGTTGGTCATAGCCACCGAATAGAACTCGCCCACCGAGTTGTCGCCCATAAGCACACAGCTCGGATATTTCCAAGTTATCGCCGAGCCGGTTTCTACTTGTGTCCAGAAGAGGTGAGCATTCTCCTTGCAAAGACCTCGCTTGGTTACGAAGTTGTAGATTCCGCCCTTACCCTCCTTGTCGCCCGGATACCAGTTCTGCACTGTCGAGTACTTAACCTCGGCATCTCTCTCCACGACAATCTCAACCACTGCGGCGTGCAGCTGATTTTCATCACGCTGCGGAGCAGTACAGCCCTCCAAGTAACTTACATACGCCCCCTCGTCAGCGACAATCAGCGTACGCTCGAACTGACCTGTACC
>JAZQHQ010000046.1:0-6312 GCA_045540675.1 Alistipes sp. | reverse complement strand
TCGGGGTACCAGGATTCGAACCTGGGACCCTCTGGTCCCAAACCAGATGCGCTAACCGGACTGCGCTACACCCCGTTGTCGTATTGCGAGTGCAAAGGTAAAGCAAAAAATTTAATCTGCAAACTTTTTACGAAAATTTTATCAATTTTTTTTGTTTTGCCAAATGTTGGCACCAACTTTTTATCGATTTTCTTGAAAATATTTGTCGTTTTTCGATAGAATCAAAGAAAATTTGTTTATATTTGTACTACACAAACCTATAATACTACACAAACTTAATAGTCGTTATGAACGGAAAAGTTAAATGGTTCGATCCTAAAAAAGGATACGGATTTATTGTCGCAGAGGACGGTAAAGAGATTTTTGTACACTACACCGGTATCGTGAAAGAGGGCTTCAAAGCCTTAAACGAAGGGCAACTCGTGACCTACGAAGTAGGAGAAGGCGATAAAGGGGTGCAGGCGATCAATGTCCAACTTCTGCCAAAAGAGTAGAAAAAAGAGGTCGAAAAGACCTCTTTTTTTTATGCTCTCCGCACTCTGCGTTTGTGCGCTAATTCTCGTTCAAGTTTTAGCCGCTTTACATTATTGACGCTATGACGCCAAAAGAGATATGCTGCGATGAATAGTGCAATGCAAACTCCCAACGCAATAAGGTCGTTGGTATCCACAGCAACCTCCTTGTCGAAGTGGTCCATCACGATTGTAATAAGCAGACCTCCGACAGCTCCGCCAATCATCGCCAATAGTGTTCCCCAGCGATATCGCGGAAATAGTTTGTAGAGTGAACGCATAATCGCCTCACCGAGAATCAGCACCGATATACAACTCATTGTTTCGCTTACAATATGTTGTGTGTCGGGCTCCATGGGGATATATTTGCAAACGAGCTTCTCTCCGATGGCGAAGAGAAAGAAGAGAGCCATCTCCAAACCTCCGATTCTCACACGCCACAAGTTGAACGAGACACCTCGGTTAATCTTGCGCAGTTTCTGTATAAAGTTAGTTGCTTCCATCTGTCTTCTTCTTTTTTTTGATTCTTCCGTTCTTCCGCAGAGCCTCGGCGATAATATATTGCAGCTGACCGTTGGTGGAGCGGAATTCATCTTCCGCCCACCTCTCGATAGCCTCCATCATCTCGGCATCAATACGAAGTACAAAACTCTTTGTAGGCTCCTTTGCCATTTGTCAAATTAAGAATTAAGAATTATCTTCCAATTCCGGATTTTACAATTCTCTCGTTTATAGTTTGTTAAAAATCGTCAATGAATGAGGAAATTTTGTGCGAAGCAATGTGATGAAAGCGAAGCATAGTATGCCTATGTGAGCATTTCAGAGTCAGCAGATTCGTGCAAAATTTACCGTTCAGAACGATTTTAATGATGTAAGGTGCCTGTATTCACCACCGGCTGTGCCGACTCATCACCACACAATACCACGAGCAAGTTGCTCACCATTGCCGCCTTGCGCTCCTCGTCGAGCTCGACAACCTCGTCTGCCGACAACTTGTCGATAGCCATTTTGACCATCGAAACAGCACCCTCAACAATCTTCTCGCGTGCCGAGATAATAGCATCTGCCTGCTGACGGCGCAACATTACGGCCGCAATTTCAGGAGCGTATGCAAGGTAGTTGATACGAGCCTCTACTACCTCGATACCTGCCATTGCAAGACGCTCGTTCAGACGATTTTCGAGTTGCTCGTTAATCTCGTCAGCATTCGAGCGAAGGGTGAGCTCCTCTTTCCCACCGTTGTTATTATCGTAGGCGTAGATTCCTGCAACCTGACGCAACGCTGCATCGCTCTGCACCGATACGAAGTTTTCGAGCACCTTCATACGGCTGCTTGCAGTTACGGTAACCTCGCCCGTAGCAACCGGGGTGTCGATATCGAATACAGCCTTGTAAATCTCCTCCTCACGAATCTTCCATACCAAGACCAAACCGATAAGGATAGGGTTACCCTGCTTGTCGTTCACCTTGATAGGCTCGGCATTGAGGTTGCGGGCACGAAGCGAGATAGACTTCTTCGACATAAATGGATTTACCCACCAATAACCCGTCTGCACAAAGTTGCCGCGATACTTTCCGAAGAAGAGCAACACGCGAGCCTCGTTAGGCTCCAACATTATAAAACCGCACGATGCAATAATCGCCCACAAGAGGATTATTGCACCCGCTACAATCGCAATAGCATCGTAAGGCGAAGCCCAATTTATACCGCCATAAATTGCAAGTACCGGACCTCCAATCCACGACAACAACACGATGAATAACATCGCAAATCCGTTCATCTTCCAGCCTGAATAGACCATGTTCTTGTTTGTCTCCATAATAATAAGTATTAAAAAGGTTTATAAATCTCTTTTGCTATCAGCCATTAGTATTGGCTTTTTGTTTTTTCAAAATGATATTATTTTGATATCACAAAGTAAATGCAAAAAATTTGTTTTTCCAAATAATTTTTCGACTTTTTTGAGAGATAAATAAAAAACACCACTTTGTGGTGTTTTAATTTTTTAGTATTTGATATGTAATTCTTAATTCTTAATCTTCACCTTAATATATGGTGCGCCACTCGCTTTGGCAGCTGCCAATCCCACGGCGGAGTCCTCGAAGATAAGCGTTTCGGCAGGAGTTACACCCTCGCGTTCCATCGCCTTCAAGAAGGCTTCGGGTGAAGGCTTTGGCTCGGTAACATCGAGCGATGAGATGATGCCATCAACCATACCTTCAATGCCGAGGTGGTGCATCACATTGTCAATGTTATCTTTTTGCCCCGTAGATACTATCCACGCTCTACCTCCCTGCTTGCGAAAATCCTGCACGAAATTCCACAACGGCTCATTCAGACACACCGAATCGAAGAGAGTGGGGTAGAGTTCTATTTTTCGGCGGCGTATGCGGTCAATATCCTCCTCATTGGTGATGCCTATTGCTCGTAGAAATTCGGGACAACGCATACCGAAGTATCTGCGCCTGTACTCCTCTTGGTCGAGTTCGATGCCCTCTTCGCGTAGAGCCAGAACATAGGCGTTCATATTGGCATCTTCGGTAGAAGCGAGTGTGCCGTCAAAATCGAGAAGAATAAGTTTAGTCTGCATAAATGGGGCTAATCGAATGATTGCATACCCGATTGAGCGATGCGCATAATGCGCTGATACTCATCAGAAGTAAGTTCCATAAAGAAGTAGTGTATCGGATTGACACGTACGCCATTGTAGCGCACCTCGTAGTGCAGGTGCGGAGCAAGCGACAGTCCAGAGTTGCCCGAGAGAGCAATAATATCGCCACGCTGAACCTTGCGCCCTCGCTTCACCTTGACACTTTGCAGGTGACTGTACGATGTGGTGTAACCGTTGCGGTGGTCTATCACTACGGTTATTCCGGAGGTTGAATTTTTACCCTTTATCTCCTTTACGATGCCATCTGCCGTAGCGAAAATTCGCGTACCTTCGGGAATGGCGTAATCAACGCCCTGATGCTCCTGCAATGTGCGGTAGAATGGGTGCATCAGCGTTCCGTAGGCAGCAGTAAGCAGTGTCAATTCGTGATTGATAATCGGTTGAATAGATGGAATGTTGTTGCGCTTCGAACCGATGAGCTGCATCCTCTCATTCAGAGTGGTATAGCTCTCTTCGAGTTGTTTTGTCTTCTCCTCCAACTCATCGAGTGATGTTTGCAGTGTGGCGGACATTTCACGATTACTCTTTGTGAGTAATGATTCGTGCAACTCTACGCGCTTATTGTTGTACTCCGAGTCGAAGTCGTAAGGCTCCGAGTCGAACATAATTGCAAAAATACTGCGGTCGCGTTCCACGACATTCTCTACCGCCATCTCCAATGAATCGTACTCGGCAAGGAGCGTGTTATACTCCTCTTTCAATCGGTCGGTAGAGTGGCGCAACTCATACTCGGCAGGTGTGTCGAAGAGCAACGAGAAGGCAAAATAATAGACTATTGCCGCACCAAACCACGCCAACGCTTGCAGGGCACGGCGGCTACGACTCTTTTTTATTTTGCTATCTCTTCTATTAGTCATACCAAACCTATTCGTTAGATGTTCCTTCGTCAGTTTCGAGGTCGGAGTTATACTTCATATTCTCCATCAACTGACGATATTCATCGCTTGTCATATTACGGTTAAAGTAGTTCACAGGATTGACATTCCGCTTGCGGTATATAACCTCATAGTGAAGGTGTGGTCCTGTCGAGCCTCCCGTGGAGCCGACTTCTCCGATAAGTTGTCCTCGCTGCACTTTGTCGCCTACCTTTACAAACATCTTTTGCAGATGGGCGTAGCGAGTTTTGTAGCCAAACTTATGATTTATCAAAATCTGTCGTCCGTAACCTCGGCGGCGTTTGCCCTGATCGACCTTCTCTACCACACCATCGCCCGTAGCATAGACAGGCACGCCATAGTCGGTTGACATATCCACGCCTTTGTGCATGGTACGGATTTTTAATATCGGGTGCTTTTTTCTTACGCCAAAGGCGTAAAAAGCCTTCAATCGGGTGCGGTCGATAGGCCAAATTGCAGGTATGGCGAGCGCCATCTGCTCCTTATCTTTTGCCAAAATTTGTAATTCGTCTAACGAGCGCGATGCTGCGTATGTTTGACGCGTTGCAGCATCGAGTGCAAGCCAAGTCGATGTCATCAACTCGGAGTATTCGTCATCGGCAAGAGTGGCATATTTGGAGTTGGGGTAGGGGGTGTATATGCCCTCAATAGCGAGTGTGTCGCTCGAAAAGAGAGGTCTATATACAAAATGGTCGCGGTGGCGTATCTCTTTTATTTTCCCCTGTATCGATGCAATGCGGTCGTGCAAAATTTCGTATTTCAATACGAGCTCGCGATTTTCCGCTGCTAAACGGTGCATCTTCGGGGTGTAGAAGAGGTATGAGATTGCCATATTGAGAATGGAAATAACGATGAAACCAATCAACACTTGTCGCAAAATGTTGTATCGGTTTCTCCGCTTTGAGGTGCTTGCACCTCCTTGAATATTCTCTTTTTCGACCTTCAAAGTGAAAAACTTTCGTTTAATGATGCAAAATTAGTGTAAATTTTGTACTTTTGCAACCGATTTGACGCGTGCGTATGCGTGAATGCGCGTAAATCGATACTATAACGGATTGAGATTAAATTTATTATATATGATGAATTCAAAACAAATACGCCAAGCATTTCTCGATTTTTTTGCCGAGAAAGAGCATTTGATTGTGCCTTCGGCACCTATGGTAGTTAAGAATGACCCGACTTTGATGTTTACCAATGCGGGTATGAATCAGTTTAAGGATATCTTCCTTGGCAATGCCGAGCGCAAGTCACCTCGTGCAGCCGACTCGCAGAAGTGTCTGCGTGTATCGGGTAAGCATAACGACTTGGAGGAGGTAGGACACGACACCTATCACCACACCATGTTCGAGATGCTTGGTAACTGGTCTTTTGGCGATTACTTCAAGGCGGAGGCTATCGCTTGGGCTTGGGAGTTGTTGACCGAGGTCTATAAGTTGCCAAAGGAGCGTATGTATGCCACCGTATTCGAGGGCTCGGAGGAGGACGGCGTACCATTCGATCAGGAGGCGTACGATATCTGGAAGGAGCGACTTCCGGAGGACCACATCATTCGTGGTAACAAGCACGACAACTTCTGGGAGATGGGCGAGACAGGTCCTTGCGGTCCTTGTAGCGAGATTCACTTCGACTTGCGTGACGAGAAGGAGATTGCCGAGAAACCGGGTCGCGAGATGGTGAATATGGGACACCCGCAGGTTATAGAGATTTGGAACCTTGTATTTATGCAGTTTAACCGCAAGGCTAACGGCTCGTTGGAGCCACTGCCTGCAAAGCATGTTGATACGGGTATGGGCTTTGAGCGTCTGTGTATGATTATGCAGGGCGTGAAGTCAAACTACGACACCGATGTATTCCAATCTACCATCAAGGTATTGGCTGAGATGTCGGGCAAGGAGTATGGCAAGGAGGAGGCTACCGATGTGGCAATGCGCGTTATTGCCGACCACCTTCGCGCTATCGCCTTCTCGATTGCCGATGGTCAGCTCCCATCGAATGTAAAGGCAGGATATGTTATCCGCCGTATCTTGCGCCGTGCGGTTCGCTACGGTTACACCTATCTCGGCTTCAACGAGCCGTTTATCTGCCGCTTGGTGCCAACATTGGTTGCGCAGATGGGCGAGCAGTATCCCGAGTTGAAGGCTCAGCAGTCGCTCGTGGAGCGTGTTATCGAAGAGGAGGAGGCATCATTCTTGCGTACTCTGGCTACCGGTATCAACCTCTTGGACCGCGTTA
>JAZQHQ010000045.1:0-77982 GCA_045540675.1 Alistipes sp. | reverse complement strand
TCAAGGCGCAGGGTTTTCTGGGGGTTACTGGGGACGGGCGTTCCGCCCTTACTGGGGGCGCTCACTCCGTTCGCTGTATAGGGTGCGCTGAAAGAATTGAGAATTGAGAATTATTAATTTTGCATTTTGCATTTCACTCCTATCTCCTAACTAAAACAAAAGTTTTCCGCTTTAACCCTGCTTCGCAGGCTTTTGCTCCTCCTTGCAAGAGATAGCCTGCAAGCAGTCTCTCTCCATTGCTTCGTTCGTCGCTTCCGCTTTCCCGCTCCAAACGAAAAACTTTTAAAGTTTTCCGTTTTCCGCTTTCCGTTTTCCGTTTTTTATTATCTTTGCACTATAAAATAGTGCTACGACAAGAAAATGATACGCTACTACGAAAATATAGACATCACATCTCGCAACTCTTTTCATGTTAGACAGACAGCAAAACGACTTGTCGAATTTGACCGAGCAGAGGAGTTGCCGGAGGTATTTGCCAAGTATGGCACAGAAAATTGGTATGTCATCAGTGGAGGAAATAACATCTTGTTCACCAAGGATATAGACGCACTGCTTATAACCCCTTGCGACAATCGCATAGAGATTATCTCGGAGAGCGACACCACAGTTCGCATAAAAGTTGGTGCAGGAGTTGAGTGGGACGACCTTGTGGCTTGGAGCGTAGAGCGCAACTTGTGGGGCATTGAAAACCTCTCGCTTATTCCGGGTAAGGCGGGTGCTGCTCCGGTACAAAATATCGGCGCATACGGCGTGGAGGCAAAAGATGCGATTCGCTCAGTGGATATGTATTTCGTGGAAGGAGGTAACTTCGTAACCCTTGCTGCCGAGCATTGCGCTTTCGGCTATCGTGAAAGCGTATTCAAACACTCATTGAAGGGGCGTGTCGTAATTACAGCCATTGAGATTGAGTTGTCGAGGGTGGAAAATCCACGACTCGGCTATGGCGATGTTATTCGTGAGGTCGAGGCTCGTGGAGGTGCAACATTAGCAAATATCCGCGATGCCATCTGCTCAATTCGCCGTTCAAAATTGCCCGACACTGCCGTTTTGGGCAATGCAGGAAGTTTCTTCAAAAACCCCGTTGTTGAGCAAGAGGTAGCAGAGAGATTGCTCGCCGAGTATCCCGATATGCCTCACTACCCTGCTGCCGAAGCGGGAAAAATCAAACTCGCAGCCGGTTGGCTTATCGACAAGTCGGGTTTGAAGGGCTACAAAGAGGGTAATGTCGGCGTACATGAGCGTCAAGCATTGGTTTTGGTAAATCTCGGAGATGCTACGGGTGGCGAAGTAATAGCCTTTGCGCACAAAGTTGTAGCGATCGTCAAAGAGAAGTTCGGCATCGAGATTTCACCAGAGGTGAATGTACTTTAATTAGGGGCATTAAAAGCATTAGGGGCGTTAGAGATATTATTTATTATGCAAACTAAAACTCTGTTACAGGCATTTGAGAAGTATGTCGAGAGGCACGAACTATTCTCGCACGAGGATAAGATTCTCCTGACCGTATCGGGAGGAGTCGATTCAATGGTTATGCTCTCCATATTTGTCCGTCTTGGATACAAGGTGGAGGTAGCGCACTGCAACTTCGGACTGCGAGGCAAGGAGAGCGATGAAGATACCGAAATGGTGCTGCGTGAGTGCGAGAAGTTGGGTATCGTGTGTCACACTAAAAACTTCGACACATTGGGTGAGATGGCTCGCACGGGCGATTCGATGGAGATGACTGCACGCCGTTTGCGTTACGAGTGGTTTTACGAATTGTGCCAAACGGAGGGTTGCACCGTAATTGCTGTGGCACACCACGCCAATGACTCAATCGAAACATTTTTCATAAATCTGCTTCGTGGTACAGGGTTGCGTGGTCTTACGGGTATCAATCGCCAATATGGTCGTGTAGTGCGACCTCTGCTCTATGCTACACGTAAGGATATTTTGGAGTATGCCGTGCAGAACCATATTCCATACCGAGAGGACTCTTCAAACCGTTCGACAAAGTATCTGCGCAACAAAATTCGCTTGGGATTACTTCCAATGTTGCAGGAGATAAATCCGCGATTTACCCCGTTGATGCGTGGAAATCTTTACAGATTGAATGATGCGCAACGATTTATTGACGCAGCGATTGACCGTATCCGCGAGGTGGCTCTACACAGCGAAAACGGCATTGACACCATCGAGGTCGGGGCAATAGACTCAATCTATCCGCGCGACTTTGTAATTTACGAATTATTAAACTCTGCCTATGGCTTCAAGGGCGATGTTGTGGAGGAGCTTAACAAGGCGTTGAAGCGAGGGGCTACCGACCGCCGCTTCTACTCGCGCGATTATGTAGCATATTTAGACAGAGGCAACATTTTAGTTGCCCGCATCGAGGAGGAAGATTTGTGTGAGGTCGTTGTTGAGCGAGATGATATGCGCTCCTATTGTGGTAATTCTGTGCTCTACTACGAGCATACAGACATAGACAATGTAAGCGAATATCATCTGCCGAGCGATGTGGCTCTCATAGATGAGGCGAAGTTGCAATATCCGCTTCGTCTGCGCCGTTGGCGTGAGGGCGACACCTTCATTCCATTCGGCATGGCTGGCAGAAAGAAGGTGGGTGACTACCTCACCGACCAAAAAGTCCCCGTTGTAGAGCGAAAACGACAATTTGTGTTGGTATCGGGCGAGGAGATTGTGTGGGTAGTAGGTCGCCGCACCGATGAGCGATTCAGGATTGGAAACAACACCGAGAGTATCTTGAAAATTACAAAATATACTATATAAGTATGGCGGAAAAGGTGACATTTGCATCGTGTGAAGCGGAGTTTAACCGATTGATGGGAGATATCAAGGCTCGAAAGTTCGCTCCGATATACCTCTTGCAGGGCGAGGAGTTATACTTTATTGATGCGTTGTGCGATACACTCTCCGAGGGTATTATGGAGGAGTCGATGCGCGCCTTCAATCAGATTGTTGTCTATGGTAACGACACTGACGGAGGTACGGTAGCGAGTTACTGCCGACAGTTGCCGATGATGGGTGAGTATGAGGCGATAATTGTGAAGGAGGCGCAACAACTCGAAAAGATGGAGTTGCTGAACGCATACACCGCATCGCCACAGCCTTCAACCATACTCGTTTTATGCCACAAGGGTAAGGCTATGGATCGCCGAACTCCGCTATACAAGAGCATCAAGGCAAAAGGTGTGGTATTCGACTCGGTATCGCCACGCGACTACGAGGCGGAGCGATGGCTCTCGGGATTTGCCGCAAAGAAGGGGTTGAAACTCGACTCTGCATCGAGCAAAATTCTGGTGGCACATCTTGGTGTAGATATCTCGAAAATCAGCAACGAACTCGAAAAGATGATTGTGTCGTTGCCAAAGGAGCGTACAACCATCACCCCCGAAGATATTGAGAATCATATCGGCATATCGCGTCAGTTCAACAACTACGAGTTGAGCAATGCGGTACTCGACCGCCAACTCGAAAAGGCTCTGACCATTGCGCAACACATGGGCGAAAACCCGAAAGCCTATCCGCTTCTGTTGAGCGTAAAGGTGTTGTACGATTCATTCCGACAACTCTTCACCTACAATTATATATGTTGGGATTCGCGCCGCCGAGGTGTGGCAATGCCCGACCAGAGCGAGTTGTGCCGAGCAATGCGCCTTAACTCGCCATACTTCCTGAAAGAGATTACCCGCCGCGCTCCGATGTGGCCGAACAATAAGGTTTTCAAAATCATCGGTTTGTGTGCCGAATATGATGCCAAGAGCAAAGGTATTGACGATGGCGGAGCATCGAATGGGGAGTTGTTGCGCGAGTTTATCCTGAAAATTATGATGATGTAACTACCCTATGGCGTACATATATGAACATATACGCACCAGAGGCTACGAGCCGTTGCACTTCGAGAAACACTATGCCCGTCTTGATGCGTTGGCTCGAAAACTATTTCTCGCGCCCATTGCCATTGGGAGTACCGAGTTGCACAAAATGGTGGTTGAAAAGTTACAAAAAGAGGGTTGTTCGCCAAAAACAATAAATGCCGTATGCGTTAAATATAGTGATAACGAATCGGTAGATATTGAGGTCGAAGAGATGCTATACAATTCGTTTGCTCTGCGTGCGATACGACCACGGGGATATCTATGCCGTATATCGGGCGAGATGCTTCTCGACAACACCTCCGCAAAGGAGGCAATGCTCGAACTAAACCGCTCTATGGGACATATTGCCGATAGCGGAGTACCTATCTGGATTGATGACAAAGGGGAGATTCTTGCTATTGACGGAGCTCCGGCAGTAGCTGTATTCGACACCGAGATAAAGTTTTCGAGATGGGGTGCAGGAGTGGAGTTCGATATTGCGCAAGAGATTGGTAAGAAGCGAAATCGCAAGGTCGTTTGCGAAGCTGTAACGGAGGAGGATTTAACCACTGCAAAGGAGATCTTGTTTATAGATTATCGCGGTGTCACGGTACTCGAAAAGTATGGCAGACGCCACTACGCCGATATTGTGGCAGAGAATATCGCCAAGCAGGTAGCATTGAGCGAGCAGTAAAATTTTTTCTAACAAGTTTGTATTGACAAGGGTGTTTTGGGGCTATATATTTGTTCCAAAACACTTTTTGTTGATATGAAAAGACTACTATTCTACTACTCGCTGGTGGCGACACTGCTCGTCATCGCATCTGCAATAATTTTGCATTACAGAGGTAATGAAGTAGCACGCCTTCGCAATAACAACGAGGCACTCGTTACCGAAACCGAACTCTATCGCAATCGCCTTAATGAATCGACAGCATCGGTCGTAGCACTGCAACTTCGACTCAATGAGTATCGCAAACAGCACGCCCTTGACACAAAGCGAATAAAGGCTCTCGGAGTACAACTACGCCGAGTAGAGAGCGTTGCCAAAACGGCAACAGAGAGCAGAATTGAGTTTGTCGCACCCCGCTGTGATACCGTAATTCTGCGCGATACTCTCTCCATATTTCGATGGAGTGACCAATGGGTTAAGGTTGAGGGAATAATACGGGGCGAAGAGGTGAATTGCAGTATCAAAAGCATGGACACGCTCCACCAAGTGATACATCGCGTACCTCACCGCTTCTTATTCATCCGCTACGGGACAAAGGCTATTCGTCAGGAGATTACCTCCTCTAATCCCCATTCACACATAGTCTATTCGGAGTATATCGAACTGCCCAAACGGCGAAAAAAACGATAAAAAAGAGTGGAGAGTCGAACACTCGACTCTCCACCCGTAATTAGCTATTGCAAATACTATTTTGCAGGCTCTGCCTTAACCTCCTCAGCAGCAGGTGCAGCCTCAGCCTCGGCAGCAGGTGCCTCCTCAACTACGGCAGGGATAACTTCGAGCAACTCTACCTCGAACTCCAAAGCCTCGTTAGGACCAATCAACTGACCACCACCGCGAGGACCGTATGCTAACTCAGCAGGGATATACAACTTGATTTTTCCACCAGGACCAACGAGTTTCATACCCTCTGTCCAACCCTTGATAACTCTGTTGAGCGGGAACTCGATAGGCTCCTCTGCATCCAAGAGGTTACCCTTCTCATCGAACATTGCAGGGCGCTGCAAACGCATCATCTCCTGCTGCTCCTTCGAGCGGTTCTTGAACAACGAAGCATCGAAAACAGTACCATCCTGCAACTTACCAACATAGTGTACCTTCACTACATCCTCATCACTCTTTGCTGCCTTCTCCATATCGCCCGACTTAACGACTTTGTAGAGCAAACCGCTCTCGGTCTTCTTAACACCGAAAGCCTTCTCCTTCTTCTCCAACCACTTTGCTGAACGCTCGGCAGCCTGTGCAGGACGAGTAATCATAAAGTACTTTTGGAGTACACCGCGCATATCTTGCTCCGGAATCTCGGTGCTACCCTCATACGAATCCTGGAAGCCTTTGAGCAACCAATAGTACTTCAACGGCATCTTCATCTGTGCAACATCCTTACTATGCAACAGACCGAAAGCGTAAGATATTTCATGACGCTCCTCCTCGCTATCAAATGGATTAAATACTGCTGTCGAATCAGACTCCAACTTCTGCTGATAGCTCTGATAACGCTCACTAACCTTCTCGGTGAAGAAGGTGTTCAATGTCTTGAAGACATCTGTATAAGATTGATTTGACTTATTGGTCAGACCATCCTGCAAACCGTTCTTGAACTCCTCGATATTGAATTGAAGCTCTCCATATCGGTATTTGAGCGATGTGCCGACATTTGCACCCATACAATACGACAAAGAGTCCATCTCGGCAGGATTACCCTTCTCTACCTTTACGCCCTTGTTTCCGCCACAAGAGCAAACCAATGCAGCACAAGCGAGTGCTACGATTGACATAACTGTTTTTTTCATAATGTTTTTTATTTTTTGTTGTTTAGTGTTTGCTTTTCAATCGTGCAAAGATAACGATTTTTTACAACTTGCAAGTATATTCGTTATCTACTATATTTTATATCGAGAATTTCGACATCATAATTGAGCATTGTATTTGCTTCGATACCCAACTCTTTGTTTCCCTCAACATCGTATGCCGTTCTCGATGGAAGCCAAGCATTAAAGTGTGCGCCATTACCGACCAATTTCACAACATCCTGCAAGCCTCTCACGAGGTCGCGGTACGAGCTACGCAGAGTATCGGACGCCACAATCACGCGTCCCTGCTCATCAGTAAGCGTATATTTGATGCGTATGGTATCTCGCGAGGACATCGAGCCCTGACGACTTTGGTCACCAAGTCGCAAAATCTTGTAGGTCACGCCACTACGAGTACGGACATATTTTCTGTCGCGTCTGCTCAAATCGGTGAGATATTGCTCCTGATGCGCCTTTGCCTTCTCGTGTACGAAGTAGGTCTTTTCGGCAAGGTAGATATCACGCGCCTCCGCCATTGTGAATTTTGTAGTGCCATTGTAGGTGTCACGAATAGCTGCACATACAGCATCAACATTGAGCGTGGAGTCCATCTCGATAAGCGACCTGCCCACATTCATTCCGATAACATAGGAGAGAGTGTCGGTATCGCCACCTCGCTGCGTTTTGCCACTATTACACGACATCGCCATTGTACCGAACAGCAATATCACCACTACATATTTTGTAAATTTCATCATAATCAAAAACTTCGATAGTAGCCTATCACATAAATATCCAAGCGACAAAAGTACAAAAATTATTGTAAAAAAAGCACAACCTTTCACCAAACCTACTATATTTGTGCTAAATTTGCAGTGATAGGGAGATATTCAAAACTTATGAAGGTTGTAATCGACAGAGCAATTCCGTTTATCGAGGGCGTATTGGAGTCTTTTGCCGAGGTGTGCTACATCGATGGCAATGCCTTCACACGCGAAGAGGTGGCAGATGCCGATGCGCTTGTCATCCGTACGCGTACCCGCTGCGATAAAACTCTGCTCGAAGGGTCGCGAGTACAGTTTATCGCCACAGCAACAATAGGTTTCGACCATATCGACCTTAACTATTGTCGCAACCACAACATCGCAGTCGCAACCTCGGCAGGATGCAACGCCCGTGGCGTTTTGCAGTGGGTTGCAGCAGCTTTGGCTATGCTTGCCAAACACGAGAATTTTACTCCGCATGAGCGCACTCTGGGTATTGTGGGTGTCGGAAATGTGGGTACACTCGTAAAGGAGTATGCCGAGGCGTGGGGATTTCATACTATATGTTCGGACCCTCCGCGGCAGCAGCGCGAAAATCTCGATTTCGTTTCTCTCGAAGAGGTGTTGCAGAAGGCAGATATCGTAACTCTGCACACTCCGCTTGACAGCACTACGCACCATCTCATAAATAGCGAAAATATCGCTCTTCTTCATTCGGGCGCAACGCTTATAAACGCCTCACGCGGAGAGTGTGTGGCAACCGAGGCAACACAGCGGAACGATTTGACCTACATCACCGATGTATGGGAAAATGAGCCAAATATAGATAGTCGTTATCTTGCAAAATCATTGGTCGCTACACCGCATATCGCAGGTTATACGGCACAAGGCAAAGCAAATGCTACCGCTATGGCGGTGCAGGCATTGGCTCGGCATTTCAACCTGCCACTCGTTAATTGGCGCCCTGTGGAGATTGAGATTGTCACACCGAAGTTGATTTCGTGGGAGGAGATGTGTGCCACGATAGATCGATATTGCGACCTTGACACAGAGAGCGATACACTGAAAAATGCACCCGAACAATTTGAGTTGTCACGCAATAACTATCACTACCGAAAAGAGTACTTTTAGGTTTTGCGAACTCCGAAAGTGGTCAAGGCGCAAGTGATTATAGGGGTTATAGGGAGTGTGCTTGAAGTTTTTCAACTACTCTCTACTCACTACTCACTTGAAAAAAGTTTTCAGTTTTCCATTTAAGTTACTATCTTTGTGCCACAATGAAGGGTATTTTACATATCATATCAAAGATTTTCGGAGCAGAGCAAGCACATTCGTTGGCTGTTCTACTGCTTCGTATTGTCGATAAAATTCCCGCTGCAAAATGGTTGCTGCGCAATATTTATGCTGTTGAAGACAAGTCGTTGGAACGCGAAGTCTTTGGTCTGCGCTTTCGCAATCCGATAGGTTTGGCATCGGGATTCGACCGCAATGGCGAAATTTTCCGCCCCCTTTCGGCTCTCGGTTTCGGATTTATCGAAATAGGCACCGTAACGCCTCGACCTCAACAAGGCAATCCGAAACCACGCGTATTCAATTTGCCACAAGACATCGCCATCAGCAACCGCATAGGTCTTGCATCGAAGGGTTTGGATGCCGTTTTGAGAAATGTTCGCGATGGACACGATGGCATTATCCTCGGTTGCAACATCGGCAAGAACACCATAACTCCACCCGAGGAGGCGGCAATGGATTACCTGCGCGTATTCCGCAATCTATACCAATATATGGACTACTTTGCGGTAAATGTGAGCTACAACACCACCCACAAGCAGTATGTGCCTCGCACTCGCGAGAGCATAATGAGTATTCTCGAACCTCTCTTCGACTTCCGCCGAGGACAAAATCAGTATCGCCCTATACTCTTGAAAATATCGCCTGATTTGACGAACGAGGAGATCGATTTGATGACCGATATTATGGTTGATACCCCACTCGAT
This sequence comes from Alistipes sp., assembly GCA_045540675.1. GTDB lineage: Bacteria > Bacteroidota > Bacteroidia > Bacteroidales > Rikenellaceae > Alistipes. The sequence goes on along the minus strand of JAZQHQ010000045.1, from coordinate 68,838 downwards.
GGTATCATTGCCACAAACGCTACCACCCACCCACAAGGGTTGCAGACCTCGCACGAGGATCTACGCAAAGTGGGCATCGGAGCAGTGAGTGGCTCACCGCTGACAGAACGCGCTATCGAGGTTGTTCGCCGAGTATATGAGCGTTGCCACGGCACCTACCCTATCATCGGTGTCGGAGGTTTGATGACGGGTGAAGATGTCAAACGAATGATGGAGGCTGGTGCAACACTCGTTCAGGTATATACAGGCTTTGTCTATAACGGAGTAGGCTTTGCGGGTGACCTTTGCAATAGCCTTATTGCACCCGAAGCAACTGAAACAACCGAGCCGACAGAGGAACCCGAAATTTCCGAAACTACCGAAACGGAAAATCAATAAGCAATGAAAGCTACAATTATAACAATCGGTGACGAGATTTTGATAGGTCAGATTCTCGACACCAACTCACGCTACATATCTCGCGCCTTGAATGCCCACGGTATAGTCGTTGCCGAGCGCACCTCCATTGGCGACAATCGCGACCAGATAGTCGCAACTCTCGACCGCGCACTATCGCAGAGCGAGGTTGTTATTATCACGGGAGGTCTTGGTCCTACCAAAGACGATATCACGAAGCACACATTGTGCAACTATTTCGGCTCAACACTTCGTTATGATGAGGTCGAGGCGGAGCATATTCGCACAATGTTAGCGGCACGCAACATAGCCTTCAACGACCTCAATCGTGGACAGGCAATGGTGCCCGAATGTTGCACCGTATTGCATAATGCACACGGCACTGCCCCGGGTATGTGGTTTGAGCGCGAAGGTCGCATTGTGGTATCATTACCGGGCATTCCGTTCGAGATGCAACACCTCATAGATGAGAGTGTTATGCCACGATTGAAGGAGCATTTCAACCTTCGTGAGATAGTCCATCGCACGATGATAACTTTTGGCATTGCCGAGTCGATTTTGGCAGAAAAGATTGCCTTGTGGGAGGAGTCTTTGCCCGACTATCTGCACCTCGCCTATCTGCCTGCACCGAATGTGGTGCGACTGCGTTTGTCGGCTTACGAGGTTGAGGGTGAAGAGGTGTCCCGAGAAATTGAAGCACAATTTGCACAATTACAAACAATTATCCCCGATAATATCGCAGGATTTGAGGAGGCTTCGGTCGAGGAATTGGTACACAACATAATGATAGAGCGAGGCTTAACCCTCGCTACGGCAGAGAGCTGTACGGGAGGTGCAATAGCATCTAAATTTACGGCACAGGCGGGAGCTTCGGCATATTTTCTCTGCGGCGTAGTGTCGTATAGTAACGAATCAAAATGTAATGTTTTGGGGGTTAAAATGTCCGATATTGCGCAACATGGTGCAGTGTCGGAGCAGGTAGCCAAAGCGATGGCGAGGGGTGCAATGGTCATTTCAGGGGCTAATTTTGCCATTTCAACAACAGGCATCGCAGGTCCAACAGGAGGAAGCAAGGAGAAACCTGTCGGAACAGTTTGGATTGGCGTAGCTACACCCGACAAATGTTTTGCCGTGTTAAAGAATTGTGGCACAGACCGTTCCCAAATCATATCTCGCGCCACTGCTTACGCAATAGCGTTACTCTATGAAGAGTTGAGACAGTAAAAAACGGAGTAAAAAACAGCATTCAGAATAGGGGCAATTTATAATTGCTCCTATTTTGATATCTCTATTATTTGTTATAACTTTGCATGGTTTTACTTAAGTGGCAAAATCTAATTTCAAAAAACTATACAACATGACTAGAAATCTACTATTTAACTTGGTGGTATGCATCACTCTTGCAACCCTCTTTGTAGGTTGTAAAGAGGAGACTACCAAAACAAAACTAACTCGTGAGTACAACGCGATGATTCTTCAAACTGCATCGCGTAAGTTAAGCTCTACCTTCTCGGCAACAATCCGAGGTAAGCAGGATGTCGATATCCGTACAAAGGTGCAGGGTTACATCACCGACATCAAGGTAAAGGAGGGTTCGGTTGTTCGTCAGGGACAGACTCTTTTTATCATCGACCAGGTGCCATATCAGGCAGCTCTCGCTACGGCAGAGGCAAATGTTGATGTGGCAAAGGCGCAAGTCAATGCAGCAGAGTTGTCGGCAACAAGTAAAGAGAAGCTGTTTGAGCAGAACATCATCTCGGACTTTGACCTCCGTATGGCTCGCACCAACCTTGCAAGTGCAAAGGCTCAGTTGGCACAAGCTCGTGCAAACGAACTCACCGCAAGTAACAACCTCTCCTACACTCTCGTTAAGAGTCCGGTAGATGGAGTTGTCGGAACACTTCCATTCCGAGTTGGTACACTCGTAAGCCCATCTGACGCGACACCTATGACTTCGGTATCGGACAACTCGGAGATGTATGTCTATTTCTCGATGAGCGAAAGTCAGGTACTCTCGCTCAAACGCCAACATGGCGCACTCGAAAATGCATTGCAGGAGTTGCCTGATGTTGAGTTGCAGTTGAGCGATGGTACAATCTACTCGGAAAAAGGTCGCATCGAGGCAATCTCGGGTATCATCGACCCTACAACCGGTTCTGTTACCTTGCGTGCAAAATTCCCTAACAGAAAGCGTCTGTTGCTTTCGGGAGGTTCGGGTACAGTTATCCTTCCTCACCGTCAGGAGGGTTGCGTAGTTATTCCGCAGCACGCAACATTCGAGGTGCAAGATAAGGTTTACGCCTACAAAATAGAGAATGGCATAGCAAAGGCAAAAATTATCGGTGTATTCGAGATTAGCAATGGCAAGGAGTACATCGTTGAGTCCGGCTTAATCGAGGGAGATACAATCGTAGTCGAGGGTATCGGTTTGTTGCGTGACGACACGCCTATCAAGATTAAGGAGATTGTCACCAACAGCAAAAAGAAGAAAAAGTAGAAGTTTCACCCAATAGAAGAGACTTGCAATGAATATCAAAACATTTATTGATCGTCCGATACTTTCGTCCGTAATCTCGATTATCATCATAATCGGCGGACTTATCGGTTTGGCTGTACTTCCGATTGAACGATATCCAAGTATTGCCCCTCCGACCATCTTCGTATCGGTATCATACCCGGGAGCGAGTGCCGAGACTGTACAGAAGAGTGCGCTCGTACCTCTCGAAGAGGCTATCAACGGAGTGGAGAATATGACCTATATGTCATCCTCCGCAACAAATAACGGTAGTGGCTCCATCACTATATACTTCAAGCAGGGTATCAATCCCGATATGGCTGCCGTGAATGTACAAAACTGCGTATCGCGTGCAACCCGACAGCTCCCTTCGGAGGTTGTCGAGGCGGGAGTAACTGTCAAGAAGCGTCAGACGAGTGTCTTGGAGCGAGTTGCACTATATAGCCCGAATGGCTCATACAACCGTACCTTCATTGTGAACTACATCAAGATTAACCTCGTACCTGCAATTTCGCGTATTCCGGGTGTAGGTGATATCGAGGTGCGTGGTTCCGATTACTCGATGCGTATCTGGCTTAAACCCGATATCATGGCGCAGTACAAGTTGGTGCCATCAGACATTTCGGCAGTACTCGGTGAGCAGAACATTGAGGCTGCAACGGGCTCGTTCGGAGAGAACTCTGACCAAACTTTCCAATACGCAATGCGCTACAAAGGTCGTTTGGAAAAGACCGAACAGTTTGAGAATATCGTAGTTCGTGCATTGCCAAATGGTGAGGTATTGAGGTTGAAAGATGTTGCCGAAATTGAGTTGGGAACACAGTCGTACCAATATATGTGCGAGATTGATGGTGCGCCGGGAACCGAGTTCGTAATCTACCAGACACCGGACTCGAATGCAACCGAAGTAATCAAGAAGATTGATGCATTCCTCGAAGAGGCTCGCGAGGATTTCCCTGTCGATTTGGAAATGGTAACACTGGAAAGTACCAACGACTTCCTTTTCGCCTCTATCTACAATGTAATCCGTACATTATTGGAGGCTATCGTGTTGGTAACGCTCGTGGTGTTCCTCTTCCTTCGTGACCTCCGTTCGACAATGATTCCGCTTATCGGTACTATCGTATCGATTATCGGAACATTCCTATTCCTGTTCTTATTCGATTTTAGTATCAACCTCCTCACCCTCTTTGCATTGGTACTTTCTATCGGCGTTGTGGTGGATGATGCTATTATCGTGGTGGAGGCTGTTCATGCGAAGCTCGATTTGGGATATAAGTCGGTATACAAGGCGACAGTAGATGCAATGGATGGTATCTCAACCGCTATTATCTCTTGTACGCTCGTGTTTATGGCGGTATTTATTCCGGTGTCGTTTATGGGAGGTACTTCGGGTATCTTCTACACGCAGTTCGGTCTTACAATGGCTGTGGCAGTAGGTATCTCGGCGGTAAATGCCTTGACTCTCTCGCCAGCATTGTGCGCAATGCTGCTCAAACCAAAAGATATACACGGCAATGCGGTGAAGATGTCATTTGGCAAGAGAATGGGTATCGCACTCGATAGCGCATTTTCTACCATAACAAAGAAATATCTTCGTGGCGTAACTTTCTTCCTTCGTCATCGTTGGTTGAGTATCATTCTGCTTGTTGCGGCTTGCGGCTTGTTGGTTTACTTTATGAAGACAACAAAGACAGGTCTTGTACCTCGCGAGGACCTCGGAACATTGCGTGTCGATGTGTCGTGTCCTCCGGGAACATCACTTTCGCAAACAAAGCGTGTAGTTGATCGCTTCTACAACGATATGATTCAGTATATTGACGAAGCCCACGCCGTAAGTAAGATGGCAGGCTTCTCGCAGGCAGGAGGTACAGGTTCTTCGCAGGGTAGCTTTTTGCTCCGTCTTAAACATTGGGATGAGCGCCCCGGTAAGGAGCATAGCGTATCAGCTGTACAGCAGCGCGTAAAGGAGTATGCCGAAGAGTTCAACGATGCAAAAATCTTCACTACTACCCCTGCAATGATTCCGGGCTTTGGTGCTGCGGGAGGTTTTAACCTCTATGTACAAGATAAAAAGGGTGGTAATATTGAGGAGTTGGCCGATGTAACCTTCAAGTTTATCGAAGCACTCAAAGAGCGACCAGAAATTAGCGCAGCATACACCTCGTTCAACCCAAGTTTCCCTCAATATCAGATTGATGTTGATGCCGTTAAGTGTAAGCGTGCCGGAACATCGACCAAAGAGGTATTGAGCGTACTGAATGGTTACTATGGAGGTACGATGTCTACCCGATTCAACCGATTTACAAAGTTGTATCAGGTGCGTATTCAGGCTCACCCTAAATACCGTGTTGATAAGCAAACCTTGAACAACATCTTCATTCGTATTGGTGACGAAATGGCTCCAATCAGCCAATTCGTAACACTCGAAAAGATTTATGCACCGGAGAACCTCTCACGATTCAATATGTTCCCTGCCATCAGCGTAAATGGTCGTTCGGAGGAGGGCTATTCGTCAGGAGATGCTATCAAGGCGGTGCAAGAGGTTGCAAAAGAGTATCTGCCTGTAGGTTACGGTTACGACTTCTCGGGTATCGCCCGTGAGGAGGCAGAGAGTACAAGTAACACAGTAATTATCTTTGTAATCTGTATCGTGCTTATCTATCTTATCCTTGCTGGTCTTTACGAGAGTTTCATTGTGCCATTGGCAGTAATTCTCTCCGTTCCTTTCGGATTGATGGGCTCGTTCCTCTTTGCAAAGATGATGGGCGTGGAGAACAACATATACTTGCAGACAGGTCTTATCATGCTCATCGGATTGTTGTCAAAGACCGCCATTCTGATTACCGAGTTTGCCGGTGAGAATCGTGCCAAGGGTATGAGTATTGCTCGTGCAACCTATGTGGCAACAAAGGAGCGTTTCCGCCCTATCTTGATGACCGTACTGACAATGGTTATCGGTATGATTCCATTGATGTTCTCTACGGGTGTAGGTGCCAACGGTAATACAACCATCGGTACCGGTGTTGTCGGAGGTATGATTATCGGAACATTGGCACTGCTGTTCGTGTTGCCTGTTCTGTTCACCATCTTCCAATGGTTGCAGGAGAAGGTAAAACCAATTAAGGTTGTTGAATCTGAAAAACAAATCGAGGAGAAAGAGTAATGAAAAAGATTGTTTTAATATTGAGTATTGCAACACTGTTCACAAGCTGCTCTATATATAAGAAATATAGCCGTCCGGAGGAGATTTCGACCGATAAACTCTATGGCAATGCCGAGATGAAAGATACTACAACTATGGCAGACATCTCGTGGCGAGATTTCTTCACCGACAAATACTTGCAAGGCTATATCGAGCAGGGGTTGAAGAACAATATCGATATGCAACTTGCTGCCGAGAGAGTATCGCAGGCAGAGTTGGCGTTGCAGTCGGCAAGGTTGGCATTTATTCCTTCGTTCGGTTTTGAGCCTTCGGTAGGTGTAAGTCTTGCTCCGCAATCTGCTCAATTTTCCTATACTTTGCCTATTAAGGCGAGCTGGGAGATTGATATTATGGCGCGTAACATCAACGCTAAGCGCCGTGCAGAGGCAAATTTGGAGTATAATCGACTCTATCGCCGTAGCGTTCAGACTGCATTGGTTGCGGCTATCGCCAACAACTACTACACACTGTTGATGATTGATGCACAACTTCGTGTTTCTCGCTCTACCTCTGCCAATTGGAAGGAGAATGTCCGCACAATGAAGGCTATGAAGGAGGCGGGTATGACAAATGCTGCATCTATCTCGCAAACCGAAGCAAACAGCTGTTCGATTGATGCTTCGTTGCACGATTTGGAGTATAAACTCGTACAGGCACAAAACGCATTCGCTCTGTTGCTCAATGTCACTCCGCAGGATTTCCCTCGCGGCGAGTTGAATGGAGTGGATTTCAAGCAGCAGTTGTTTGTAGGAGTACCTGCACAATTGCTCTCACGCCGTCCCGATGTTCAGCAAGCAGAGTACAATTTGAAACTTGCTTTCTACAACACCAATATTGCACAAGCCAACCTCTACCCTTCGCTTACCATTTCGGGCGATGGCGCATTGAAAGGTTCACCGGCAAGTTGGGCGTTCTCGTTCCTGGCAAAGTTGGTACAACCGATATTCAATGCCGGTAGCAATCGTGCTAACTACAAAATTGCACAATCGCAACAGCGTGAGGCTCTGCTTCACTTCGAGCACAAGTTGTTGGAGGCTGGTAACGAGGTTAATACCGCATTGGCGCAATGTCGTTCGGCTCGTAGCAAAACCGACCTTCGCATTCGCCAAATCGACAACTTGGAAAAGGCGGTATATAGCACACGACAATTGATGAGCCACTCGGAGGCGACCTATTTGGAGGTCTTGACAGCTCAACAGTCGTTGCTCTCGGCTCGTTTGTTACAGGTTTCAGACCGTTTCGAGGGTATTCAGGGTGTTATAAACCTCTATCGCGCTTTGGGTGGTGGAGTTGATACAAGCGTAGAGCCTACTATCGAAAAGAATCCAATCTTCAAGTGCTCAAAGAAGACAAAGAGGAGTAAGTAAAAAGGGATATTTAAGGTGAATAAGACGCTCTCTCTGGGAACGGATAATATCGGCAAGTTGCTCTTTAACTACGCAACGCCGGCGATTATAGCGATGGCATCGTCATCGCTATATCACCTTATTGATAGTGCCTTCGTAGGACACGGCGTAGGAGGTGCAGCCATTGCAGGTATGGCTATTACGATGCCGATTATGAATATCGGCTCGGCATTTGGTGCAATGGTCGGTGTAGGTGCGGCTGCACGAATTTCGCTCCGTTTGGGCGAGGGTAACAAGCGTGCTGCCGAGAAGACCTTGTGTAATGCCGTACTGCTCAATATCGTTATCGGATTTACGATAATGGTACTGATGCTCACCTTTCTCGATGAGATTCTGCTCCTATTCAGCGGAGGTCGCGCTTCGGAGGAGACTTTGGAGTATGCACGACAGTTTATGCGCGTTATACTCTACGGAAATATCACGCAACACCTCTATCTCGGAATGAACGAGATGATTCGTGCCTCGGGCAATCCGCGCAAGTCGATGGCGATAATGCTCACCTCGGTAGCGGTCAATCTCATACTCAATCCACTATTTATCTTCAAGTTTGGCTGGGGTATTAAGGGCTCGGCAGCAGCAACTGTTATTTCGCAATTTGTCGCATTCCTTATCGCCTTGTCGCACTTCTGCTCGAAGAGTTCGTTTCTGCGATTTAAGCGTGAGGCGTTTCACTTCGATTGGAAGATTGTCGGCAATATACTCTCAATCGGTCTTGCGCCATTTCTGATGAATATCTGCGCCTCGATGGTCGCTGCATTTGTCAATACGGCAATGCTCCGCTATGGCGGTACGGGCTTGCACGATATTGTAACACGAGAGGAGGGTGCAGCCGATCTGTATGTCGGAGCCTACGGCATTGTCAATCGTGTAGCACTGCTCTTTATTATGCTTATACAGGGCTTAAATCAAGGTATGCAACCGATAGTTGGCTACAACTACGGAGCAAAGAATTTTGCTCGTGTTCGCAAGGCTGTATTTATGACTATTGGCTGTGGTATGACTATTGGAACACTTGGTTTTATCCTTGGCGAAACCGTCCCCGAATTTATCGCCAGAGCCTTCGTAGACTCCTCGAAGGGTGGCAACGAGCAGTTGATGGTCGATGCCGCAGCACAAGGCATGCGCATAATCTTAATGATGTTCCCCCTCATAGGATTTCAGGTTGTTGTTGGTGGCTTCTTCCAATATATCGGTAAGGCTCCGTTGGCTATATTCGTTTCGCTGACACGACAACTTCTATTCCTATTGCCACTGCTATGGACTCTGCCTCGCACTCTCGGTGCTTACGGAGTGTGGATTTCGATGCCAATTGCCGATAGTGCATCTATCTTATTGGCATTTATACTCTTTGTATGGCAGATGCGTAAAATCAAGCGACTAGCCAACTAACGAAGAATCGAAGCAACTACATAGTTGCCCTCATTTTGCAGATAAACAGATATAGGCTCGCTACCGAGAATGGTGGCGACAAGGGAGTGTTTATCTGCAACATACTCTACGATTGAGATATGTTTGACAAGGTCAAGCGAGCCTTTGCGATAGTATTTATAGAGTGCCTCCTTTGCCGACCACATCTCGGCATAGAGATCATACTCCTCGGCAATACGCTGCTCCGCAGTAGATAGATATTTCGGTGCCACATTGCGAAAATCGCGACTTCTCTGCTCGATATCCACCGCACATGGATAGTCCGAAAATAGTACAGCAACTACACCCTTGCTATGTGATACACTGATATAAGTGTCTGGCATTGCAACATTGGGAGCACCATAATCATCGTAGAAGATATGCACCTCGCTGCCCAACTCTCGGCGTACGACTGCACGCCACGACAAAATCTCGCAACGGCGATTTGTGTTACTAACCCCCTCGACTGCCCTGATATCTTCGGGCAGAGCAAGAGTACGCAGAGCCTCCTCCGAGCCTATCTTCTCAATTACGAGATGGCTATCCATTGCTCTTAACTATAATTTTTATCTTATCGATACGATGTCCGTCCATCGAATCTACGACAAATCGTATATCGTGTGCCGAGACTTCATCGCCCTTCTTCAAGAAGTTTCGATTTATTTCGAGCATCAATCCGGCAACCGTCTCGGCGCGTCCCTGCACATCCTCAAATATATCATCTTCGAGGTCAAGAACTCGCACCACATCCACAATATGGGTTTTGCCCTCAAAGAGATAGGTATTCTCGTTCAATCGGCGATAGAACGACTCATCGACATCGCTCTCATCAGAGATTTCGCCGACAACCTCCTCCAAGATATCCTCTAACGATATCAAGCCTTGTGTTGCACCATACTCATCGACAACGATAGCCATGTGAAACTTCTGTCGCTGAAAATCCTCCAATACCGAGGTCACCTTCTTGTGCATCGGCACAAAATATGGCTCACGAATAAGGCGTTGCCAACCGAACTCATCGCCCTTTGAGATGTGTTCGAGCAAATCTTTAACAAACAACACACCCTTAATGTGGTCTAAATCTTCATCATAGACCGGCAAACGAGAGTGTCCCGTTTCGGTGATAACCTCCTTAACTTCGGTGAAGGTCATCGTCTGCTCCACCGCCTTAATATCGATGCGTGGACGCATGATATCCTCAACCTCTCGCGAGGCAATGCCGACAATACCCGACAATATCTTTTGCTCCTCACTCTCCGGCTCGGTGGTCATATCTACCGCATCTGCCAACTCCTCGATAGAGATATTTTCGGAGTTAGCACTTGCCATTTTGCCTACCCTACCACTTGTATTTATCAGGATATAGGAGAATGGGTAGAACAACCAACGCAAGATGACAAGCGGTTGAGCAAATAACAACGCAACTTTCACATTGGAGGTCTGCGCAATAATCTTCGGCACAATCTCGCCAAAGAGCAACAATAGGAATGTTACCAGCACTCCCGTAAAGAGGAACTCTATCGTGGCATTACTGAACGCAAACATCGTATCCACAACCTTCGAGGAACAGATTACGATGGCGATATTCACCAAATTATTCACTACAAGTATAGTTGCAAGCAGAGAGTCGCTATTCTTCAACAACTTCAATGCACTCTCCGAAGCCATAGAGCCACGCTGCTTTATGGCGCGAACATCTGACGGCAACAACGAAAAAAACGCCACCTCCGAAGCCGACATCATACCCGATGCCAGCAACAGCAACACCGTAATAACTATCAGCATCACCGTTTCAGGCGGACAACTCAAATACTCTATCATCTCTACTCTCTATTAGTTTTTAACTAAAATAGCTGCAATGTGCCACTATCCTGCTGTTCTGTTTGCTCGTCTTTCTCGATTCCTCCAATCGAACGCGCCTTAATTGCATTGGTGAGTTGCACCTTATGGGCGATGTAAGCAGGGGTACGCTTGCACTCCTCTATCTCGGTAAAGTTGCGTGCAGGGCGCATTATCGGTGCTGGTGCAGGTCGGAATTTAGGTGTCGAAGGTCGCTTAACCTCCTCACTCTCAACCTTCTGCTCCGGTATATTTTCCTCCGATGTATCAACAGGCTCTTGTTCCTCATGTACCTCTTGTGGTGCATTCACAATTTTGACAGGTCCGCCAAAATTGTCATCCTTAAATCCGGTCGCAACAACAACAACCTCCATCTCGTCCTCCGGAAGATTGGGCTTAATACTCATACCCCAGATGATATTCGTAAGTTGCTCATTACCATTCTCGTCAGTAGTTTTGGCGTGATGTTGCACACGGTCACGAACACGATGTGCCTCATTCAAAGTCAAACCTTCGGCACTCGACACTGCGATATTTACCAACACATTGCGCGAGCCACTTATCGAAACATTTCCAAAGAGAGGCGAAGTTATAATCTTATCGATAACCTTGTCTGCTCGGTCCTCACCCTTTTCGGTCGCAACACCCATAATGGCACTGCCACTACCGCGCATAACGGTACACACATCCGAGAAATCGACATTTACAATGCTCGATTTATGAGTGATAATCTCGGCAATACCCTTTGCTGCAAAAGCAACTACATCGTTTGCTCTATCGAAACCCGTTTGTGCCGGAAGATGACCATAGAGTTGATTTATGGCATCATTGCTCAACACAATCATCGCATCGACATGCTTACGCAGCCTATCGAGTCCCGATTTCGCCTGTGCCAAGCGGTGAGGTCCTTCATTCTTTGGAGGGGTTGTCACGATAGCTACCGTGAGGATATCCATCTCGTGCGCCAACTCTGCAATCACCGGAGTTGCGCCTGTACCCGTTCCTGCACCCATTCCTGCTGCCAAAAATAGCATCTCCGTACCTCGTGCCTTCAACAAATCGCGCACCTTATCCAATGACTGCACGGCACACTCTGCACCACGCTCCGAGTTGTTGCCTGCTCCAAGTCCGTCATCGCCTAACAAAATGCAATTCTCTTTGGCAATATGCAACTTGTCGAGGTCATCTTGGTCGGTATTGCATGCCGCGAGATTTACCCCTTCAATCTGCATCTGCCACATGTGCTCAATCGCGTTGCCACCGGCACCGCCAACACCCATCGCCATTATTCGCGATGGCTGACTCTTGACAAAGGCAAGATTTTTCAATATGCTTATATCGTTCATCGTAATACGCTCCTCAAATTAAATGTATTTATCCTCGTTGAATAGGTCTGACCACCAATTTGTTATGCGGTCGATAATTCCCGTATTGCGAGGCTCTTCGGCTTCTCCGCCTGCGACACTATCACCATTGTTGTCGTTTTTGATTGCGACCTTATCATCGTGATGCTCTCCCGCAACATCCTCTACCCTATCGTTCTTCTCTACATATTCACGCTCCGATGGAGTATGTGGCAAATTGGTATTCTCCTCCGCAACAGGCTCTGCGTCCTCCTCTTTTGGCAACTCGACTGTCGCTTTTAAGATGGTCGTTTCATTCTGCGTTGAGAAGATATCGACCTCATGCATAGGTCTCTCTTCTATCTTCTCCTCCTCCTTCGGTTGCAAGCCTACCATTCCGGGAGTTGTCTCACACGCCTTATGTTCTGCTCCATAGAGCAACAACGCCACTACGGCAGATTGCGAGTAGGTTGCTATATCCTGCTGCGAATCTTCATTTACTCCATTGAGCATTCTACCCATACGAACCTCCATGCCCAATTCTCGCGAGAAGAGGCTGTCGATATTCGCAAGGTACGCAGAGCCTCCCGTAAGGATAGCACCGCAAGGTATCTTCGACTGATACTTTGCGCCCTTCAACTCGCGGAGCACAAAGGAGGCGATATCCTTCAAGCGTTCCTCTGTTATCTCGGCGATATTGCGTTGCAAAATCTGTTTATTGGCGTGCGATGCCATCTTTACCGAGATAGTGGTATTGTCGGGCACACCATCAGCAGTTGCCGAGCCATATTTGCGTTTGAGTTTATCGACATCTTTCTTCGATATCTTCAAGAAGTCATGCAAATCTCTGTTGATACTCGATGCGCCTATCGGCAACGATGAGAAGTACCACAATCGTCCCTCGCGAACAATCGAGATATCGGTCAGGTCACCACCGATATCGACAATCATCGCGCCCTCCTCCATCTCGATATCGTTCAACAAGAGAGGATGAAGCACCGTAGGGGTAACGCACAAACCGCAGATTTTAATATCCGCTTGATGCATTGCACGATTTATCAACTCAATTTGTTGCTTACCTACCAGAACAAAGAGGTAAGTAGCCGAGAGTTTGCGACCAAATGCGCCCAAAGGATTCTTTACATCTGGGCGGTCATCTACGCGATAACGCAATGGCATGCGGGCGATAATCTCATCACCACCACCCGGCACAACCATATCTATACGGGATTGCAACTCTCGCAGTTCATTTTCGGTAACACAACCCGTTTTATCGCTGATATCGACATAATCCTCGTAATGCACGCAATAGACCGATTTGCCCGAGATACCTATATATGCCGAGTTCAGACGGCGACCGAGTTCTCCCTCCAACGAACTCTTCGCTTTGAGTATCGTCTTGCCAAGTTCGATATAATTGACAATGTTGCCGTCCTTCACGCAATCAGCAACCTCCTGCACCTCTATTCCAAGTACCGAAATCTCGCCATTGTTATCTCGAACTCCAACCGCCATAACGATATTAGACGAGCCAATATCTATTCCGACAATATAATCCTTGTTCTCCATATCTATTCCGTGCAAATTACCTGTTTATCGTATCTGATATCTATAACCTTGTACCTGTTCCAACCCACACGCGAGAGTCCGTTATCGTAGAACTCATGCAACTTATCCAGCTTTAATCTACTATCGGCAAGTGTACCAAACTCTATGATAAAATCGCCACTACGCGGCACTAAACGCAGAGTTATCGCCCCCGTAGATAGAGTATCTGCCACGAATTGTACTACCTCGGATTGCCAAAAAGAGTCCTCCTCAACTTGGACTACAAAGTTAATAAGATTAACAAAATCGTTGTATTTTTCGTTTAACTTTTTTTTGCGATTGTCAATCTTAACCCTTTCGGCTTCGAGTGCTGCATTTTGCACCGCGAGTTGTTTAAGCTTCGTATTCTGTTTCGCTATTGCGGCATCTACACCCACCTTTCGATGACGATGCGCCTCATCAGACTCCCAAAAGCCTTTCTTCTTTCTCTGCTTTTTCAGCTTCGATATCTCTCCCTTACACTCACTTCGTTTCGCCTTCAACTCGGCAAACTTATCTTCGAGATTGTCCAATTTTCTATCCTCCTTGCGCAGCAACGAATCGCGTAACACCGCAACATTACCATCGTAGGATAGCCCGACAAAAGGTCTATACTCTCCCGTAACTACCGCCGAGTAGTAAGACGAACCCCTTGGTGCTCGAAATATATCGCCCTCTGCCGTTACATAGCTATTCATTCCGCCACACAAAAGGCGCATTACAGGTTTGTGCTGGCTGACATCGATATATACCGTACCCGAGTATGTAGCATATACATCTACCCCCTTCACAAAGCCGTTGCGATGTATGCACGCCGATATCTTGGCGGCATCTATGCTGTCGATACTCCTATTTTCGATTGTCAGACCGCTACGCTTCAACTGCTTGCGGATATGCTCCGAAGAGGATAATTGGCTGAATGCCGTACTATCGGAGAGTGAAACGACAACCTGCTCGACCTTTTGCTCTGCACGATGCTCCTGCGCAAGATGCGAGGCATAGAGGATATAGGCAAGGATTACTCCCCACCCAAATATCACACCTATTACTCTACCTATCTTACGCCACATACAATTCAAAATTCAAAATGCAAAATTCAAAATGCAAAATGCAGAATGCAGAATTAAAAATCAGTTTTCCGTTTTCCGTTTAATTGCCTTTGCAATATCATTGCAACAAGCATCAATATTGCCTGCACCAAAGGATACCACCACATCGGTCGCCATCTCGCCAATCGTTTGTGCCAACTCCTCACGCTCGACAATTCTACAAGGTTTCGTTACAAGATTTGCGATAATCTCCGTTGTAATACCCTCGATAGGCAACTCACGCGCAGGATATATCGGCAACAGCACAACCTCGTCAGCCTCATTCAACGCCTCGGCGAACTCCTCGTACAAATCGCGCGTACGGGTGTAGAGATGCGGTTGGAAAATTGCCGTAACCTTACGCTTCGGGAACATCTGCTTTACCGAAGTGATAGTTGCCGCCAACTCGCGTGGGTGGTGAGCATAGTCGTCCATATATACCCCCTGCGGAGTATTAACATAGAACTCAAATCTTCTCTTCACACCCGAGAACTCGCGCAACGCCTTACGCAAAGCTTCGTGGTCTTTAATATCTCTCTCCACCGACCAAAGCAGAGCCACCGCAGCCACCGAATTTTCGATATTCACCCAGCCCGGAATACCGAGTGTGCAACCCTCGATAACACCTGTTGGAGTAACAATATCGTAGCGGTAGTAGCCACCCTCCAACAACTCCACATTGCGGGCATAGAAGTCGCACTCCTCGTTATAAGAGTAGCGATAGATCGAAATTTTATCATTCGTAATCGCCACATCGACACCTTTTTTGATAATCAGCACGCCACCCTCCTTTATCTGTGCGATAAACTGCGAGAACGCCTCCTTGACCTTCTCGTGAGTGCCGTAGATATCGAGGTGGTCGGCATCTGCCGAAGTTACCACTGCAGCATCGGGATAGAGTTGCAGGAACGAACGGTCGAATTCATCTGCCTCAACAACAAACCTATTGCCCTCGCCCAACACCAAGTTAGAGCCAAAATTTTTCGATATGCCGCCCAAGAAAGCCGAGCCTTCACCTGCAACAGCGTGGTTCAACCACGCGGTCAATGTCGAGGTTGAGGTTTTACCGTGCGTACCCGACACCGCTTGCACATACTTTCCTTGCGACAACAGGCCCAACACCTGCGAACGCTTCTTAATCTCGAAGCCTTCGGCGCGAAACATCGCCTGCTCCGAGTGGTCGGCAGGAATAGCGGGAGTGTAAATCACTACCGTATGCTCCTTATCGAGAAATGCCTCCGGGATAAGTTTTACATCATCTTCATAATGTACCAACGCCCCCTCTGCCTCTAATTTGCGCGTAAGGTCGGTTGCGGTGCGGTCGTAGCCTGCCACCTGCCACCCCTCGTGCAGGAAGTAGCGAGCCAAGGCACTCATACCAATACCGCCAATACCAAGAAAATAGACTCGATTCTTCATCTTTGCTACTCCTTAATCTGTTTGATAATTTCATCAGCCACCCTATCTGCTGCATCGGGGGTAGCCAACTTTGCAATATTCTTCGAGAGTTTTGCCAACAACGCCTCGTCTAACACCATCTTCAATGCGGTCGAGATACCGCAATCGGCAGCCTCGGCATCACTAACCATCATCGCTGCGCCCTTATCCACCAAAGCACGAGCATTTTTGGTTTGATGGTCCTCGGCAACATTTGGCGAAGGGACAAAGAGCGTAGGTTTCTTTGCCAAACACAACTCCGACACCGTACATGCGCCACTGCGCGAAATTACCACATCGGCAACTTCGTATGCGTAGTCCATACGGTCGATAAATGGCACAAGCGAGATATTTTTCGTTGGGTAGTGCGCAAAGAACTCTCGCATCTCCTTCTCATAGAATCGTCCCGTCTGCCAAACAACCTGCACGGGAGCTTCACCACCAAGCGTTACAATCCACGACTTCATCATATTGTTCAAGGTACGAGTTCCAAGCGAGCCTCCCACAACCAAAACCGTAGGTAAGCTCTCCTTCAATCCGTAGTGAGCAAATGCCTCGTTGCGGTCGATATCTCCCTTACCGAAGGCACTGCGCAGAGGATTTCCCGTCAAGACAATTTTCGCCTTGTCGAAGAATCGCTCCATACCCTCGTATGCCACGCATATTCTTTTGGCGCGACCACCCACAATCTTATTGACCAGACCTGCATACGAGTTCTGCTCCTGAATAATTGTAGGAATGCCCGTCAACTGTGCTACAAATACTATCGGTGCGCTGGCGTAACCGCCAAAACCAGCCACAACATCGGGTTTGAACTCCTTGATTATACGGCGAGCCTGATTAAGGCTGCGCAACAGATAGTATGGCAGAGCAAAGTTCTTCCAAGTGAAACGGCGTTGCAAGCCGACAATAGTCAATCCCTTGATATTGTATCCCAGACTTGGAATTAACGACATCTCCATCTTGCCCTCTGCTCCTACAAATAGGATTTCGACATCTTCGCCCAAGCGTTTTTTCAACGCCTCGGCAACCGACACTGCAGGGTAGATATGACCGCCTGTACCGCCTCCGGATAGAATTATTTTCTTCATTGTTTTACTGTTTTTCGGACAAGACTCCTAATTAACTACAAAAGTAGCGATAATTCCGCGAACTACAAAAGAAAAGCGCAGTGAAATATAATTTCACTACGCTATTTTTATCGGGGATGAGAATTTACTATTTCAAATTCTCGTTCAAGAGTGCAGCCAAACGACAACCCGCTTTGATAAGCATATCGTAACTTACATCCTCCCTCATCATATAATCCATATATGACACAGTCACATCAGGCTTACAGATTCCAAGATAGTGTGCTGCAATTTTTCCATTATCGGTTGCCCAATCGGCAAGCGTACCCTTTGTAAACTCTGCATATCTATTATCCAGGCAAAGTTTCATATCGTATGCTCGATATGCAGCCGAGAAACCACTCGGATAGTTGAAGCCACTCCAAGTCTTCGACCATCTCGCCTTCGCCGTAGAGTCCTTCTTTTTGCCATACTCTGCAACAATATGTAGATACTCAAAATCATATTTAGAGTGTGGAATTTTGTCAATACGGATATTCGAAAGACAGTGCATATCACACATTAAATTTATGATTGTACGCAACGCAGCCGTAACCTTCTCTGGCGATTGCGACTCGTGAGCCTTAACCACCTTCAAGGCTTCATTAATAGCGGCGTAAGCATCACCCTCCTTACTCTTTTTAGGTTTTAGTTTTTTGTCGAGATGCAAGTAATGAATCTCCTTGGAATGGGTTGCGATATTTGTCTTTTCGAGGGCATAGAGATACTGAACATCATCGTTATACTTGGATCCGAGATACTTATCCACAACATTCTTTGCTTCAGGTGTCAAGTGCTGGCTTGCCAAAATTACAGCAGCCTCATCACACACCTTATCCCACGCATTCGCCATCAATGCGGTGAATGCAAACGCCAACAACAAAAATATCTTTTTCATAATTACTACTCGTTATATATTTTAATGTTACCATCTGAAAAGATTGTATTCAACACATAAGCAAGGCGGTATCCTCCCATCAATATAGCCTCGTTTGTTAAGGCAATCGAAGCCGCCTTCTGTTCCTTCGTCATCTTGGATACATCCATACCCTCGGTAGTAATTTCGTGTGCGCGATGTCCCAACTTCACAATATCACGACCCCAATCTTCGACAGTGCCACTTTGCCACGCAGCCGCCTGCTCTGGCGATACTTTATCTACTAATGTAGCAAATTCCTCATAAGTCCATTTTTCGCGACCTTGCCAGGTCAGAGATCTGTCCCAATAGCGATGGAAAGCCAACTTCTTGCCCTTATTGGCGAGGCTGTACCTGTAATGAGGAAATATCTCTTTCGGGAAGTTTATATGACACGGGCAATGCATATCTCCTACATAGTGTATCATATTGATAAGTCGCTGGCGTACAACCGAATCAGGCAAATTCTTATACTTACCATCACCCAACTCTGCAAGGGCTTTCACAAGGTGTCCCATAACGCGACCCGGAAATTTACTGCTCTTCATATTGTAATTGACGCCATCTTCCATAGCCATTCCTGTATGCCAGCTATTTACTCGTCTGAATTTTGTAGAAAATTTCCAAGCGTCCATCCACGAAGCATAGTACGGAAGGGTGTGTTTGAGATAGTAATGAGCCTTCTTCTTTGCCTCGGGTGTGAGGTGTTGTTCTGCAATGTAGGCAGTGGTTCCGTGAGCTTGATGAGCCCACGCATTTGCGTTATAAACACCTAATGTACTCACAAAAGCAATCGTAATAATTAAGACTTTTTTCATAATAGCATTGATTTATTATTTCAGGTTTGCATTCAACAATACCGCAATACGATATGCTGCACGAGCAAGGCAAGCCATATGCAATGTTTCGTGTTCTTGAACAGTTGCGTGGATAAAGCGACCTTCTTCCTTCTCCAATCTATCGTAGACACCTTTGGTATAGGTACCTATATCGGTTGCCCAATCTTGGAGAGTTCCGGCAGAGAAATCAGCCTTCTTATCGCCATACATGCAGACGATATCCTCCGACCACATTTGCGGTGAATAGACATTGTTTCCGTGGAAGGTCTGATAGCGATATGTCCAGAGCTTCTTCCACGAATACTTAAACCATTTGATTGGGCGATTAGCCACCGAGCACTGCGAAATATCGAGTTGGAAATCAGTACCTGACTGCGGAATACCCTCGATAAATACATTCGAGAGGTTGTGCATATCAATTATGAGATTCATCACGGTCTGAATAGCAAAACTAACCTTCGCCTTATCGTGTTGCTCGTGGTTACGAACAATCTCCAATGCCTTCTCAATCTGCACCAACGCATCGTTAGCATCCTTTGCAGCGGGTTTCAAATTTGCGTCAAGATGCAGCGAATGCCAACCTGCAGTTTCGAGGTGGCGACCATTACGGCGATGCCAAGCGAGGTGGTTCGAAGCCTTTGTGTGATCCTTATTTACATACTTTGTAACCAACGCTGATGTCTCCGGTGTATAGTTTTGCGAAGCTACCAAAAGCACCGCTTTATCGTAATTTGTACTCCATGCCTTTGCCGAGAGTGTTGCAGCAACGAGCAACACTGCCAATATAATCTTCTTCATATCCTTTACTCCTTAAAAATTTCGGTCAATACTCCTGCCAAGCGGTATGCTGCTCGTTGTACCTGCTTATCTACAATAGCATGAACGGTAGCAACATCCTCCTCGCTCATTTTCGAGATATCTGTACCTTCCGGCATTGCAGGGAAACAATATTTACGCCACACATCGGCAGTCTCCTGTGTCCAATCGTAAGCGGTACCCTTCTGAATCTTTTTTGCCTTCTTTGGTGAGAGAAGCTGCATATTTTCGAAATGCTTCTCTGCTGTCCACTTGCCACGGCGGAATGCAATAGAACCATCCCAAAAGCCATGAAGTCTACGCGTCTTACCCTTATTTGAGATATTGTAATGGTATTGAGGATGGTCCTTCTTACTCCAACGCACGTGTACAGGACAGTGGTGGTCGCCGACCATGTGGATAAGGTACTGCAAGTTGATTTTCACCAACGAGTCTGACATAGTTTTGTAGGCACCATTAGCCATCTCCTTACGGATACGCTCAATGTGATATGCGCCGGTAGTTGGTTTGCCTACAACGACCTTATTTTTAGCATCGATATTTGTGCTGTGCCACTTGTCGCATACAGTGTATGGCTCAATCGAACGCGCCTGGTCCATCCATGTTGCATAGAACGGAATTGAGGCTTTGAGATAGTGACGACATTTAGCCTTCACCTCAGGGTCGAGAAGTCGCTCGGCATTGTAGGCGATTACCGCGTGACCTACATTTTCCCAAGCCATTGCTCTTTCGGTAACAAACACTGCAATCACCGCAACAAGCAAAGTTCTAAAAATCATTTTTTTCATTATTATCGATTTTAGTATTTAGGTTTTGTACTATTTTAGGTTTGCATTCATCAGCGCAGCAATACGGAATGATGCACGAGCTACACCGGCAAGGAACAGCTCTTCATTTTCGGCATGAGCTTGACGCGAAAGTTCACACTCCGGACCTGCCCACTCATAGAGAGGTTTCACCAATTTACCCATATCGGTAGCCCAGTCACGAATGGTGCCTGCCATATACTGCTCCTTGTAGCGACCATGACATACTTTCAAATCGCGAATATGCATCTCGGCAGACCATGCAGAGTGAAATACCGAAAATCCATACGACCAGAAGTGCTTCCACTTGCGATTACGGAACTTCTCTCTCTTACCATAACCTCCTGCCGACTGACGGAACGAGAAATCCTCCTTCGAGTACGGATACTCTTCGAGATGGATATTTCCGACATTGTGCATATCGATGGTAAGTTCGATAATCTTATGAATAGCAAATGCGACCTCATCGTTATCCTTCGAAGCGCGGTTTTTCACCACCTCAACGGCTTTTTCGAGTTGAGCGATAGCATTTTTATCATCGGTGACAACGGGTTTCAAATCCATATCGAGTGATACTGTACGCCAATCGGCTGTTTCGAGCAACTCTCCCCTCTTACGAGCCTGCTCGAAGGTCTGTATCTGTGTGCGTATATTCTCGCCCAAATACCTCTTTATCTCCGTCTGTGCCGTAGGAGTCATATTCTCATACGCCCAAAGCAATACAGCCTGATCATAGACCCAATTCCAAGCCTGCGCTGTATATACACCCATTACGAGAGCGAGTGTCAAAAATATCTTTTTCATAGCTATATCCTCCCTATTTCTTAAAAATTTGGTTCATAACATACGCCAAACGATAACCTGCCTTTACAGCCTCCTCATCGCATATACGGCGCATCTCCTCACGAGTTTTCTTTGAATACTTCTGCTTATTCGAGCCGGCAGGAGTGAGTTCAAATGTCTGCTCTGCATGAGGAAGACTTGTTACTGCCCACTTGTAAGGTGAGCCTTTGCAAATCTTCTTTATCTCCTTCTCAGAGAGAGTCGCCATCTTGTCGGCATAGTAGCTTGCTGTCCACTTCTTGCGACCATATAGAATAGCATCATTATCCCAAACTTTATGAAAACTCTCCTTCTTGCCCTTGTTATTGGTAAGGTGATAGTAATACTGCGGATGCGATTTCTTTGGCCATACATTGTGCCCCGGACAATGCATATCTGCCACCAAGTGAATAAGATACAGCAAATTGAGGCGCACCACCGAATCCGGCATCTTATGATAGTTCTTCATGGCTCGCCAAATACGATCGGTCTGGTATGCGGCACACTTCTCGTTGGTCATATCTACCGCGCCATTTGCATCCATCCAGTTGCTATGCCACTTTCCCGATGGACGATAAGGGTCAGTGTAGCGATATTGATCCATCCAAATTGCATAGAATGGAAGCGAATGATTCAGGTAGTGATGAATCTTCTCGCGTGCCTGTGGAGTGAGGTTGCGCTCGGCAATCTCCGTAATAGCCGAATGGGCAAAACCTCCCCACGCCATTGCGCTGTTAATGGAGAGTCCCACCAAGGCTACAATCAAAATTAAAGTTCTTTTTTTCATAGTTATGTATATTTTTTCCGTTATTCGCAAATCGACTATTGTGCCAATTCTTCGAGCAGTACACCCAAACGATAACCCGCTTTTGCCATCATCTCGAAGTGTAAGTCCTTCAACTCGTTACGCTGAATACGAGACATCTCATACTCCGGTGCAGCCCACTTGAACATCTCGACTGCTGTCTTGCCGCAATCTGATGCCCAATCATGCAACGAACCTGCGGTATAATTCTTCGCTTTGTGACCAAATGCCATTTCATAGTCGTATGCCCACATCGCACCCGTCATACCGTTGTGCCAAGCATTAAACACATTCCAAAAGCGCGACCACCTTATTGAGTGCTTACGCTTATTATATTTCGGAGTATCACCACTGTAACACACAAGCTGAAACTCCTCCCACGATTGTGGAATACCCTCGATGCGGATATGGCTGATGGTGTGCATATCGCTCATTAGGTTAATGATGGTACGCAACGCATTCACAACCTCCGTACGCTCACGACCATCGCGTGTACGAACAATCTGCATAGCCTCCTCTATGCCTGTCACAATATCTTCGGTCTCGACCTTCATAGGTCGCAAATTCTTATCGAGGTGCAGATAGTGTATTTCGGGAGTGTGTGATGCCTGCTTCTTGCGTTCAAGATTGTAGAGATACTGCACATCCTCGTAGAAGCTCTGTCCGAGATAACTCTTGACAAACGCCTTCGCATCCTCCGACAATGTAGTGCGGGCAAGAAGCACCGAACCCTCGTGCACACGCTTCTCCCAAGCCTGCGTTTGGGCGTTTACAAGTAGTGCAGCGAATACAAATAGTAGAGATAGAGTGATTTTTCTCATATCAATAGCCATTAAGTTACTTTCAAAGTTATCTTCTCTATTTGATAGCCTCATTCAATAATACAGCTAAGCGATAGCCGGCACGCGCCATCATTTCGTAGTTCAACTCCTCCAACTCATTGCGCTCACGACGAGTCATCACATACTCGGGATTGATTCTACCATACAACTCGGCAGCCTTCTCGCCAATCTGTGCCACCCAATCATGCAACGAGCCTTTCGATAACTCGGCACGCTTCTCGCCAAGACACAACTCCATATCCTCTGCCCACAAATTGCCCGAGAAACCTATGTGCCAATTACTATATCCCGACCACAAATTTGACCACTTCAACATAGTGGTCTTCTTGCGCTTGCCATAGTCACCGGCATAGGCCGCAAACTTAAAATCCTGCTGCGAATGGGCAACTCCGGCAATACGCACCGAAGAGATATGATGAATATCGCACATAAGGTTTATAATAGTGCGTAGAGCCTTAACTACTTCTGCTCTGCTATGTAAATCGCGAGCGCGTACCAACGCCAACGACTGCTCAATAGCGACCAACGCATCATCTCCCTCCACCTTCAAAGGCTTCAAGTCTTTATCGAGATGGAGGTAGTGTATCTCCTTCGTATGTTTGGCAACTTTTTTACGCTCCAATGTTCGCAAATACTGCACATCGTCAGCATAATTGTCACCCAGATATTGAGTCAAAAGAGTCGTTGCCTCTGGCGACAGATGCTTTGATGCCAATACCACCACGCCCTCTTCGGCAAACTGATTCCACGCATTAGCAACCGAGATGGTCAATGCAAACAAGACTACAAGTAGTATTTTTTTCATCTTTAAGTCCTCCCTCTTTTATTTGAAAATTTCATTCAACAGATAAGCAAGTCTATACGCAGCCTTCATTGCCATCTCATCTGCCAAAGCCAACACCTGCGCCTTCTCGTCTGCCGTAAGTTCCGCAATATCTTTATTCTCGGGCGTTATTGCGTATGCACGATGTGCCTGTTTAATAATATCACGCCCCCAATAGTCGAAGTTACCCTTCTTTATAAACTTCTTAACCTGCTTTGGTGTTATATTATCCACCTCCGCGGCGTACTTCTCGTATGTCCAACCCTTGCGTTGAAATGCTGGCGAACCGTCCCAAAAGCCATGCATTTTGTACGGTTTGCCCTTTCGCATTAATGAATAGCGATACTCAGGATAGAGTTTTCGTGGAAATCCCACATGCACAGGGCAGTGCATATCTGGTACTGAATGTACTAATATCAACAGATGGTGACGCACCAACGAATCCGGTAGGTTCTTGTAGTTGCCATCGCCCATCTCCTTCATAATTTTGTGGAGTTGTCCCATAGCCTTACCACCTTTCGACCAATCGATATCGCCATTGGCACCCACAGAGAATCCGTGCCAATTATTCGTTGGGTGGAATGGAGGTACTGCTCGCCAATGATCCATCCATGAGGCATAGAATGGAAGCGTATGTTTTAGATATCGGCGACACTCCGCCTTTGCCTTCGGCGTAAGGTGTTGCTCGGCAACATAGGCTATTGCACCATGTCCGAATCCGCCCCACGCCTTTGCGCTCTGCGCACACATAGTGGCTACAAGCACAAGAACGAGAATAGAAATTTTGTTCTTCATAATTTTGAATGGTAGTATATTAGTTCTTATTTAAGGCTATCGTTAAGAAGCGCTGCCAAGCGATATGCGGCACGCGCCATCATCTCGGAGTTCAACTCTTCAAGCTCATTTCTTTGACGGCGCGTCATCTGGTAATCAGGCTTTGCCCAAGAAGCATAGAGCTTTGCCGCATCAGCACCTATCTGCGCAATCCATTTATTCAAATCACCAGCGGCAAATAATTTGCGGGAGTTCTCCATCAGAATAGATAAATCCTCTGCCCACAAACTACCCGACATTCCAACATGATAACTGCCGTAGGCGTTCCAAAAATGCGACCACGCAACAGGTCTGTACTTTTTACGGTTTCCTGCATCGCCACCAGTCCAATAGAACTTGAAATCTGCTTGCGATTGTGGTACACCCTCTATACGCACATTCGAGAAGTTGTGTATATCACACATCAAATTGATGACTATGCGCAGAGCCTTCACCACCTCATCTTCACTATGAGCGTTACGGGCACGAAGAACTGCTAACGACTGCTCTATCGCCTTCAACGCATCATCTCCCTCAACCTCCATAGGTTTATACTCTTTGTCGAGATGCAGAAAGTGTATCTCCTTCGTATGTGTTGCAACCTTCTTTCTTTCGAGAGTATTAAGATATTGAACATCATCAAGATATGTATCTCCGAGATAGTGTGTAAGAGCACTCTTTGCCTCAACAGACAGATGTTTGGTTGCCAAAACCACAACTGCCTCATCGGCATTTTTTGTCCAAGCGTTGGCTATCGAGACTCCCAACACAATAAACATCGCGAATAATTGTATCCTCTTCATTGTGTGATTTTTTAGTCAGAAAATATATTGTTCAGAATAAATGCCAAGCGATATGCCGCCTTCATTGCCATCTCGTCTGCCAAAGCCAACACGGCTCTCTTCTCCTCTGCGGAAAGATGAGCAATATCTTTATCTGCCGGTGTAATCTTGTAGGCTCGATGCGTCTGTTTAAGAATATCTTTGCCCCACACATTATATCCACCTTTCTCTATCTTTCGAATCTGCTTGGTAGTAGCCTTATCAACATTCTCGGCATAAGTTTCGTATGTCCAGCCTCTACGCGTAAATGCCGGTGCAGCATCCCAAAAATTGTGCATACTGTATGGTTTGCCTTTACGCTGTAACTTATAGCGATAGTGAGGGAATGTTGTCTTTGGGAATTGAACATGCACAGGACAGTGCATATCGGCTACGCTATGTATGAGATATATTATATTTTGTCTTACCAACGAATCGGGCATACGCTTGTAATCCTGCATCTCTGACGCGATGCGTTTCACCTGTATCATTGCCTGACCATTGGCACGCTCACCTGCAATATCCCAACGCAACTTGCCATTCTCATCTGATTTGATACCATGCCACATATTGGTAGGTACAAATGGAGGAACTGCTCGCCAGTGGTCCATCCACGAGGCGTACCAAGGTAGCGTATGTCCCAAATATCGGCGACACTCCGCCTTTGCCTTTGGTGTAAGGTGTTGCTCGGCAACATAGGCTATTGCTCCATGTCCGAAACACCCCCATGCCTTTGCGCTCTGCACACACATCGTGGCTACAAGCACAAAAAGGAGAATAGAAATTTTGTTCTTCATAGTTAGGTAGTTGTTGTTACGATCTCAATTATTTGAAAATATCGTTGAGAAGTGCAGCCAAGCGATATGAAGCCTTTGCCATGCATCGAAAATGGACTGTCTCCTGTCGTTCATTCATCTGTGCAGGCACAACCTCCCCGGGTTGGAATATTTCGAGCGCACGAACAACATCTTCACCTACATTCTCTACCCAAAAGCGAGGGGTACCCTTCTCGTACTCCGCCTTCTTCTCATTAGCAAATATATCGATATCGTCACCATGGTACTGCGGAGTAAAAAATGTATAGCGGGACACAAATCTACTCTCCCACAGTCTGTACCAACTCGAATTATAGGTCTTACTGCAATAGAAGCCCTTTCCTTCTGCCGTAAGTTCGTTCCAAGTCTTATAGGTAAAGCCCTTTGTAGCCTCATTGCCATCGATACGGATATGGGCTATGCAGTGCAAATCGCCCACAAGATGAATTACAGTACGAAGCGAAGCCTGAACAAGCGAATCGCTATGATTAGTGCGGTTGCGCAACACATCGATAGCCTTTTCAAGTTGTACCACACCATCATTTTCAGCCGTAGTGGTCGATTTACCATTTGCATCGAGTGTAGTAATATGCCAATCTTTCGTATAGGCATACTCGGGCTTCTTGCGAAGAGTATTCAACCAAAACGATGCTCTGACCATATCGGTTTTCAAGATAGCCTTAACCTCTTTTTTCGCATTATCGGTGAGATATTTATCTGCCAATGCCGCTATTGATTGATGTCCAAATGTAGTAAAAGCCAACGCTTCACCCACCATCAAAATTGAAACCGATATCAATATTATAATCTTTTTCATAGAAATATCCTCCATCTATTATTTGCTAAATATCTTGTTGAGTGTTGCTGCCAAGCGATAGCCTGCAAAGGCCAACTGTTCGCGCAATGTTTCGTCTATATTTTTGCGCTGTTCCTCGCTAAAATCCCTAAACTCATCTCCTCTTTCCCAGTAATTGCCGGTTTTCAGTATGCTCTGCGCACTTTGAACACTCCACTTAAAAGCATCTCCCTTACAGATTTTCTTTATCTCTTTTGGAGTGTAGGTATCGTACGCCTTGACAAAATGGTCTGCCTTCCATCTTGGATGCATAAGCTGAGGCGAAGCATCCCAGAACTTATGATGACCATATTTTTTACCCTTAACTTTTAGTGATGGTCTTGCTGCACCGACATCTTTGGTATATACTATATGGCTCGGACAATGCATATCCACTACCATGTGAATTAGAAGTTTCAGATTTACCGCAACGAGCGAGTCTGACATACTCTTATACTTACCCTTTGTCATCTCCTTCGTAATACGATTAACCTGATATGCTGCATCGCGAGTCTCATTTCCCTTGTAACCGATTACATCATATTGCTTATTCACATAAGTCGAATGCCAATAGCTACTCTCCTTGAATGGGTCACTGTGTCGCCAATAATCCTGCCATGCCGAATAGTGTGGCAAATTGTATTTAAGATAGTATTGGCACTTTGCCTTTGCCTCGGGAGTTAAGTGTTTTTCGGCAATATATGCCGAGATGTGGTGACCCCAGCCACCCCATGCCATTGCACTCTGTGTACACATAGTAGCTACAAGTGCAAGTACAAGAATAGAAATTTTGTTCTTCATAATAAGATTGTTTTATGTTTTACTTAAAAATGTCGTTTATAAGGTTAGCAAGATTAAAGCTCGCATCGTACAGACACGCATCATTTATGTTCTCCAACTTCGCCAATTCCGATAACTCCACAACTGCATTCGGCTGCAATGTTTTGAGCGCAACCAACACTCTCTCGCCGGTAGTTTCCGCCCACCTTCGAGGTGCAACAGGCTGCCTTTTGTAACTCTTGATTCGATCTGCGGTTGCAATCTTCCAATCATAAACATACATCTCGGCAGAGAATACACCGTGGCGTCTGTGATACTCTTTATGCCACAAATATTGCCAATCGAACTTCTTAACTTTATAGAAGCGGAAATCTTTTTGCATAGAATTATGACCTCCAAAAGTGAAGTTCTCTTCGAGGTGTCGGTCAATAAGGATATTTGCCGGACAGTGAATATCCACAGTCATTTCTATTGCCGTAAGCAATGCTGCTCTACGCTCCGAGATAGGTAATGCACCATTTTTAAGCGTTGCAATAGCCTTTTCGAGCATCACCACAGCATCATTGTCGTTTGTAGTTATCGACTTACCCTCCTCATTTAGGCGGGTTTTATTCTGCCCCTTCATATCGTCAGCAACAGAAGACATCGGCTTACCATCTAACACCTTATAGACCTCCTTCTTTGCCCTCTTCGAGATATTCTCCTCGGCAAACATCAATAACGCCCTATTGACCTGCGTAGGCCAAGCCACAACATCGGTTGCGACAAGCGTAAAAAGCGCAATAACAAGATATCGTAAACTCTTCATAACGACCTCTACTACTTGAAAATATTGTTAATAAAGTGAGCAAGGCGATAACCGGCATCACGCATCAGCCTATCGGATATCTCCTTCATTCGGAACTTATTTTGCTCGGGCAAATCCTTATAATCCACCGTTGGCGAGAGTAGCGTATAACACTCTCTGAATATCGGTTCATTATTGCGAACCCAACTCTCCATATCGCCCTCGCACAACTTTGCAATCTCCTGCTTGGTCAAACGGCAATAGACATCTCGGAATTGCTCCGCAGTCTTACCCTTATGAAAACGACCAAATGTCAGATCATTATAGCCATGAAAGCGCATATTCTTGCCATTTTCCTTAAACTCGAATTGTGGCTGACCATCATAGAACACATGCCCCGGACAGTGCATATCGCCAACCATGTGGATAATACACTTCAAGTTTACCGCTACTGCCGAGTCGGACATATTGCGATACTCTTTGAGCCTCTCCTTAATCTGCGCCAAACGAGCTACACCATGTTCATCGGGTGTAAGTGGCGCACGAAATACGGATATATCGCCAACCAACTCTCCCGGAACAAATTTGCCATCCTTAACACCTACGGCGTGCCAACGAGCCGTATGATGATACTCCTCCGAATAGCGCCATTGGTCCATCCACGAAGCGTAGTACGCCAACGAGTGACCGAGATACTTGTTACACATTCTGCGTGCCTTCGGAGTTAGGTTTTGGTCAGCAATATGGGCAATTGTAGCGTGCCCGGCGCTATTCCAACCATAAGCCTGCGACACCGAGAGCAGGGGCACAAGCACAAATAGTGATACAAAAATTTTCTTCATCATTGTTATAGTTATTCTCTATTTTTCGAGTCTATACATATCGTTACAGGTCCATCATTCACGAGCGACACCTGCATATCGGCTCCAAACTCGCCATGCTCAACCTCTTCGCCCAGCACCTCCGAAAGAGTTTTCAAGAACTTCTCGTACATCGGTCTTGCCACAGCCTCACCCGCTGAACGGATATACGATGGGCGATTGCCCTTCTTGGTCGAAGCAAAGAGCGTAAATTGACTTATCACAATCGCTCTGCCCTCTGCCTGCTTAATATCGCAATTCATCACGCCATTCTCATCGTCAAAGATGCGCAGACGCGACACCTTCCCGCACAACCAATCTATATCCTCCTGCGTATCAGTCTCCTCAATGCCGAGCAGAATCGCCAAACCCTTACCGATTTCGCCTATTATGTTGCCCTCAACCTCAACACTGCAACGCTTTGCTCTCTGTATTACGATACGCATAACTTTGTTTTGTTAAATCTATCTGAAAATTTTATTTACGATGTGCGCCAAACGATATCCTGCATCACAATGGAGCTTGTCGGTTATCTCTTTCAGTCGTTTGCGTTGCTCATCTGATAGATCATTATACTCCTTATCCGGTGGAAGTAGTTTGTAACACTCGCGGAATACCGCCTCGTTATCCCAAACCCACTTTGCAATATCGCCCTTGCAGAGCGACTTAATCTCTGCCTTACTCAAATGACAATAGTTGGCGTAGAACTCGCTCGGAGTAACGCCCTTATTAAAGTTCTGGAAGGAGCGATCCATATTGGAGTGATAATGTGTCCTCTTTCCTCCAACTTTTATGTAATATTGTTGTGATTGGTCTGAAAAGAAGGTGTGTCCGGGGCAGTGCAGATCGCCAACCATGTGGATAATAAGTTTCAAGCCAACCATCACTGTCGAATCACTCAATTTGCGATAGTTGCGCAGTTGCCTTTGTAGTTGCATTACCTTTGCTACGCCATGGTCATCATCTTGTCTTGGAGTTTCGTAACGAGCCTTCGAGCCCGTAAGATCCGAAGGTATAAACTCACCATCCTTTACACCCACCGAGTGCCAGCGTGCCGTATGATGATAGGCATCGGTATATCGCACCTTATCCATCCATGAGGCATGTGACGAAAGTGTTCCTCCAAGATACTTTTGACTCATTTGTCGTGCTTTCGGCGTAAGGTTGCAATCGGCAATATGACCGATAACAGCATGTCCCTTTCCATTCCAGCCGTAGGCACAGCAAGGTACGAGAGCCATTACTACAAACAACAAAGCCACTATTTTCGATACGCACTTCATCTCCATTTATCTGCTATTTTCAGCGAAGAATCGCCATAAGTTATCATCTTGCGGTACTGGTGCTACAATTTCGACCAACTCCTTACGCACGGGGTGCATAAATGCCAACGAACGCGAATGGAGCGAGATGCCACCATTCGGATTGGAGCGTTTTGCACCATACTTCAAGTCACCCTTTATCGGGCAACCTATTTTCGAGAGTTGGCAACGGATTTGATGATGACGACCGGTGAGCAACTCCACATCGAGCAGAGTGTAGCGGTCGCTACAACCAATCATTTCATAGTTTAGGCGCGCCTCCTTCGCCTCGGCACGCGGTTTGTCGTAAGCGTGAGAACGATTGGTCTTGCCATCACGCAAGATATAGTGGCGCAGGCTACCCTGCTCCGCAGCAGGTCGCGCCTCCACAATTGCCCAATAGTGTTTTCGGATTTCACCCTTGCGAATCATCTCGTTCAGGCGCACAAGAGCCTTCGAGGTCTTGGCAAACAGAACTGCACCGCTTACAGGGCGGTCGATACGATGCACCACGCCGAGAAAGACATCACCCGGCTTATGGTCGCGCACCTTCAAGAAGGCTTTGAGATAGTTTTCGAGCGCATCATCGCTCGTCTTATCGGGTTGCACAAGGTCGCCCACCCGCTTATTCACAACAAGCAGGTGGTTATCCTCATAAAGTATATCGTTTGGGTTAAACATTATTCAGTGAGTAGTTAGTAGAGAGTAGTTAGAGTTGAAATGTAAATGGAAGCAATAATTTTGCGCTTTCGACAATTGATGCCGAGCCGTTGCCACTCATTATAACCCGTATCGGTGAGCCTTGTCGGCGCTCCACATCGAGAATAACTTGACGGCAACCGCCACAAGGATAACACTCACGCTCCGAAGGGTTCGATGCTATCGCCAACGCCTCAATAGGATCATCGGCATAGTTCGCCTCGACATAGTACAATAGAGAACGCTCGGCGCACAAACCCGAAGGAAAGACCTCACTCTCGGAGTTTGCTCCATGCAAAACCTTACCACTACGCAGGCGCACCGCAGCGCCCACCTTAAAGCCCGAATACTTGGCGTATGCCAACTCCGTTGCTCGTTGTGCCTCGGCGATAAGTTCGCGGTCAGCAACAGGCAGTTCCTCCAAATTCCCCGCCTTAATGTACTTCAACTCCAAACTCTTCTCCATAATTGTCATTCATTTTATGCTTGCGCATACGCGCTCGCTATCTGCAAATATAGTAATAAATACTATATTTTCCTACAAATTATGGGCAAAATGGTCAAAAATAAGTAATTTTGTGGCGTAAAAAGTGATGTTTATGTACCCTTGGGGAGATGATAGACGATACAACAGTTACGCGGCATACTTCCGCCGACACTTTGGCGAGCGCGTACAGAAGGTGGCGATAAATGCTGGTTTTACCTGCCCAAATCGTGATGGAAAAGTGGGCTTTGGGGGTTGCACATTTTGCAACAACGAGGCGTTCACTCCATCGTATTGTCAGCCCTCGAAAAGCATCACGCAACAGATTGAAGAGGGCATCGAATTTCATCGCCGCCGCTATCGCACCGCATCGCGATATCTCGCTTATTTTCAGTCGTTTTCAAACACATATGCACCACTCGAAATATTGCGCGAACGCTATCTCGAAGCACTCTCGCACCCCGAGGTCGTAGGCGTAGTCGTAGGCACTCGCCCCGACTGCGTAAATGAGGAGATTTTGGACTTTTTTGCAGAGTTGGCGAAGGAGCATTATGTAACGATTGAGTACGGCATCGAATCGACCTACGATGACACCCTTCGTGCCATCAATCGCGGACACGATTTCGAGTGCGCACGCCGTGCCGTAGAGATGACTGCCGAGCGCGGAATTGCGGTTGGCGCACACTTTGTTTTGGGATTGCCGGGCGAAACAGACGAGATGATTTTGGAGCAAGTGGAACGCATTAACACTCTGCCACTTACAACAATAAAATTTCATCAGTTGCAGGTGTTTAAGGGGACTGCAATGGAGCGCGAATATGATGAGCACCCTGAGCATTTTCGCTTTTGGGAGTTGGAGGAGTATCTCGACCTCTTCACCGAGATTTTACGCCGTCTGCGCCCCGATATTGTAGTCGAGCGATTTGCCAGCGAAGCACCTCCGCGCTACCATTATGGCAGAAATTGGGGATTAGTGCGCAACGAAACCCTCTGGAATATGCTTGAAAAACGCCTCACCGAGCGCAATGCTTGGCAAGGCGAACTCTACCTCAAATAGGCGATGGACGGGCGTAGAGAACCGAAGGGCAGCGCAAAAAGAAGCCATCAGAGCAACAAAAACACAAAAGGCTGTCCGAAAACGGAACAGCCTTTTGTATTTCGAGCGAACTCGAATACATTGTAGCAGTTTTACTATTTCATAAACTCTGCTACCTGGTCGTTTGGAAGAACTGCCTCCTTGAAAATGTAAGCACCGGTCTTCTCCGACTTAACCATCTTGATGCACTTGGTAAACTGCTTACCTACACCTGTTCTAAGGGTTGCGACTGCTTTCTTTGCCATAACTCTTTACCTCCTATTACTTAATTTCACGATGTAAAGTTACCCTCTTCAAGTATGGATTGTACTTCTTACGCTCCAAACGGTCAGGGGTGTTCTTCTTGTTCTTTGTGGTGATGTAGCGCGACATTCCTGGTACGCCACTCTCCTTCTGCTCGGTGCACTCCAAGATGACCTGAACTCTGTTACCTTTCTTTGCCATAACTTGTTAATGTTTAGTAGATTTTCTTGGGAGCAGCAGCACCTTTGAGAGCAGCAGCGAGTCCCTTCTTGTTAATTGTTTTGATTCCCGAAGTCGAAACCTTCAAGGTAATCCATCGGCCTTCCTCCTCCGACCAGAAACGCTTAGTCTTCAAGTTTGGATTGAACTTGCGCTTGGTCTTAACGTTGGAGTGCGAAACATTGTTTCCCACGAGGGCCACTTTTCCTGTAATTTCGCAAACTTTCATTGTTACTAAATTTTTTAATTAAATCCCATTTGGGGCTGCAAATATAAGAATTAAATTTTGGATATGCAATTGTGCAGAGAAAATTTTGGAAATTTTGCAAAAATCGGTCTAACAAAAATTTGTTAGACCGACCTTAGATTCTGCCTACGGCTCCAACTCTCCATTTTTGTTTCGAACTTTGTCGAAAAGAGACAAAATTGCCATTAGTACAAAAATGGAGATGAATATAGCGTGATTTAATATACTCACTGATTTGCTTTCCCATATTAACAGCGCCAATATTGTCACCATCATTATAGCAATGCGAATCATAGCATTTATATCGTGCAACTTAAGAGACACAAACCAAACAATTTGATTCAACAGCAGAAAAAACATAAAAACATATATCCTCGTATAGTTATAAGGCCAACACTCTTGCGAAATAATAGAATTTTTAATACACACCAACAATATTATCACAAGTAGTACTTCCAAACAATCTAAGAAAAATGCTAACGGGGGATAAATATGTTGCGATATTTCATATATTTCATATATTCTTGTGTACGCAGAGAAGATATGTATTGCAAGAATCATCCACACGGAAAATAGTAGAATAGCCTCAATATAATAGTCTAGGTCATTACATTGGCGATTAAATAGGCTAATAATCGTTTCAGAGAATGTAAAAATATAGAATACAATAAGAGATGGGTACAAAATATTGAAAATCCTTCGTCTGCGCTCTTTTCTATTATTATGGTTTCTTATAGCCTTGCTCATATTATTTATTTGTTAGCGTACGAACACAACGGGCGGAACGTTTATAGGAGGGGTCGTTGGAGCTATTACCATTATAAAAACTTACCCACAAATAATAAGAAGAAGTAGTAGATGACCAGTATTCATCTAGATAACAATTGCTACTACCAGTCTGATTAAATCCCCCTATAAAGTCTCTATTGGAGTACATTGTCATCAGTTCATCTATGGTAGGTAGGCGCCAATCGGTAAGCCCTTCGACGATAGAGTTCTCGCATAATCTATTTGCATCGCTCCAATATGCTCCACACCATAGGCAAAAACTGTTTTTTACGCTGCAAATTTATACAATTATTTTTTAACGAGCAATTGCTATTCGGAAATTTTGCGAAAATGCAGAAAAAGAGTATCTTTGTACAGTGATATTCTGGACAATATTTATATACACCTAAACCAAATATGAAACAGATTTTTATTTCGTTATTTTCGTTGCTCCTCGTGGTAGGAGGATTTACAACCGCATCGGCGCAGGAGCGTATTGATGTCGGTGCCGAGTTGTGGATTGAGCCATCGCAGACCGAAGCAGAAGTCGAGGGTTGGGTTAAGACCATGGCGGAAAACAAGATGCGTTCGGCTCGCGCCTTCCTGATGTGGAACTACATCGAAACAGCTCCAAAGGTCTATGATTTCCACCTCTACGATGCGCTGTTCCGTGCAGCCGAGCGATATGGCGTAGAGATTGAGGCAACTCTCTTCTGTACCCACGCTCCGGTATTCTACTGCAAGAAGTATGGCTACTCATCGCAGCGTCATGTACTCTACTACTCGAAGGAGATTAAGGCTCTCTCTGACGACTTTGTGCGTGAGTGCGTAGTGCGCTATCGCGATAGCAAGGCTCTCGGCTCGTGGTGGATTCTCAACGAGGCTCGCAGCTTCAAGGCAAATGACCCTTACACGGTCGAATTTACGCAAAATTGGTTGCGCAACAAATACGGCACTATCGAGGCTCTCAACAGAGAGTGGATTGCCGATTTCGAGTCGTTCGAGGAGGTCAAATACGACCTGATGTGGCAGTCGAACAAAGCATTTGTATGGAACACCGCCCACAGAGATTGGGTAGATATCTCACGCGATATTTTGACTCACACCTTCGCAGAGATTACCAAGACTGTACGCAAGTACGACCAGAAAACCCCTGTTACATCGAATCCTGCCGACTTCTTCGGCTCGCTCGACCGTTACGACCTCACAACTTTGCGAGGTGTATTCGACATCTTCGGAGCTTCGATGCATGCCGCTTGGCAGTTGCGTATGATGTCACGAGAGAAGTTTGCCTATTCAACCGCAGGAATCTGCGAGATTTTACGAGCTCATGCCCCTAACAACCACTTCTGGGTAGGCGAGATGCAGGCCGGAAACAATATCTTCTCCGGTCGCACTCCTATCTGTCCTGAACGCGCAGACCTTGCGCAGTGGGTATGGTCGGGCATTGGCACGGGCGCACGCAAAGTTATATATTGGAGTGCCAACTACCGCCGTCAGAGTGGCGAAGCGGGCGAATGGGGTGTCTTTGGCTTCAAGGGCGAAGATACCGATCGCTCGCTTGTTACAAAGGAGATAAACGAGGTTATCGAGAATAATAACGACTTCTTCAAGGCTTCGAAGCCCGAGTTGTCGAACATAACTCTCATTTTAAGCCCCGAGACACAGCGTATGTTGCGCCATATCCGCATGGAGAAGGTTGGCGTTCCCGAAACCGAGCCAAATTCACAGGTATATACCACATTCCATTGGTTCGAGGCGTTGTCGGAGCGTGGATATCAGCCACAGATGCGTTACTTCTCGGACTACGAGTGGGAGAAGCGTGGCGCAGGCGATGTGGTTATCGTTGCCAACGCCTTTGCCTTCCCAAGCAGTATCGTACCTCGAATGGTTGAGTTCGTTAAACGAGGAGGTAAGGTTGTGTTGGAGGGACTTGTAGGTTTCTACAACGAGAATGAAGTATGCACCTCGCTCTCGCAATTCGATTTGGAGCCACTCGTGGGTGGTGTATATGAGGATATCCGCTATCGTGAAACACCTCAATACTTCAATATCGAGGATATTGGAAAGGTTCTCGGACACGCTTGGCACCCGATACTTCGCGCAACAGCCCCTACGGCACGCGTTATCGGCGAAGGTGCAGAGGGTGCAGTAGCGTTGCACAACAAGATTGGCAATGGCGAGGTTTATTGGATATCGCCTTCGGTGTCGATGTCGCAACTCAAAAAAGGCGAATCGAACGAGTTGTCGCACTTGGCAGATGTACTCCTTTCGGAGCAGCTTGCAAAGCAGCCATTCCGCTTTGCGGGATACACCAACGGCGCGTTGTTACGCGTATTGCGTAGTGGCAACGAGTATGTTACAATTCTCACCAACAACCTCCGCACCCCTTGTTCGCTGAAACTTATCGCTCCGAAGGGTATGACCGCAACGCCAATCTTCGGCACTGCGAAATTCAACAAGTCGGGCAAGGTAACTCTCGGTGACCGCGAAACATTGGTACTCCGTTGGAGATAAAACGCTACTATACCATACAATAAAAAGACCTGCAATCGCAGGTCTTTTTATTGTTGTTGGATACGCTCACTATTTCACCCTCTCCGGATTTTCGCGCAGGAACTGCTCCCACGATTTTGTGCCCCGTTTTCGGGCTTTTTTGTCGCCACCCAAGCCCTTAACCTTCACTCCTCCAAGTGCTTGATTTATGGGCGAAGATATCGAATAATAGTGACACAACGCCACCGCCATTCCGTCCGTAGCATCAAGTTTTCTCGGAGCCTCCTCGATATGCAGAGTACGCATCACAACCCCCGCAATCTGCTCTTTTGATGCTGAGCCTAATCCCACAACCGACTGTTTAATTCGTGAAGGGGCATACTCGAATACATCAACCTCCTGACTCAATGCCGCAGCCATAGCCACGCCCTGTGCGCGACCGAGTTTGAGCATCGATTGCACATTCTGCCCGAAGAATGGCGACTCCAACGCCACCTCTCGCGGCTGATACTCCTTTACCAATCGACTGACACTCTTAAAGATATATTGCAATTTTTCGTAGGGATCGGCGATTTTGTGCAGATCTATTTCGCCCATCACAACAGCGCGTAATCCCCTGCCATCAACCTCCAATACGCCATAACCCGTATAGTTAGTGCCAGGGTCAATACCCAAAATGCGATATACCTCCTTCGGTTGTGCCATAGCCACTATTTTAGCAACTCTGCCAACTTTTCGAGTACCGCCTCACCACGCAAATTCTTTGCGATAATAACGCCATTCGAGCAGTCAATAAGATAGTTGGTAGGTATAGACTCCACGGCATAATCCGTAGCCGCAGGGTTGTCAAAACGCTCCAAAGTGCTGACATTAACCCACTTCATATCCTGCTTCTTGATGGCAGCTTCCCAAGCCTCCTTCTTTGCATCGAACGATACTCCATAAATCTCGAAGCCTCTCTTGTGGTAGAGT
This sequence comes from Alistipes sp., assembly GCA_045540675.1. Classification (GTDB taxonomy): domain Bacteria; phylum Bacteroidota; class Bacteroidia; order Bacteroidales; family Rikenellaceae; genus Alistipes. The sequence goes on along the minus strand of JAZQHQ010000045.1, from coordinate 30,601 downwards.
TTGTATGCCTCCTTCAAATGTGGCATCTCTGCCATACAAGGACCACACCACGATGCCCAGAAATCGAGCAATACATAGCGGTTTTTCTTATTCTCCACAACCGACTTCAACGATACCATCTCGCCATCAGGTGTTGGCTGCTCAATATTGATATAGTATGGTACATAGTCGCTACCCTCCGCCTGTGGTTCGGTCTTGAACTTACGCTCGGAAGTCTCCTTTAATCGCACTGCCACAGGCAATGCCTGCAACTCCTCAGGCAACTCCTCAAACTTTTTGAGAATACTCTGCGAACTTTCGGAATAGGAGTTCTGTTTCAGCATATACAAGCCAAATACATTCGACTTATTCTGCTCCCAGCATTCGCTCTGCATGGCGTCAAATGCACTCTCTACCTCCGCCATCTTTGCTCTATCTTGCGCAACGGCAGCCTCGTTATACTGTGCCATATACTCTTGACTACGCGACATCATCGACTCGAATGCATCGTTTGCAGGTGTTCCATACACCTTAACAGTAGAGAGCTCTGAATCGCCCGAGATATAGATCTTGCCATTCTCGACAAATAGGTATGCGAGAGGACGACCACTTTCGAGTACCAATCGCGCAAAAGTAGGCTCGTGCTTCACCCTCTTGAAGTGGAAGCGGTTATTATCCAATCGCGCAGAGTCGATAACGGAGCGCGCGTCCCACATATCTACAAGGTAAATATGACCTATGGCATCGAAATTATCCACGCCACCAACAATCTCACATTTGTTAGCCTTACAACCCACTAATGACATTGCAACAGCCAATATCAAAAACAATCTCTTCATAATACTATAATTTTAACAAATTCTACTTCTCTTCCTTTGCCAACTCTGCCTCCAACTTCATCACACGGCGGCGCAAGTCGGGCAACTCCTTAAAGACCGCAAACGAGCGGTGATAGTTGATACCGCCAAGGGCAGGCGAGCCAAAACGAAACTCTCCGTCAGGTACATCTTTATCGATACCACTCTGTGCTCCAATCTTCACACGGTCGCCTATGGTGATATGGTCGGCAATACCTACCTGACCTGCAATGAAACAATTCGCACCAACCTTCGAAGTACCAGCAATACCCGTCTGCGAAGAGGATACCGTATTCTCACCTATCTGTACATTGTGACCAATTTGGATAAGGTTGTCGAGCTTCACACCCTTGCGAATAATTGTCGAATCGGTTTTAGCACGGTCGATACAAGTATTTGCACCAATCTCGACATTATCCTCGATAATCACATTTCCGAGTTGCGGAATCTTATCGAAACCACCCTCTGCATTCGGAGCGAAGCCAAAGCCATCGGCACCAATTACTGCCCCAGCGTGGATAATACAGTTAGCACCAATCTTGCAACCCTCGTATATCTTGACACCTGCATAGAGCATTGTCTTTGCGCCAATCTGCACATTGTCGCCAACATAGCACTGCGGGTATATCTTCGCGCCATCGCCAATTATCGCACCCGCCTCAACGACTGCGAAATCGCCGATATAGCAATCCTTGCCAATCTTCGCCTTATTCGATATGGAAGCCAACTTCGATACACCCTTCTTCTGAGGTTTCATCGCATTGTACATATCGAGCAAACGAAGTACGCAAGCATTCACATTATCTACCTTGATAAGGGTTGCCGAGACCTCCTGCTTTGGCTCGAAATCGCGCTCAACAAGCACAATAGAACACTTTGTAGTATAAAGGTACTGCTCAAATCGTGGATTCGAGAGGTAGGCCAAGCCGCCCTCTTTGCCACCTTCGATTGAAGATACTGTGTAAATTGAGGCATTACCATCACCAACAACATCACCGGACAATAGACCGGCAATCATTTCTGCTGAAAATTCCATATTACTTAATTTTGGGGCTATTAGCTATTAGCCATTAGCTTTTTTATTTTATATAGTTTTCAATATTTATATTCTGTGGCAGATACTCCTTGACATCTCGACCAAACGCCAGCAACTCGCGTACCATACTCGATGATATGTGCATATACTCAACAGGCGTAGGCAGCAGTACCGTTGTTAATTCGGGAAAGAGTTGGCGATTTGCCAGTTCAATAGTACGCTCAAACTCGAAATCAACTGTATTGCGCACTCCACGCACCAACACCGTAGCTCCTACCTCGCGAGCAAAGTCACCCGTCAAAGTCGAATAACTCGTTACACTTACGCGATTGTTGTCTGAATAGACCTCCTCTATCAATCGGCAACGATCCTCTACGGAGAGTAGTGAGTGCTTCGACACATTCGCCCCTACTGCCACAACAACCTCATCGAAGAGTCGTAACGCCTCCTCAACTACCGCCTCATGTCCGCGAGTAAATGGGTCAAACGACCCCGCAAAAAGTGCTATTCTTGCCATATATTTTACAAATATAGTAAATTTTTCTTTAATCCTCCTCGGGGTGAGTCAGATATCCCCAAACAAGTGTGAAGAATTTTGAAAATATATTTTGATTGGAGAACGCCTCATACTTCCACCGCGAAGCAAACAAGTTGCGCACCAACAATAGTCGTTTGTGCCACGCACCTATATTTTGCGAGAATACAGCAGACTCCTCCTCTATTATCGAATCGAACACCTGTTTCATGTATTTATGGTCGGCAACAATTTGAGAGTTTGTTATCTCCAATCCAAGTTTATCGACCGCGATTGCCGTTATACAATTGACAAACGCACGCATATCGTACTCCTCGCAAAGAGCATAAAATCTGCCCCAATCAAGATTATTCTGCTCTTTTTTGAGGAATAATGCCCAATCAAGAATATGACGCAAACGGATACCTTCCGAGAGGAAATGCGTTAGCGAGTGGTGATTCATAAACAAGGCATTAAACATCGGTGAAGGCTTCTCGATTTGCGTATCGAATAACTGCTTGCGCTCCTCCGTGCGGGCGATATTGTCGAGAAGTTTTTGCAGATTTTTCATCTTCTTACCCCCACGCACCGCCACGATAAAGCGATGATTTTCGACCATCACCTTACGATATATAATCTCGGAGTGTTTGTACATCTCCTCATTGACTTTCGCTCCGAGTTTTTTGGCTATATCGTTGCCTTTGGCATAGTCATCGTAGAGGTAGCAGTCGAAATCGCCGCACTCACGATGATTTGGCAGAGGATAATTGGTGCTAAACGCGAGTCCCTTTAAGCAGAGAGTTTTTACGCCATGCTCTGCCCACTTCTCGGCAAGCTCGGCGCAGACCTCGCGTTGTCTTTCGTAACGCTGTTCGATAGTAAAAGCGGCATTTATCCACTGCAATTTCAGCGATTGCGGGAACGACTTTGCAAACTCTTTGTCGTGTTCAAAGAGTTTTGTCAAGCCATCGAAAGCGATAGCCAACACCCCCTGCTTCCGCGCAAGACGATATACCGCCTGCCACGAAACACCTTCGAAATTGCAATCTCCAATATCTTCCGTACCGATAGCGATGCGAAGGAGGTAGAGGAGGGTTGATGTATTTATCTCATTTATCATATCATCTACATCCTATTGCCTCGCATATAAAAATACGAGTCTATTTTATTGTACACTACTTTCAGCAGATACAAAGGTATGAAGAGCAGGATGAATGACAATACGGCTCTGAATTTTGACCAATGCAAAATATCCGTATATACTTTTAATACCGAGTGGGCAACACGCAACTTATTTCTTGACAATGATGTTTTCAAAGTTCGATATCTCCATAACGGCTTATTGATAGAATAAGCAGCACCTGTCTTTTCCGCAATATTTATCCATAAAGACCAATCTTCGCTATTTCGCATAGACGGCATATACATTTTACCAATGCGCTGCGTATCGTATATAACACCCGGTGTTCCAATATTACAACCATACATCATCGATAAATAAGAGATATATTTTGGCTTATGGGAAACACCTATGACATTTAGTTCTGCATCGGCATATTCAAATGCCGTAAATGTAAATTCATAGCCATTGGAGAGCATAAATTGCACCTGCTGATCCAATTTGTTCGGATACCACCAATCATCTGCATCTAAAAAGGCAATATATCTGCCTTTGGCTTGTAAAATAGAGTTATTTCGAGCAATACCCGCACCGAAATTTTTTTCTAATTTATATAAATGTATTCGTGCATCTTGATTGATATACCGATTTATTATATCTACCGTATTATCTGTAGAAGCATCATCTGTAATCAATAACTCCCAATTGCTATATGTTTGAGCAAGTACAGACTCTATCGCTGTCCCTATGTATTTAGAAACATTATAACACGGTACTATTATTGAAACCAGCGGTTGTGACATTTATGGCTATTATGCTCTCAAAAGAGCCTCTACGCATTTTTTTGTAGCAGAGCCTCCATATTGATTATATTTTTGTTTCAAAACCTGACTTCTTTGGCATTCAGCACTATAATCCATGTGTAAAATATGATTGAGAACCTCTGTTTCTGTTCTCATCACTCCACTCGGCATCTCTGATTCCAAATCCCAATACAATCCTCTCTGATCCTTATACTCTTCGTAGTCGTAAGCAAAACAGATAATCGGTCTTTCCAAGATAGAATAATCTATAATTGAAGCCGAATAATCCGATATTAGGATATCCGAAATTTTGAATAAATCATTAATACGAGGATATGACGAAACATCAACAACAACATTGTCAAATTTAACATTCATCAACTTATTCGTATATGCGTGAGCTCTTATCAATATCACATACTCCTGTCCAAGTTGTTTCTTCCACAAATTGAAATCAATAGGCGGAGCAATAGCGTATGTTTTTCCATTGTCAACACTATCCCTCCAAGTAGGAGCATACAATATAACTTTCTTATCCAAAGGGAGTCCTATTTTCTGTTTTATACTTTCGGCATCTTTACCATTATAGCCATACAATTCATCATTGCGCGGAAGACCGACCGGCAACATAGATGTTTCTTTAAGATTAAACGCTCTAATCATAACCGTTTTCTCGTATTCTCCCGAATAACAAAAAGCATCTATATCGCTAAAATCATAATCATGGCGACCTTTTGCATCGTTGCCTATGCATTTTATGGGACAGCCATGCCAGGTATTAAGATACACACACTCTTTTTTCTTGAAATGTAAGCTTCTCTCTATATTAACTGCCGACACCCAATATTTAGCTTTCAATGCGACACGAAAATATTGAAACGAATCGGCCTTTACCTTACAAACATTACCCGGTATTTCGAGAGATGTATCTTCCAATGCCCACACAAACTTATAGTCATCAAATCTGTGATCTCGAATCATACTCTCGTATATTTCACGAGGAGAATCATTATATCTTCGCGAAAGCGAACTGAATAATATCAATTTTTTGTCTATCGGCAGGAACTTGCCCCACAAGCGCATAATAGCACTCATTGAGACATTGAACAAGCGATATATTGTATTATTGTGTTTCAACACATAATCCAATTTTGCTCTTAATCCTTCCATATTATTCTATTATTGAAGATATTACATCTGTAATTTTTTGGAGGTTAGTGCTTTTCAAAAACATATGCTCTGCGCATAAACGAGAATTATTGCCTAATCTTGCCAACTCATCTTTCTCCATATTTGCAAACATTTCAAATGCTTGCGCCAACTTTTCTTCATCCTCCGGAGGAACAACAATTCCACAATTATAAGACTTAATAATTTGTGCAGCAGCACTATCCTCGTCCAAACTTGCCAAAATAGGTCGTCCTGCAAGGAAATAGGCAGTCAATTTAGAAGGTAGTGCAGTTTTTGCCACACCTTTTTTCAAGGCTAGCACTAAAACATTGCTACTCCACTCAACACTTGGGACCTGCTCGGGCGTTACGCTATCAAAAAAGATACTTTCTATTTTTAGATTATTTGCCAACTGAATACAACCCTCCTTATTCGGTCCATCACCATATATAAGCAATTGCGAATTGGCAATATCTGCGTCAACATACGAAGCAATTATGTGCTCTACATTTGATGAATCATTCACACTGCCGACATACGCAAACTTCAAAATATCGCCAAACTCATTAGGGCGTTGTTCTTCAAAGATGGAATCATCCTGCCAATTGTTTACAATAACAAATTTATTCCTGGCTATTTTTCTCGTTTGAGCTAAATAGTTTGCCATTTCATCTGATATGGTACGAATGCAGGTAGCATTAGACAAATAGTAACGATCAATCGGTAAGGCTAACAACTTTATTAACTTTGACAATAATCGTCTCTTCTTTATTTTAGCTATTAACGACTCCGGATATATGTCTTGCACAGGAACGATGTACGGGATATTATTTTTAACCGCATATCGAGCAATCATAAACAGCCCTATCAAATGCCAACTACTGTTGTAAATAATATCTGCTGTAATATTGTTTTGCCTAATGTAACGCAATGTCGCCTTTGCAAAAGAGAAACTTTCCCGCAATCGTCCAATAATATCGGATTTAGGACAAGTATAAGAATCAACAATTATATGCTTAAACCCAGATTGTATTGGTTTAATATTCTCATATTTAACCCCGTAAGGTCGACTTGGGCGAGGGGTTATTACAGTTACATCATACTTTTCTGATAGTGCTTCTGCCATATCGTAATTCAACCTAGCAGAAACAACAGGCTCTGGAACAAATACCCCGCTAATAATCAGCACCTTACGCTTATTTGACATACTAGCTTGCTACTTCTTATTCAAATCTGTTTTGATTTGCGTTGTGCTAATCTCTGGTGTTCTTGGCAAATAGACAACTTCTGCTCCTTCTTCTGTTAAGAAGTCGAACTTTCCCTTCCAATCATCGCCCATTACAAACACATCTATATCGTACTCGTGAATGTCGGTTCGTTTTTGTTCCCAATTTGTTTCAGGAATGACCTTATCCACATAACGAATAGCCTCTACCATTGCTTTTCGTTGTTCGTACGAGAAATAGCACTTCTTATTTTTCTCGTTCAAATTAAACTCATCAGTAGAGATGGCTACAACTAAATAGTCGCCCAACTCCTTTGCTCTACGAAGGATATTGATATGACCATAATGTAGCAAATCAAATGTACCGTAGGTAATTACTCGTTTCATACTATTCTATATCTCTACTTCCTCCAAACCATTTTATTTACTATACCCGTATAGGACTGAATCAACTTCACAACCTTAGTCGAAACATTCTCATCGGTGTAATTTGGTACCGGAATACCGTTATCGCCATTTGCTACCATCTCAACAGCTGTATCTACCGCCTGCAATAGCGACTTTTCGTCAATACCCGCCAAGATAAAGCACCCCTTATCCAACGCCTCTGGTCGTTCGGTCGATGTACGAATACATACCGCAGGGAACGAGTGTCCAACACTCGTAAAGAACGAACTCTCCTCTGGAAGTGTGCCGCTATCCGACACCACCGCAAAGGCGTTCATCTGCAAGCAGTTATAGTCGTGGAAGCCAAGTGGCTCGTGCTGAATAACGCGCTTATCCAACTCAAAACCGCTTGATACCAAACGATTGCGGCTGCGAGGGTGGCACGAATACAAAATCGGCATATCGTACTTCTCCGCCATCTTATTGATTGCTGTAAAGAGCGAAGTAAAGTTCTTCTCGGTATCGATATTCTCCTCGCGGTGAGCCGACAAAAGGATATATCTACCCTTCTCCAAGCCCAATCGCTTATGAATATCGCTTGCCTCAATCTCTGCCAAATTCTCGTGCAACACCTCCGCCATTGGCGAGCCACTAACATAGGTACGCTCCTTCGCCACGCTCGATGCATTGAGGTAGCGGCGCGCGTGCTCCGAGTAGCAGATATTCACATCCGAGATAATATCCACAATACGGCGATTTGTCTCCTCCGGCAGGCACTCATCAAAGCAGCGATTTCCAGCCTCCATGTGGAAGATTGGAATATGCAGACGCTTTGCACCAATCACCGAGAGGCACGAGTTTGTATCGCCGAGAACCAACACTGCATCGGGCTTGATCTCAACCATCAACTTATACGAAGCGTTGATGATATTGCCCATTGTAGCACCCAAGTCATCGCCCACGGCATCGAGATATACCTCCGGCTCCGCCAACTTCAAATCGCGGAAGAAGATGCCGTTAAGGTTGTAGTCATAGTTCTGTCCCGTATGAGCGAGAATACAATCGAAATACTTTCGGCACTTGTTAATAACCGCTGCCAAGCGGATAATCTCGGGGCGAGTGCCCACGATAATCAAGAGTTTGAGTTTGCCATTCTCGGCAAATTTCACATTTGAAAAGTCCATATCTTTTTTATTTGTTTTGCTCTATTCTATAAATTTGTATAGCGATGATGATTTCAAGGCTTGCGAACTCTGAAAAACCGCAGCATACTCAAGCGTATGTGAGGATTTTGAGGAGGAGCATAACGCAGAAAGCGCATTGCTATACGGATTTCTCCACTTTCTCAAAGTATGTATCCGGTTTCGATGGGTCAAACGCCTCATTAGCCCACATCACCGTTACCAAATCTTCTGTATCCGAGAGGTTTATGATATTGTGAGTGTAGCCCGGCAGCATATGTACCGCCTCAATCTTCTCACCGCTAACCTCAAAGTTTAACACCTCGTCCGAGCCTACTCTGCGTTGCTGAATTAAGCCGTGTCCCGACACCACAATAAAGAACTCCCACTTGGTATTGTGCCAATGCTCGCCCTTGGTAATGCCCGGCTTCGATATATTTACACTTACCTGTCCGCACTTCTCGCTACGCAACAACTCCGTAAACGAGCCACGAGCATCGCAGTTCATCTTCAACTCGAACGACACCTTCTCCTTTGGCAAGTAACTCAAATAGGTCGAATATAACTTTTTCGCAAAGGAGTTATACGGAATTTCAGGCACCACAAGTGTCTGCGGTTGCGCCTTAAACGACTCCAACAAATCGACAATCTCGCCGAGCGTAATTTTATGCGTGGTAGGCACAGCGCAATACTTGCCATTATTGCACAAGATAGTCTCCACGCCCACGAACTCGCAGTGATGCTCCTCGCCTTTAAGCGCACCTATCATCTCATCCACCAAGTCGTCAATATAGAGCAATTCCAACTCTGTCGAACGGTCATTCACGGTAATTGGCAAATCATTCGCGATATTGTTGCAGAAGGTAGCCACTGCCGAATTGTAGTTCGGGCGGCACCACTTACCAAACAAGTTCGGAAAACGATAGACCAATACGCGCGCGCCTGTGCGCGTACTATAATTAAAGAATAGCTCCTCGCCGGCACGCTTGCTGCGTCCATACTCGCTATCACCGAAACGACCAGCCAATGTCGCCTGAATTGATGATGACAACATTACGGGGGCTGTGTTGTGGTACTTTTCGAGCGTTTCGAGCAATGTCGAAGCAAAGCCGAAGTTGCCTGCCATAAACTCCTCGTTGTTCTGTGGGCGGTTTACACCTGCGAGGTTAAAGACAAAGTCCGCCTCCTTGCAGTAACGCTCCAACTCCTCCGCCGTGGAGTCGATATCGTACTCGAAAACCTCATCAACAACGACATCGCCATAGCATTTCGCCTTGCCGTCACGGATATTTTTGAGCTGCGCACAGAGGTTTTGACCAACAAAGCCTTTTGCGCCTGTAACTAATATCTTCATAATTCGTTAGTATTTCGACCAGTCCACCCAGAGGTCTTTATCATACCTCCAACTGTCAAGTAGTGCATCCTCCAAAATCTTACCCGAAAAAACGAGCAGAATGGAGTCCTTCTCGTGCGCCTTGATGCAGTTGGCGTATCCCTCTGGTACGCAGATTATCTTGCTATCCTTATCGGTCAATTCGTAAATCTCTGCCTCCAAGTCGGGCGATGGGTTCTCCCAATTATCCACCTCGACAAGAGCCACCGTAAAGGAGCCCTTCACGCAGTAGAACCACTTCTTCTCGAATTGGTGTCCGTGCCAGCCACGAATAACCGAGGTGTCGGGGTGGTGGATAAAGTAGCAACGCTCTACACCCGGAAAGCGGAAGGCATTCAACGAAGAGATTTGTCCGCGTGCATCGCGGAATATCTCGCCCTCAACAACTGTTACCTTCGCCATAATGCTACTCACTACGAATCTCCTTCGCCTTCGAACGCGGCTGCAAGCCCAAATCCTCGCGGATAAAGCGCAACTTCAACAACAACTCCTTCATACCCTCAACATCAAGACGGCGAGTATTGTGCGAGTGGTAATCCTCAATTTTCGACACCTTCTCGTTGCCCTCAACGAAGAACTTGTCGTAGTTCAAATCGCGGGTATCGCAAGGGATACGGTAGTAGTCGCCCATATCGACAGCCTTTGCCATCTCCTCGCGAGTTACAAGGGTTTCGTACAACTTCTCGCCATGGCGCGTACCGATAACCTTAACCTCCGTTTCGCCATACTTTGGATTAACCTTTGCGTAGGTCTGCTTCAACGCCTCTGCCAAAGTCGAAAGGGTTGCTGCCGGTGCTTTCTGAACGAACAAATCTCCATTCTCGCCATGAGTAAAGGCGTAGATTACCAAATCAACAGCATCATCGAGAGTCATCATAAAGCGTGTCATCTCTGGATCGGTAATGGTGATAGGTTTGCCCTGCTCCATCTGCTCAACCCACAACGGAATAACCGAGCCACGCGATGCCATAACATTACCGTAACGAGTACAGCAGATTGTGGTGGCAGCGCCCTGACCGAGTTCACGACCCTTGGCAATAGCAACCTTCTCCATCAACGCCTTCGAGATACCCATAGCATTGATTGGGTAAGCTGCCTTATCGGTCGAGAGAACAACAACATTCTTAACTCCATGCTCAATAGCCGAAAGAAGAACATTGTTTGTACCGATCACATTTGTCATTGTCGCCTCCATAGGGAAGAACTCGCACGAAGGGACCTGCTTCAATGCAGCTGCTGCGAAGACATAATCAACGCCTCGCATAGCCACATCGACCGAAGCCTTCTCGCGGACATTGCCGATGTAGAACTTCACCTTTGGGTTTTGCAAAGCATGACGCATATCATCTTGCTTCTTCTCATCGCGCGAGAAGATACGAATCTCCTTGATATCTGAATCAAGGAATCTACGAAGCACGGCGTTTCCGAAACTGCCCGTACCGCCTGTAATCAACAGGACTTTGTCTTTGAAAATTGACATGTGTAATTGTTTTATATATTATGACTATTTTTTATTATTATTCTCTTGTATGGCTTTGGACAAATCGTTCATCAAACGACTGGTCATAATCTCTTTGGTATAATTGCCCAATACAAACTGCTTGGCAGATGTGTAATCGTATGAGTTGTAGTTCTTGATGGCATCACATATTTTTCGCACAATTTCCTCCTTTGTATCAAGGTCGGTCAAGCAACAACCCAAATTGTTATCTTTGATCAACTGCATTGATGCCACCTCGTGAGGTCCGTATGCAATAAGCATTCTGCTACTGGATAAGGATTCCGAAATTTTTGTCGATACCGAATACATTACAAATGCCTTGCTAGTCTTATCAAAGCTCTCTGCGTGAAGAAGTAAATGGCTCTCCTCCATCTGTTTGATAACACCTTCGGTATCAAGTGCACCGCAAAACTCAATATCAGATTCACCAAATGCTTTAGCTATCTTTGCTCGTAGCCCAGCAGCACTGAATACCTTTATGCGAACCTTGTAATCATCGAGTTTCTGATTTACCTCTTTGATAAATTCGCCTAATGCTGCTATTGTCTTCCATCGATTCGAGTGCAATGCTCCGATATATGAGATTACTATTGTATCTCCCTTTTCGATTTTCTTGGGCGAAAGGTGTGAGTACTTATCAACATCTATTGCGTTCCCCAAAATTCCAAATGGTTTAGAGAATATAGCCGAATAAGTTTTTTGCATCTTCTCTCCAATAGCATATGCTGTATGTGCCTTTGCCATGGTCTCTTTATATTGCTTGCGCAACAAGCGAAGGCGCATCCAGCCTTTTATACCCTTTTTTGTTGTGTTAACATAGTAATCATCTGTAAAATATACAAACAGAGGTATATTGTAGCACTCTGACAAGTGTATTGCATTCTTGTGCACATAGAGATTAGATCCTAATATCGCAAATACAGCATCTGGCTTAAAGTTTTCTATCCAATTTCTCAAATCAGGAGAATCCCAAGTCTTCAAATTCCAGACGGACTCTCTTACAAACTTCCATCTGTACATTTTCCTACAATACCAAGGAGCTTCAATGCGTGTATTATTTTTTATACTTGCTATTAACTCTTCGTGGGTATTTGTTGTAGGGATACGATTAAACATCGCCTTTAAAATATCTACTACTGTTACCCTATAATAATTGTTACAGAACTCCTCGTATGGGGTTTCTCTTAATCCAAAGTATAATTGAGCGATATCCTCTGGTGCGAAATTTGCAAAAAACGAGCACAATGTCTTTCCGCTATTCTCTGTTTTGGAAAAACTACCATCTCCTACTACTAAAACCCTCATTATTAAGTATTGATTAAATATGTTAAGGCCATGCTAAAAAAAATCCACAATTGTTTTCGTATGACATCGATATATCAATCTCCAAACTATTGATCAAATCTTATTTTAGTAATTACCACCACCAACCCAATCTGCTCGGCAATCCGCCCAGTAGAACCGACATTAGCAGTAGTATTTATTTGCAGAATTGTTGGCATAACATCACCTTTGTTTATTACTTCTCTATAAAAAATGGAGATTAGACTTATCTATTATTTTCAGATACTCAATTTGCAAAGAATGAGTACAAAGTCTTGCCATTATTCTTCGTTTTAGAGAAGCAATTATTTGATATTACAAGGACCTTCATTTTTCGTATGGAATTAATGCCGAGAATACAAAACCTAAATTTTCGAAATATCCGAACCACCCGTGATCAGCAGGATTTTGTCTTTGAAGATTGACATTTGTAGTAATTATTTATTCTGAATTACTACTCTTTCATACAACTCTATATATTTCTCTAAACATTCTCTTTTATTAAAGTACGCAATTGCATATTCTCGACAAACGCTACGAAGTTTATCTCGATTTTCTGAACAAAGTATTTCTATCGCCTTTACTAAATCAGCGATATTTCCCATATCAACCACTTGACCAGTTGTTGATGTGATTGACTCTGGACTACCGCCAGTACGATATGTAACGACTGGTGTTCCACACGACAGTGCCTCTAAATTGGTAGTTGGATATGTATCCGCATATGTAGGATTTACAAAAACATCTGCTACTGAATACCACATTGCCAATTTCTCAACACTCTCGGTTTTTGTTAAACCAATAATACCCCTTGGTAGTTGTTTTAACTGTTTTTCAGACAATCCTATTAGCACTATCTGATAATTTTGTCTAGGGAGTAATTCTAGTAGGCTAACAAAATCTTTTAGACCCTTTCGATCACTCCATGCAGCAGCAACTCCTAGTACAATCTTTTTATCCAAAATCGAGAACTTATCTCTCAAATCACTTTGTATTGGCTGAAATTTTTGTATGTCTATACCATTGTGTATAACATTTACCTTACAATCTTTAAGGAACGACTGTTTGACAATACCTCCCAACCAATTTGACACAGGTACAATAGTGAGATTCTTCACCGAATTGAAGATTTCGCATTTCTCAATATAATTCTTTTGAGAACGGTCAAAAAAATAACTCGCAGGATACCCTTCTTTCGCAGGGCAAGCATGGCATACCGTTTTCCATCTATCACATTTTGTAAATTCAAAATGCGGGCAGTGTCCTGTCATCGACCAACAATCGTGGAGTGTCCAAACCACGGGAATATTTGATTTGTTGAGATATTCAAATAACACTTTATAGTTCAGGTAATATCCGTGTATATTGTGTAGGTGGATAACATCAGGCCTAATCTCCTCTATTTGCTTGACTAACTTACGAGTCGCACGAGTACTGAACAACCCATGTCTATCTGTTAAACGGGTCATAAAAGCATGAAACAACCAATCTATCTTTCGTCCTATCTTTATCAAGTTAGATTTGCTATGTCTAACCTCACGCCCATAGGCTATGTAACTATTCCAACCATGTTGTATAGCAGATTCTCCTATTTGCTCGGCAATACAACCAGTTGAACCTATATTAGCATTCGAATTTATTTGCAAAAGTTTCGACATTAGAATCTATTTTATATTGTCCAACATTTGACGAAGTATCCCTATCTGATAATGAGGATTCCAAGATGAATCTATCTCCTGATAGCACAATTGACGAATATATGATCGATCATAGCCCTCACGATTAAACCAAAGTTCAATATATTGCAACATAGAGTCTAAATCGTTCTGCACAAAGAATACCCCAGTTTTTCCCTCTATGATTGACTCAAATTCAGGCATCTGATAAGCAAAGTTATTATGTGTTAATACAGGTGTTCCAAACATCAATGAATGAATCGCTGTTAGACCTACATTTCCCGGTGAGACACATAAATCTGCATTATATATCAATGTAGCATTCTCTGTTTCATTGTAACATTGGCCATAAAACCATACTCTATCAAGTACCTCAAGTTCATTAGCCAATAGTTCTAATTGTTTGCGCATTGGACCGTCACCAACTATTACTAAATTATATGTAGGCAACTGATATATAGCTCTGATCAGCATATCTAATTGCTTTACTGCTGTCAATCGCCCAATAAACAACAACACTTTTTGATTATTGCCAAAATGCTGTCTATATATGTTAGACTCCAATTTACCAATTCTCAATTGTAGCTGTCTGTCATAATCTAATGAGTTGTGAATAACATACAGCTTTTGCTCTGGTAGTCCATAGTTTGTCATCAATTGCTTTGCTCTATTTCCATATAGACACACTGCATCTGCCAAATAATAGAAAGCCTTTGACACAGCCCTTTTAAGCCAATTCTCCTTACCATACCAACCATGTGTCCACAGCATGCCCTTCTTGCTAGGACAGAATAGGCGTAACCATATAAGGATAAGCCAATTTGACAAGTTGCGCATATCTCCCGTAAGAATATAGATATTCGAGTTATCTTTTAATACCGATAATGCATTTCTATAATAGCACCAATTGCCGAATAGCCATCTGACAGGAAGTTCCTCTACTCTGCCACAGAAATTATCGTAGTGCATCTTTTTAATATTTCCGCGCACTGAATCGCCAAAATAGAAACGGCAATCGAATGACTTATCAATCAATCGATACACCGCCTCACGATAATGTGGCGCATAATTAAGAATAAAAGAGATATTATACATGGATTAGTTTACGAACAAAAGAGGCTAATTGTATAGTTGATGGTAGCCATTTCATTCTCATATTATAGCGCATAAATCTAACGATGGCTATTAACCATTTGAAGTTATTTCGATATGGCGGAATCGGCTTTGTGTAATTAATAATTAGACTATCATTGCTAACAGACTCTATTAGCGACACCCATTGCGGCAGTATATTTTTCGGAGAGAATTTCCGCGAATTAATATATGCAGCTTCTCCCATCAAAGTATTTTGTGTCTTATTTCCGAGCAATTGCAATAATCTTTCAACTATGTTCCTGCGGCTATTACATATATACCCTGTTACTCCATCTTGAATTATATCCACATAACTACCTATTCCATATGTTACAATAGGTACACCGCAGGCCCCTAATTCAGCAGCAACCAATCCAAAAGTTTCTCTCGCTCCGTTCAAATTCAATGCTCCTACTGATGCTTTATGATAATACTCATCTTTATTATTCCCTACAACGCCTTCAAAATGCACCGATGGTAATACATCGCCATTATCATCGGTTAGGTAGCGCATAAACTCATCTTCATAGCTTTTCTCAGCCAAGCCATATCTACCCAACTCCTTATTACCCCCATATAGATTGCCCGATCCTAGAACATACAATTGGGCATCAGGTTCATTTGACAATATGTATTTCCACATAGAGGCTAATATATGAAATCCTTTTGCTGGAATCAATGCTCCAATGAAAATCACATTCTTACTACTCTTACGCTTAGGCATCACATTACTTGATGGCACCATATTAAAGATGTATGTTGATTTTTCAATTACATCATCATCAATATAGACATCATATTGCTGTTTCCCAACAAATACATTGACCGACACATTCGTTTGTTTTGCAATTTGTTTAGCCAAATCATAGTTAAAGAAGTTATGACTCCAAGTTACTATTTTAATAGGCAACTTCTCTAAGCATCCTAATATCTCTAATTCGCTTCTAATAATCAGTACACTGATATTCGATTTAACGATCTCACCTCGCAGGCTATGTTTATCGATTAGTTGTACTTGAATTATCTTATCATTTGCGAACTTAACTTTTTCATCAACAAACAAACATACATTAAATTTATCCTTATAAGTATTCGCTAAATGATAGGCAAGAAGCAACATCTGATATTGTGTTCCTCCCAATCCCGGATTACCAAGTTCTATATGCGAACAATCCAAGTTCTTGTGCCTAATATCAATATAGAAGCCAAGTTTAATCATATTATTTCATATTTAACGACGGTAACAAGTTAAAAAACGATACCACTGAACATAATGCATTGGTAATATCTTGAACAATATATATTCAAGCCTATATTTCAGTTTACCGCGTTTTAAGGTAGACAACAACCGCGTTTCCGCATGTAATGTTTTATTGAATTTCAACCATTCACTCTTAGGACACTTGGACATATGCATGAGTGCGCTATTAACCAAACAACCTAGAATATTATCAAATGTGGTCTTCAACTCTTTTTCCAAAACAATATCATCTCTAAATCTCATAATGCTTCTACCTACGATTAGCAAATCATAAGACTTCTTGGGATTTATCGTTCTTGTTATTGAATTGGTATTTGCATACACATTGTACAACTTAACAGGCAGCTGTATTACCGTTTCTGCAAAATATAACACCCTATACAAGAACTCTCCATCTTCGTGATAAACTCCTGGCATCCATTTAAGATTATGTGCTATCAAGAATTGACGATTAAACACATGAAACACATTACCAACATGAAAATTGTCCGATTGTAAAATCTCTTTACCAGTTACAAATGCATTGGAGATTATAGAAGGCTGTGTTACATTTATACTTACTACATCCGGGTTACAACTAGTTGCAGAAAGTATTCTCTCCATCGAATCTTTTTCCACCCAATCATCCGAATCTATGCACCATACATACTCTCCTTTTGCCTGCTCCATTCCATTATTACGAGCCATTGACAATCCCTGATTTGATTGCACTAAACAAGATACATTATCGTACTTGGCACAACACTCATTGATAATCACTTGACTATTATCAGGCGAGCCATCATTGACAATTATCACTTCATACAAAGATTTATCTACATCCTGATCAAGGATTGAAGATAAGCACTTGCGCAGATATTGCTCCGTTTTATAAACAGGAACAATAATTGATAATTTGATACTATTTTCCATATAATCCACTTTGCCAAAAGAAATAGAATGCAGAGGTATTGTCGTACATTCTGTACATAGTTCCTACAACTGTCAATAGATACAAGCCGAGAAGAACCCAGAACATTTTTTTATTTTTATTGTAAAGATAGTGTAATGTATATGCTCCAAAAATATAGGCAAAACCGTAAAAATAATAGTTTACTCTCGCCATTAACTGGCTCGTGATAAACAAATAGTGCATTAAAATTCCTATAAATGTCAGATTATACATATATGTCACTATCCTATCTTTAGAATTATATTGTTTTGTGTTTGCGCTAAACAATATAATCACTATATTTCTGACCATATTTACATAATATCCAACACCGCCAGTTTCTTTATTTTGAAATATATTTTCATTGTCTCCATACTCAAAATAGTTCTCGTATCCAGTTTCTTTCATATACTCATCGAGGAAACCATAGTTACCTTCCCAAGACATCAGCCAAGCCTCTATTTGAGGAAGTTTTCCTACGATAATAGCAACAGCAAGAAGTATATATTGAATCTTTATATTTGTAAACCAGTCTGTTCGAATATACAGCAATGGCGCTATTGCGAACAGAAGCCATGCAGAATCGTGCATAGTTGTTGCTAACAAAAGTAATAGCCAATGTATTGGCAGTTGTTTCTTATTTTCTACAAATAATAACGAATAAGCAAATATTGCAAATGCTAACTGTTGGCGTAAACCATTTGAATACGATAACCAAACACAACCCAAAAAGAATGCGATTATCAAATATGGATATATAAACTTATCTTTCTTTACAGCCTTGAACACTAACCACAACTGTAAAAACGCGATTAGACCAAAATAAATAGCAAAATGAAAACCTCCTTTGGCAAAAGTATCCCTTATAAAACGAAAGCCTACCTCTGTATCATCGTATTGACTATCAAGAGCAAATGATACTCTTTGATAATCCGCTAAATATGAAAGATGATCCACACCCACACCATATCGCATTCCAAAGATAATGGAATATATCAGTATGGCTAATACCATCCAAAACCACTCACCTTTATCGCTTGCTCTTTTTGCCAAAAGAAACATCACTAAAAATAAAAGCGCATACAGCAAATATGTTTGAAGTGTTACCATTTTGTATAGTTATCTATGTTCAGAAATGATTTTATGATAGTATCGCTCCAACTGTTCGACGATTTTTGAAGTGACAAACCTCTCGGCGATATCATTATAGGCATTGTTTGCCATCTCGTCACGCGCGCTATGATTATTAGATAAATACAACATCCTCTTGCTAATAAGAGATACATTATCGGGATCGACTGCGAATCCATTCACCCCATCCTTTATTAGTTCTTTGCCCGAAGCTCTTTCAGTAAATATAATGGTCTTATTTCGAGACATAACTTCAAGCGCCGCCATACTAAAATTCTCAAAATACGATGGAATGCACGCGAACGAACATTGATCTATACACTCTACAACCTTCTTTCTACTACAATGACCAAAAAATTCTATCCTATCATGATATTGGGGATCTACATATCCAAGCAATGCTTGATCATCACCAGCACCTAAAAATTGTAATTTAATTTGCGGATTCTTGCCTGCACACATATTAAATGCCTTTACCAAAGATATTGCCCCTTTCTCTTTCGTTAATCTTCCTAAAAAAAGCACTGTATCTTTATCGCTCGGAGTTGTTTTGTTTATTATCGATTCCTCTACTGGATTATATATAACGCCATACGATTTTATATTGGGCAATATAAATTTTTCTCTAATATAGTTGAGCGAAAATTCACTTACAGCTAAAATATAATCGCATCTGTTAAAATGGGCACAATCATTCTTATGAAGCATTTCAAATGAATTCCCTGCCATATCGTTAATAAAAGAGACCGAACCATGAATGCGAAGTATTGTTGGAATATTAAACTTACTAAAATATAGATTGTTATTACAATACACCATAGGGTAATAATCCGTAAGTTCCAATATGTCTATATTGTTCAACTCTATTAATTCGGATATTTTCCCCTCAATAAAATTTATCTCTCGTTGGTTGATAATCTTACTACAATGAATTTTATTGCTTACTTGCCATATTTTCTTTTTGAACCAACTATTTCGAATACCCAAACCATATCTATAAACGCATACTCCGTTTATATTCTCAACTATTTCTTGTTTAGGCATTGATGTATAATAGCCCGCTACAATCACTCGGTGTCCTAATTTCACCAGAGCCTCTGCAACAATTTTTGTAACACTTCCTATTCCGCCATTCCTAAACGGAGGGTATTCCGAACAATAAAACAGGATATTCATAGATGTTACTTATTACGCTTCAAGATGTGATACGACACAGTTCCCAATATAACCAAAAATGCTGCATAACTTATAACATTCGCATAAGCTAAACCCGTTTCAGCGAGACCTCTATCAACGAAGTATTTTGTACACAAAATCAACAAAGCGCCCTGGAATCCATTCAGGAAGCAAATATGCCACGCTTTATCATTTGCAAAGCACAATGAGCCTAATACATTTGTCATGGATATAATAACGCCTGTAACCGCCATAAGACACAAAGGTAGCGTATTGGTATAACCATCTCCGTACATTGACATGATATATTTGCCAAATACCATCAGCAGCAATAATATAACAACCGTTACAGAGACATTTATTGCTAGATTTATTTTTACTACTTGTGTTTGATTGTTTGATTGTTTGCTATTTGACAATATCGGCAATACTATCTGTGAGATTGCCGCAGGAATAAACAATAGTTGTGTTCTCCATTGCTCGGCGATATCAAATGTCGCCATTGCCTCAAAACCAGAAACTTGTACCAGATATGTTTTGCTATACCACACACAAATCATCACTAAAATCGAGGATATTGTTGCCGGTAGACTAAAAGCATACAACACAGATAAATCCTTTAATTTTATTTTGGACAGCAGCTCTTTTGTTGAATAACCAAGTTTACGAATATGTCTACTAGCAAAGTAGTGTAAATATATAAAATTCACCAAATTAGCCAAGCCAAAACCCATGATAACCCCTTCTACTCCTCCGAGCATTGCACCTAAAACGATAAACACAGATTCCGCAAAGCCAAAAAGCATATGAGCCTTGGATATTGTTTTAAAATCTTCAAAGCCGGACAATACTCCAGTTTGGGATCCTGACAATGTCGCAAATATCAATATAATAGCTGACATTTTGACCACATCCGATAGATATGGTGCTGCAAATGAATTAATTGCAATATAATCGGATGCGAATAGCACTATAGAACCAAACACAACGGCCATAACCATGCTAAACAGTAAAGCAAGCAGATACATACGAGCCGCAAACTCTTTGTTTCCATTTCTATTCTCTGCTATGTACTTGGAAGCAGTGGCTCCTATGCTAAATCCGGAGAATGCCATAAACATACTAATGGTCGATCTGACCATACCCAATTCTCCATATTCGGATTTAGATAAGATTCTAGCTACTATAATCGTGGCACACAACACTATCACCTTCGAGACAGTCGTACCGAACAACGACCAGAAAGCACCAGAGAATATTCGCTTATGAATATCTGGCAGGGTTGTATATTTGCTTCTCAATTTTACCAGCATAGTCTTGACTTGCATTTCTAATCCACCCCGAAAATATCTCTTGTATATATCTTCTCTGCAACATCGGCAAGTGTTTTATCGCAACGATTAGCAATGATTACCTGCGACTGCAATTTGAATTTCTCCAAATCATTCACCACCTCCGAGCCAAAGAAGGTCGTGCCATCGGTAAGTGTTGGCTCATAGATAATAATCTTAGCTCCCTTCGCTTTCAGGCGTTTCATCACACCCTGTATCGCACTTTGACGGAAATTATCCGAGTTAGTCTTCATTGTCAAGCGATAAACGCCTATCACAACCTCTCGCTCGCGGTCAGCACTCCAAGCACTCGACCCCGTATAATAACCAGCCTTATGCAGTACTTGGTCAGCTATAAAATCCTTACGAGTTCTATTGCTCTCAACTATCGCCGACATCATATTCTGGGGCACATCGTCATAGTTCGCCAACAACTGCTTCGTATCCTTCGGTAAACAATACCCACCATATCCAAACGATGGGTTGTTATAGTGCATTCCAATTCGTGGGTCAAGACCAACTCCTCGGATTATCGACTCTGTATCGAGTCCCTTAACCTCTGCGTAGGTATCCAG
This sequence comes from Alistipes sp., assembly GCA_045540675.1. GTDB lineage: Bacteria > Bacteroidota > Bacteroidia > Bacteroidales > Rikenellaceae > Alistipes. Next base: position 8,897 of record JAZQHQ010000045.1, on the reverse strand, counting down.
CTCATTGAAGTAACTTACTCGCAAAGCCAAGTAGGTATTGGCAAAGAGTTTCACTGCCTCCGCCTCAGTCAAACCCATAAAGAGAGTGTCAACATCGAGTTTTAGCGCACCCTCCTGCAATAATGCCGCAAATGTTCGAGCAGCCTTATCAAGACGCTCATCCCCTTCGGGACGACCGACTATGATTCGACTCGGATAGAGATTATCATATAGTGCCTTACTCTCACGCAGAAATTCCGGCGAGAAGAGCAGATTCTCTGTCTTATATTTTTCTCGTGCCGACTCGGTAAAGCCAACCGGGATAGTCGATTTTACTACCATTATGGCATTTGGATTTACCGTCATAACGACTTTTATCACCGCCTCAACTGCCGAAGTATCGAAAAAGTTCTTCTGACTATCGTAGTTTGTCGGAGTTGCAATTACAACAAAATCGGCATCCTTATATGCCGACTCTACATCGAGTGTTGCTCGAAGATTCAACTCCTTCTCGGAGAGATATTTCTCGATATAATCGTCTTGAATTGGCGAGATACGATTATTTATCTTCTCGACCTTTTCGGGAATAACATCAACGGCAACGACTTCATTGTGCTGTGCCAGCAATGTCGCAATCGACATTCCCACATAACCCGTACCTGCTACTGCAATTTTCATGAATTTACAACTAAAATATTCTACCGAAAACTATTCTACAAAAAGTCTTAAACAAAATCGACAAATCCAACCACCATGAGCGATGACCGAGATAATATAAATCCCACTCTAAACGGCTCAACATCTTCGCCATGGTATCAGTATAACCATTATAGAGCGTTGCAGGAGATGTTACACCCGGACGAATTTGATAGAGATAGACATATCGCTTGTCATATTCCAAAATTTGATCAATATAGAATTTTCGTTCCGGACGAGGTCCGACAAAAGACATATCTCCAATAAAGACATTGTACAACTGAGGAAGTTCATCAAGATGATGCGCACGAAGAAACGCACCAACCTTGGTCAATCGGGGATCTGTACTACCACCTGCATGACTCAACTGTGGACCCATTTTCTCCGCATCCATACGCATCGAGCGAAACTTATAGATATTAAATGGACGACCAAAACGGCCAATACGCTCCTGCTTAAAGATTGCAGGACCTCCATCTTCTCTCTTTATGAAAATATAGCATATTGCAAAGAGCGGAGAGAATATCACCAAGGCAATAAATGCCAATATGCAATCACTAACACGCTTTACATTGCGCGACCAAGAAGACATTCCATCCGGGATAAACTCATCTTTTGCAACAAGTTCATGTACAGGAGTTACAATCTCTTCATGGGACAAACTTTTCGCCTGACGAATCTTATCTACCCAATGGATATAATCATTTTCCGAGAAAGACCCATCTACCCTCAACACTAATCCAAATGGCTTCGCCTCTGAACAAATAGAGAAATGGGCTTTCAAAGCTTGGAGCACACCATCACTAATCATTGTGCAAGGCATTTGCAATCTATCCGAAAATATACGAATACAATCACAATCTCCGCGCTTTGCTAATAATCGCAAGGTATATGCCGAACGAGCATAGGCAATCCAAGCCGCCCACTCTTCGTGAAAATAGAGATTGATACAAGAACCATCATTAAGTTCTTCATCTCTTTTTACCGCAGAAGCGTCAATTGGTAACATAATCCAAATTTTAGAGGGTAAATTTATCTTGTTTTAAGGCAATACGCAGCAACAAATCTGACCTATAAGCACACCTTAGGGGCTTTGGCGATGATACAACACGCTGATTTACAGCGAGTTATCGCCAATTATACAGGTTTAACAGTTTTTTTCAAAAAGAGAATCAATCTTTTTACACCCGATTTTGCCACTATAATATGCGACAAATGTAAGCATTTTTTCTCTAAATAGCAAATTTAGACGGTCTTTTTTGTCGAAAAAATCGGGGGGGGGTATTTTATTGATTATCAGGGCGTTATATAACATATCCAAATATATGCCATATTTTATACATATTCACAAAACAAGAAGACTCTTGTCTGGAACAATCTTAAACCGCAAGAGCCTTCTTGTTATGTCACAAATCGAACATAATGCTACACTTTCGACATTCGAGAGGCAGCCTTATTCCAATCCACCAAGCGCATATATTCACGAATAAAATCGGCTCGACGATTTTGATAATCGAGGTAATAAGCGTGTTCCCAAACATCTATACACATTAGCGGATTGAGGTGGTGGCGCAGAGGATTATCCGCGTCTTTGGTCGGCACAATCGACAACCTTCCCTTGTCATCTTCAACAAGCCAAACCCACCCCGAGCCAAACAGCCCGACAGCCATATCGGCAAACGATTTATTGAACAGTTCAACCGAGCCAAAATCGCGCACAATGCGTTCTTCGAGCGATTTTGGCATAGATGTTTGAGACGGTGTCATACCATCAAAATAGATTCTGTGATTGAGGGCTTGCGCAGCATTATTAAAGATTGCTCCGTCCGATTTTTTGACAATCTCTTCAAGTCCCATACCTTCGTAGGGCGTATTCGCAATAAGGCGATTTGTATTATCGATATAGGTCTTAAAATGTTTTCCGTAGTGATAATCAATAGTCTCTTTACTCATCACGGGAGCAAGCGCATCGGCAGCATACGGAAGTGCCGGCAATGCGAATTTTACAACATCAACATTCATAGCAATTTTACCTTTTGGTTTTTGGTTATTTATGTAAATATATCCATTCAAATATGTAGCAAATATCAGCCATAACATATAAGGCACAAAGAGCCACGCCGCAACACTTCGGCGACCTGCCGTATAAATTATGTATGCAAATACCGCAACATCAAGGGCAAGAATTACGAGCAACCCCATAAACGGACTGCGCAAAGCGAAGAAACAGACACTCCACAAGAAGTTGAGCAATAATTGCAGTAGCCACAACCTTAATACACTCATATCGCCCTTTGCAAGCATCGTACCCGCCGAAACTCCGATTAAAACATAGAGAATACTCCACGCAATCGGAAAGACGATTGCAGGAGGCGTAGCAGGAGATTTTACGAGGTAGGGATACCACTCTTTGAGCGCATCACCCTGAATATACGAGCCGAGCGCACCCACAGCAAAGGCAAGCAGAATAGGTATAAAATATGCAAGAAACTTTCTCATAATTGTATCGATTTTGCACTGATTCTTGCAAAGAATAAGCCAAAAAAGCCCGACCACTTATCGCAGTCGGGCAATATACGCCTATTAATCAATAATTAGTCTCTACCAAATAGTTGTTTCCTTTTATAAAGATACTCCTGCATAGATTGTTTAAGCCGTTCAACAGTCAAAGCCTTCGCATCTACCTGTTTAGCTTTCACAAGTTTTGTTTTAGGAAGAAACACTGTCTTTGCGTATGGTCTTTGAGGTGTCTTAAAGTTTTCGCCATTTACTAAACGCTTACCCGATTCATAGTTACCAATAGAATGTTTAGCGGCAAGTGTAGATACAGAAGACTCATTCCAACCCCTGGTTAAAACCACCTCCGAAATCACATAGGGAGAATATAATGAGAGCGCACGATCCATGTCGTAAACAACATTAGGATAGAGAGTTACACTCTCCACAACACGAGATTTGAGAATTATAGTGTTACCGTCCTCCGAAATCTCAACCGGAATACCCACCGACTGAACATCAAGTGGAGCATTTGGATTGATGTAGTCTGCGATTGCATTCTCGTAATTACAACCACACAAGTAATGCGTCACACCATTGTACCACGACATCATTGGCGGCACAACATTATAGTTCACAGGAACAAATATATTACCATCGGCATCCGTCTGCAAGAACCATTTCGGACCGAAGTCGTGGAAGAGGTAACTAACTTGCGAAGCGTTATAGTCGGTCATCAAGAATAAATCCCAAGGCGAAGCTGTGCTTGTTTCACGCTCTCCCGAAAGGTCCCAACCTTGACAAAGAACTCGATTCTGTCCAAGAACAGATGCATTGTAATCCGCAGATAGTTGATTAAACTCTGCCAAATATCCGTCTGCCATAGCTTTGTTCACACCATAACTTTCAAACAAAGCATACTCTTCAGCAGCGAGGGTTTGATTTGCATTCAAATCCCCAATCGAAACCTTCCACTTCTTCTCGGATTGAGTGATTTCACCTGTGTTATAGTTAAGAGTTCTGATGGTTGCCGTTGCAGTCCAATCGCCCTTCAACTTATTCAACTTCTCCATATCGAGTGCATCAGCAGCTGGTATAGAGGTTGAATGAGCCTCAGCAACAGCCTTCGAACCCTCCTTATCAGGCTCGCTTGGACGTCCCTCCATGTTCCAACCCATCACGGCAAGAGTGAAGTTTGCATTCTCACGAACATCAAACTCTACATCAAAACCGTAGTCCGAGTTCACTTGGTTAATCTCTTCATCTCCAAGATTCCAATATTCATCATCATTTGCCATTATGACATCTGCATAGGTATACGCGTATGCATTCTTGTGATTATCGAAGTCGCGAGTATAGTTTGCTGCATATACCACCTTCTTCACAGGGTTGCCGAGATCTGCATTCTTGATATTGAACTTAACCCTGTATGGAGAGTACGACTCGTAAGGGGTTACAATCAGTTCAGGAGCATCAAGAGTATAATCAGGAAGAGAAAACTCTATATGTTGATAATTTTGCAAAGATAAGTCCAACACCGCTTTACCATCAACGACACTTCCTCCAACTGCCGTTACAACCACATGATATTTCATTTCAGGACTAACCTTTGAAAATATCTCCGAAAGTTTAAGCTCTTGTACCCCATCTGATGCAAACAGAGAAAGGAAGCCCAAGAACGAACCAACGCGCGAAGTTGACAACCATTGCATAAGACTCTCATCTCCGCCTAGAATTTTATTGACGGTGTACTGATATCCTCCTTCTGCGTCAGTGCAATCATCATCAAATACACCTATTATATAGGCAAATGTTTTGCTATCAGGAGTAAATGTAATCACACCGTCGTCTGGTGTAAGTTGCGAGCAAGTAACTTCCACGCTTCCATCAAACTGCAAAGGAGCAGGCAATCTAAACTCAATCTTTTTATACCAAGCACCTTCATGCCAGAAGGCATTAGCGTCAATATTTGAATTCGTTGCAAGTGCAGTACGATACGATTCATAATCATACGGATACCAATACCAACCAGGACCCCAGCCACCATCAATAGTCGGCAGCAAATTTGCGCCATCGGCATAAGCCACTTCCGACATCATCAAAACGAGAGGTTCTCCAGGTGTAAACAATTCATAATTTTGAATTGTCGTAGCTTCACCTGTTTCTACACGAGGATCATCAGCGGACACTTCATTCATTATGGTTTTATACTCCCCATTAACATACTCATGTGAATAATAGTAGTAACCTATCTCGCCATTTGCAGTACGGCGATAAGCGTTATAATGATTGATGTGCAGTGTTGTATCGCCATCTATAAGGCACGGATAGACATCTTCACACCTATGTATTGCATCTACAATATTTGTTACGCCATTATATCCTATCGTCGCTTTATTAGTTATGCCCCATTTAATGCGATGACCTTTTGCTTTGAGAGTCGCAGGGAATGTTATCGCAATATCAGCACCCTCATAATGAGTTTGAAGTATTTGAACATCTTCATCTACATAGAGGAATTGAAGTTCCACGCTTGCCATAGGTTGGATATTATTACGCTCAATTGAGAGTGTTTTTGTAGTAGATTTCTCAATAATACTACCATCAACCCCCTCAACAGAGATCTTCACTCCTTCATCAAAGGTTTGCGGAGGAAGAGCTATGTAAAAACTTGTTGGAGTTTCACCATTCAAAGTAACACCTTCGCCACAGTTCAGCGTCACCCTCTTTATGATATTATCACCGATAATCAGAGAACCTCCCACTTCATCATCGCCAAGTTCGCCCGATGGGGAATATAGAAGTCTTGATGATGCGTCTGCCGTATTTACATAGATATTGCCGGCGACCTGCTCACCTCTATTTCCTTCAAGCGTAATACTCCGTACTTTACCCACACCTATAAATTGTAATTTAAGCCAACCGCACACATTCTTCAATGCAAATTGAGCTTCCTCACTCTCTGCAACCATAAGGCTTGAACCTACACCAAAACTATCTTTTTTATAGTTTTGTGTTGCAGAAAGTTTAGCCAAAATCTCTCCATTGCCCATCAACTTATATTCTGCATTATATGGATAGATAATTGAGATATTGTCTCTCTCCTGCGTATGAGTACCCTGTAATACTCGACTTAGAGTACCAGAACGGTCACCCGTTTTTCCATCGAACTGAAAACAATCGTTTGCATCGGATTTGTAAAATACCGATACTTGGTCACCCGCTGTCCATACCGTTTTGAGATTCTCATTAAGTTCTATTCGAGAATCTTCGTCATCAAACGAAACGGTAATAGTTTCAGGCGCCTCAACAACCGGAGCAACATCCGTGGTTGTATCAGCAACACAACCAATAGCTGCAAAGGCAATTAACATCGAAAGTAAGAATTTTGTCATAACTTATCTTTTAGTGTTTAATTATTTAAGAATCAAGTAGTATTTACCAATCTTGTTCCGGTAACACGTCCGGATCTTCCAATGATGCACCGAAACCAAATTCAACCGATATCTCAACATAAGATATCTCTGGTTCGACATAAAACAATTGTATCATATCACAGAAAGCTGTCAATTGTCCTCTTACCAACCCCAAGTAAGACCATAACATGTATAAAATGAGAAAGTGTGGAGTTGATCTTCATTTATCAGTCAAGAGGCATTTGGCGTGGCCCGAACACAAATAAACAACACTCCACACCGAATGGTATAAAGGGATATACCAAATACGGTGATATTGGTGAATTGCCTATTCTTGTGTTCTTCAAAAAAATCGCCAAATTTTCCTGACAAGAAGTAGCGAAAACACTTTCACTAATATGTACACAACCTTGCGATTGTGTCGCAAATATAACTCTTTATTTCAAAAAGTGCAATATTTGCATCAACTTTTAACTTTTAATTTTTAATTTTGCACTTGCTATGGATTGGCTATTAGATTTAGGATATTTCGGACTCTTTATCGGGTCGTTTCTTGCATCAACGGTTGTGCCGTTCAGCGCAGATGTTCTGTTGGTAGGTATGCTCGTTGCTGGTGGCTCGCCTTGGGCAGTTATCACCATAGCCACAATCGGCAACTTCCTCGGCGGTCTTACCTCATACGGCATAGGTCGTATGGGCAAGTGGGAGTGGATAGAGAAGCTCGGAGCCAACCCCGAATCCATCGCCAAACACAAAGCCAAAATCGACAAATATGGCGCATGGGTAGCACTCCTCTCGTGGGTGCCTTTTATCGGTGATCTACTCGCCATTGCGCTCGGTTTCTTCCGCGTAAAATTTGTGCCATCAGCACTCTTCATGCTCCTCGGTAAATTTGGAAGATTTGTCGCTTGGTACTATATCTACACTCTCTTTTAAGAGAGAAATTGCGTTTTTTCGTAAAATTTTACACGCTGCATTTTGCATTTTGCATTTTTTATTCTACCTTTGCACTCGCTAAATAGCACAAAACATTTAATAATTAAACAATTATGAACAATTACGAAACCGTTTTCATTGTCACTCCGGTGCTCTCTGAGGCTCAGGTAGCAGAGGTTGCTGACAAATTCCAGGGAATCATTACCGAGAACGGTGGTCAGATTGTGAATGTAGAGAATTGGGGCTTGAAGAAGCTTGCATACTCGATTCAGAAGAAGACAACCGGTTTCTATTTCTTGGTAGAGTTCACCGGCGAGGGCTCGTTGATTAACACCCTCGAAACACAGTATCGCCGTGATGAGCGAGTTATCCGTTTCTTAACTTTCAAGCAGGACAAGTACGCAGTAGAGTACTCTGAGAAGCGTCGTGCCAAGCTTGCTAACAAAAACAAGGAGGAGTAAACTATGGCAGAGATGAATCAGGGTGGCGAGTTGCGCTACCTCAACCCAGTATCGGTTGATGTTAAGAAGAAGAAGTATTGCCGTTTCAAGAAGCTCGGCATTAAGTATGTAGATTACAAGGATGGCGAATTTTTGAAGAAGTTCCTCAACGAGCAGGGTAAGATCCTCCCTCGCCGTTTGACCGGTACTTCGCAGAAGTTCCAGAAGAAGGTTGCTCAGGCTGTTAAGCGTGCGCGTCACCTCGCAATTTTGCCATTCGTAACCGATTGTATGAAATAAAGGAGGGCGAGACTATGGAGATTATTTTGATTAAGGATGTAGAGAACCTCGGATACGCTAACGACATCGTTGTTGTTAAGCCGGGTTATGCGAACAACTACCTCATTCCACAGGGCTTCGCAAAGGCTGCTACCGCTTCTGCAAAGAAGGTTTTGGCAGAGAACCTCAAACAGCGTGCTCACAAGGACGCTAAGATTTTGGCTGACGCTCAGGCGCTCGCTGAGAAGATTGCAAATCTTCCACTCTCGTTTGCTGTTAAGGCTGAGGAGGGACGCATCTTCGGTACTATCACTTCGGCTGACATCGCTGCTGCTCTCGCAGAGAAGGGCGTAGAGGTTGAGAAGAAGAATGTAACCGTTGAGGCTATCAACACCGTAGGTGAGTACAAGGCTGCTGTTAAGCTCCACCGCGAGGTTAAGGCAGAGATCACTCTCTCGGTTGTTGCAGCGGAGTAATCTTATACTACTTCAAATAAAAGGGAGTGTCTAACAAGTTTGAAGTGACCCCAAAAGTTTGGACAAAAAACTTTTGGGGTTTCTTTATGCGCAAAAAACACGATTACGGAGCATTGCTCAAATATATGAGGATGCTCGAAGAAGGTCATTCTGTTCGTTACCTTCACTTGAAGTATGGG